>JBEBHD010000127.1:0-14567 GCA_040080915.1 Saprospiraceae bacterium
GCGCTGCGAGGTTTTGTGCATGGCCTTCGGCCTACTATTTTGATTAGCAGCGCTCAGTATGACAAAAGCGGCTTCGCACCTTGCGGTGCGAGGTATAAACTACATTCACTCATGCACCCTTTTGAAAAAATCCTTTCTGTCTGCAAGGAAGACCTATGCCCGAAGCCTTGAAAGCCGGGTTTTCACGGCCTCAAAATGTTGCGCCGCCCAGCCGGTACCGACTTTCCGATTTTGCAGCCGTGATGCGCGGTATCGCAACCGGAGCCAACGAATTTTTCTTTTTGACCTCAAAACAAGCTGCCGAAAGCGGACTCCCCAGCGATTTTTTTAAAAAAGCGATTGGGAGGACTCGCGACGTTTTGGGCGATGTTTTGACGGAAGACGACCTCGTCCAACTGGATCAAAAGGGGCGGCCAACCTTATTGTTTTCAGTCGAAGATCACGTTTCGATCCTTCCAAAAAACGTCCAACGCTATTTGAAAAAAGGCGAAGGCATCGGCCTGCCGGAGCGTGCTTTGATCGGCCAACGAAAGCCGTGGTACAAACAAGAAAAAAGGGCCGTGCCGGAACTGTTGTTTGCGTATTTGGGTCGGCGTAGCACCCGGTTTATCCGCAACGAAGCAGGGGCTGTTCCCTTACATTGCCTGCACTGCGTTTACACACACTCGAAAAACCCAAAACAGATTCACGCCCTCTGGCAAGCCTTGAACCACCCGGATACCTTGGCCAACCTGCATTACGTGAGCAAAAGTTACGGTTCAGGTGCCCTGAAAGCTGAGCCTCAAAACTTGGCAAGGCTGCCCATCCCAGAGCACATTGTTGAAAAATTCGGACTTTTGCCAAAATACCAACCTGCCGACGAGCAGTTGTTGCTTTTCAATGAGCGAACGCCGCCGCTGTTAAATAAAAAATAGAACACGCCACCATGTCCGTCATCGTCCACAACTTGACCAAAACCTACGACACCCAACACGCCGTGGATAGTATTTCCTTTTCCGCGCGCAAGGGCGAAGTGCTCGGCTTCCTCGGCCCCAACGGCGCGGGCAAGACGACCACCATGAAAATTATCACTGGCTACCTGCCCCAGAGCGGCGGCAGCGCCGAGGTGTGCGGCCACGACGTGACTGCCCAGCCCATGCAAGCCCGCGCCTGCGTAGGCTACCTGCCGGAGCACAACCCGCTGTACCGCGACATGTATGTGCGGGAGTACCTGGAGTTCACCGCCGGTATCCATCGGGTGCCCAACCCCCGCCAACGAGTGGCCGACATGGTGGAGCGCACCGGCCTGACCTCCCACCGGCACAAGCGCATCGCCGAACTGTCCAAAGGCTACCGGCAGCGCGTGGGCCTGGCGCAGGCTATGCTGCACGACCCCCAAGTACTCATCCTTGATGAACCGACCTCGGGCCTCGACCCGAATCAGATCGTGGATATCCGCCAGCTCATCAAAGAACTGGGACGCGAAAAAACCGTGATTCTGTCCACCCACATCCTTGGCGAAGTGGAGGCTGTGTGCGACCGTGCCATCATCATCAACAAGGGAAAAATTGCCGCCGATGCTCCTATCGCCGACCTCAAGCGCCAGTTTACAGGTCAAAGCCTCGTCACCGTAGAATTTGGCGAAACCGTGGATAAAAAACGGCTCGAAACAATTGCCAACGTCCAACAGGTGAAATCCTTGGGGGCCAACCGCTGGCAACTCAGTGCCGCCACTGACCACGATCTGCGCCCAGCCGTTTCGGCGTTTGCCTCCAAAAATAACCTGACCCTGCTGGAGCTGCACAAAGAAATCTTCAGCGTGGAGGATGTCTTCCAACAGCTTACACGGGAGTCATTAACCGATTGATTCGTTTCTCCTTTTCACCGTCCACCGTCAGCCATGCTTGCCATTTTTTTCAAAGAAATCAACGCCTTTTTCTCCTCGCTCATCGGGTACATCGTGATCGGCATTTTTTTGGTGCTGATGGGCCTGTTGCTCTGGGTGTTCCCGGAGTACAGTATCCTGGAAGGCAACTTTGCCGACCTCAACACGCTGTTTTCCATGGCGCCGCTGATTTTTCTGTTCCTGATTCCGGCGGTCACCATGCGCACCTTTGCCGAAGAAATGCAAACGGGAACCATTGAACTACTCGTAACGCGCCCGATCTCCGACTGGCAAATCGTGGGCGGCAAATTTTTGGCCTGTCTGGCCTTGGTCGCCTTCGCGGTGTTGCCCACGGCGTTGTACTACGTCACGGTTCACAACCTCGGCGCTCCGCCCGGCAACCTCGACTCCGGGGGTATTCTCGGCTCATACATCGGGCTGTTGTTTTTGGCGGCGGCATTTGTCGCAATCGGCATCTTCTCTTCCTCACTCACCAACAACCAGATCATTGCCTTTCTTTTGGCCGCGTTTCTGTGCTTTTTCGTGTTCCAGGCGTTCGATCTGCTCAGCCGCCTGCCCGTTTTTTTCGGAAAAACAGACGACATCGTGCAGGCGATTGGAATCCAGTACCACTACGATTCGCTCAGCCGGGGCGTGCTTGACTCCCGCGACGTAGTTTATTTCCTCTCGCTGATCGCGGTTTTTCTGGCTGCCACGGTGCTATCGCTGGGGCGGCGGCGTTGGTGAGCGGTTGTGTTTTTTATACTTCGCGCTACGAGATTTTGTACATGGCCTTTGGCCTGCTATTTTGATTATACCTCGCACCGCAAGGTGTTAAAGATGAATCACAGACAAGGGCACGACATGCGCCAATTCTACTACTCCACATAAATTTCGTCGGCAAAAACCCAACATAAACCACCCGCGCCCTTGTGCCCTGCCGGGCACTTGCCGAGGCTATGGGCCACTACCCGGACGTAACGGGCCGCTGCTGTGTCCTCGAACTCGAACGCCATTTTTTTCTGCAACGAGCCTGTGGCCGTGTACGGCACATCGTTCGCCACCTCGCCTGCCGGGCGAAACGTCTTGCCATCGTCGGACAGCTCGATCACCAATTTGGTCGGGAAAAATATCCACGCGTTTTCGTCCTGCAGAAAGTTGGCCCGCAGCGACCGTAGGTTTTTTTTGCTTCCCAGATCGAGCACAACGTCGAGGTTGACACCCTCGTAACCCTGCCAGCGCCCGGAGCGAAAGTCGGCTCCGCCAGGCTGCAAATCCACCAGCGCTTGGTCGCCACCACCGGTGTATTGGGGGCTGTACTTGGTGGCAAGGCGCTGGATGCGCAAATCGGAACGCAGCTTGAAAAACTCGGCTTCGTCCACGATACTTGCTTGATCACCGCGCACGGCCATAAACCGAATTTTGCCCGTTTCTGTAATCGCGATCGGTTTGGTGTACCGTGCCGAAGAATCCCGGTTCGGCACGCTGCCGTCGAGGGTGTAAAAAATACTGGCCAACGGATCAGCACAGCCGAGTTTGATCGCTTGTTTGTTTTGAAAAACACGTTTCGCATCGGCCACGAACGGAACGGGCACCAACGCCGGAGCATCAATGGCCGCCACGGGGCAGTTCGCTTCGGCTTTGCCCCAGACGGAGGGTTTGTCGGTCATGTCGAACCGGAGCTCACCGCCGGCGAGCAGGTCTTCGTGGGAAAACCACGTCTTGTTCCAGGGTTGCTCATTCAGGAACGCTTGCTGGATGTATTTCTGCCGCGTCGAAGCGCCTTTGGCCGAGACGCTGAAGGTTTGTCCGTTGTCCAAGTGAATTGTGGCTTTGTCAAACAGCGGCGTGCCGATGACGTATTCCGGACTGCCGGGGGTCACAGGGTAAAAGCCGAGGGCTGATAAAACGTACCAGGCTGACATTTGGCCGCAGTCTTCGTTGCCGCTCAGGCCGTCGGGTTTGTCGGTGTACTGCTCGTCAAGGATTTGCCTCACGCGTTGCTGGGCTTTCCAGGGTTGCCCGGCGTAGTTGTACAGGTAGGCCATGTGGTGGCTGGGTTCGTTGCCTTGCACATATTGCCCCACAAGGCCGGTTATGTCGGCTTGCTGGCGGCCCGTGGTTTTGGGCTGGGCGGTAAAAAGCGCGTCGAGTTGTTTGGCAAATGCCTCACGCCCGCCGAACAGGCGCATCATGCCCGATACGTCCTGCGGGGCAGCAAAACGATACTGCCAGGCATTGGCTTCCGTGTAGTTGAAATTGACCTCGAAAGGGTCGAACGGGGCGTGCCACGTGGCGTTGTTCCGCGCGCGGAAAAAGCCTGTGGACGGGTCGTACAAGTTTTTGTAAAACTGCGCCCGCTGCAGGAAGGAGTCGGCTACGCCCTGGCGGCCAATGGCTTTGGCAAACTGCGCTATGCACCAGTCGTCGAATGCGTATTCGAGGGTTTTGGACACCGACTCTGATTCCTCGTCGGAGGGGATGTAGCCGAGTTTTTTGTACCATTGGAGGCCGTAACGATCGTGGTTGGCGCTGGCCAGCATGGCCTCGAGCGCCCTGTTTTTGTCGAAGGCGCGGATGCCTTTCTGCCAAGCATCGGCGATGACGGGAATGGCGTGGTTGCCTATCATGCAATCGGTCTCGCAGGCACTGAGCTCCCACACCGGAAGCAGTCCGCCCTGTTCGTACTGCCGCAGGAATGTTTGTACAAAATCGTTGGTGCGCCGGGGTTCGAGGATGGTAAACAGCGGCTTGGTGGCGCGGTAAGTATCCCAAAGGGAAAATACCGTGTACACCTCGTGGCCGACGGCCTGATGCACTTCTTTGTCGCGCCCGCGGTACTGGCCGTTCACGTCGGAGTAGATGTTCGGGGCCAGCATAGTGTGGTAAAGCGAGGAGTAAAACGTGCGTTTTTGGGCCTCGGTGCCGCCTTCCACGGTGATCTTGCCCAGTTGTTTGGCCCATTTGGCCTGGGTTTCGGCGCGCACACGGTCGAAATCGAAGTGGTTGCACTCCGCATCGAGGTTTTGACGAGCGTTTTGCACGCTCACGGACGACAGTGCTACTGTGACTACCACGGGTTGGCCTTCGTAACTGTAAAAATCCAGCAATGACACGATGGCTTTGCTGTTCACGGTCCGTTGCGACATGATCGGGTCTAAGGTCATGTCGAAAATACGCATGTTGAAACAGGGTCGGGAAAACCGGATGGCGAAGTACAGGCGCTGATCCCTGGCCCAGGAGCTGGAAATCCGGTAGCCTACAAGCTCGCGGTCGCTGACGGCGGTGAGGCTGGATGCGAGCACCTGATCGCGGTGGCGCAAGTCAAGCAGGATATGGCCGAACTCGCGGTTGGCGGGAAAAATATAGCGGTGTACGCCCACACGATCCGTTGAGGTCAGTTCTACCGAAATCCGGTCGGTGGCTTCGTTGAGGGCCACGGCGTAGTAGCCCGGTTCGGCGCGTTCGCTTTTTTTGTCAAACGTGGATGCGTACGACTCTGGCTCCAATTTGACCTCCCGCATGTACGGCTGGAGTAAAATGTCGCAGTAATCGGGCACACCTGTTCCGCTGAGGTGGGTGTGGCTGAAGCCGTAGATTTTTTTGTCCGAATAGTGGTAGCCGGAGCAGCCATCCCATCCTTCGAGCCGGGTGTCGGGGCTGAGTTGCACCATGCCGAAGGGGGCGGTGGCACCGGGGAAGGTGTGCCCATGCGCATCGGTGCCGATGAAGGGGTCGGCGTATCGGAGGAGGTGGAGGTTGGGCGGCAGGGTGTCTGTTTGAGCGTTCAGCGTGGCAGCGAGCAGGGCAGGGAGCAGGTAGAAGAAAATGCGCATAGTGCGGTCGGTTGTTGTGGGGGCCAAAGGTACGGGTTCAACACTCGCAACAAAGAACATACCTCGTCTGCTACAGTTCGCTCGCAATTTGCGCCAGCACAGCCGTCAGCGTGTCCTGCAAATAACGCCTGATGTTGGCTTCTTTACCTGCGCCGTTAGAATATGCAGAAACCACGTGCGGCGGGATGGCTAATGGCAACACGATATTTAAATCCTCTTCTTCATGTTTGCTTTTTTGCTCCAAAAATGCGCCTATCGCCAAGGCTCCGTCTTCGTATCCAAAGTGGTGAATGGTGATTCCAACGTGGTATTTCCTCTCTTTGGAAAACTCAAAGCCCAGAACAAACCACGCCTTCGGCAAACTTCGGTTGAAGTAGTAATTATGCTTTTGGGCATAACTTATGATTTGGCCGAAATATGAATCTTGTCGGAGGCGCTGTGTGTTGGGATAAAAGCTGTCGTCGTCAAAGGAGGATTTCCCCAAAAAAACACCGACATCTTTGCCATATTTTTTCTTCAGATTTTGCTCAACGTCTTGGAGGTAAGAGTCGCAAACAGCAAATATTTTTCTCCTGCCTTCTGCAAGTGTGCCTGATTTTGCTTGCTTTTGCGTCCTGATTTTCTGGATTAATGCCTCTTGCACCGCCTCAAACGAGGAAGCAGAAACTTCCTGCACATTCAGCGCCTTCTGGATGTTCCGTTTTTGCACTTCACCGAGATAGGAAACAAACGGCTGGGGCATGCCGTGGTCTGCCTTTTCGAGCGCTTCGATGTATTTCACCTTAGCCTCTTCCCGAAGTACGGTCAAGGGAAAAAAACCTGCTTTTACCAAAATCAGGCTGGCAAGCAGTCGAGATACCCGGCCATTGCCGTCTTGAAAGGGATGGATAATGGAGAAGGCATGATGAACCCAGGCCCCTAAAAGAAGTGGATGCGTTCCCGTTTCGGCAAGGCGGTTGTAGGCTTCCACGAGGCTATCCATTTCAGCATCAACATGCTCGGGCGGGCAGTACAGAATCTTGGTGCCATCAGCCCGGGTGGGGTTGTTTTCCCATTCCTTGAACTTGCCTTTGAGCAGGGGGATTTTTCGCTTTGTACCAAAAGCATCTCGCCCTTCTGCCGTGTCTTGATGCCGGGTCACCAGCTGATGCAACTGCTTGACCATGGAAACAGAGAAAGGTCGATTGTCTTTGATAATGTCGAACACCCAGTTCACCGCATCCAGGTGGTCATTCAGATGCTGCATGAGCGTTTGTGGCTCAATATTCGTATCGGTATGGCTCAACAAAGAACTTCGGAAACCATCATTAATGAAGGCTTCCGTAATTCCGGCACTTAGGTCATACATCCGCTCCACAATGCCTGTTTCAATGGCGTGTTCGCGCTTTAACCTTTCCAAAAAGGCTTTGTACTCCTCGGAATTGTCTTGAAGTTGTTCTCGCTGTTTGAGCCAAGAGTCGGATATATCGTCCATTATCGACGTGTCACATTGTGCCCACACCGGCGTGAAAGCCACAGGGTGCCAAAGCCTGAAAACTTTGATCGGGCTTTCATCCTTTCCTAATGCACTTGCCGTCGGCTCTTCCATGATTTTGCGCTTTTATACTATCGTTACGCTTACATTAACCAAAACGCCCTCCTCCAGTTCGATTTTTTCCCCTCCATCCACCACATCCGCCAGTACCAAATCCGTAGCCAGCACTTCAGACTTGATGTAGTCGCGGAAGTTGCCCACGGCATCCAGCAGGGCGGTGTGCCGTTCCAGTGTGACGACGATACGGTCGGTCACGTTGAAGTTCTTATCCTTGCGAATGTTCTGGATGCGGTTGACAAGGTCGCGGGCAGTGCCTTCGGCGAGCAGTTCGAGCGTGAGCGTCACATCAAGCGCCACCGTCATTTCCCCGTCAGATGCCGTTTTCCAGCCGGGCAGGTCTTCGGTGCTCACGATCAGGTCATCGGGCGTGAGCGTATAGGCGTTGCCGTTGAACACGATTTCCAGTACACCTGATTTTTCCAATGCACTAATTTCCTCGTTGGTGAAATTGGCGATTAGCTCCGCTGCGGCTTTCATGTCCTTGCCCAGTTTGGCACCGAGGGTTTTAAAATTTGCCTTGGCACCTTTTTTCAACAACCCCGTCGCGTCGGTGATGTACTCGATTTGCTTCACATTGATTTCCGACAAGATCAGGTCTTTCACGCCGTCTACTTCGGCCATGAACGCCTCGTCGAGCACCGGCAACAGGATTTTTTGAAGGGGCAGGCGCACGCGCAGTTTTTCCTTTTTGCGGATACTCAATGCCAGCGAGCAAATGCGCTGGGCGTAGTCCATGCGCTTTTCCAACGCCGCGTCTACTTTGGCCGGGTCGGGCAAAGTCAGATCGGTCAGGTGTACGGAGTCGTGGCGCAGCGGGGTGTTTTTTTGCTTGGCCACGTCTTTTATCGGTGCCGTCAGGTTGCGGTACAGCCAGTCGGAAAAGTGCGGCGCCACGGAGGCCATGAGTTGGCTAGTCACCATGAGGCACTCGAACAGGGTCTGGTAGGCTGCCAGTTTATCCTCGCCCGGCCCCACCCCCGACCCCTCCCCAACAGGGAGGGGAGAGCCTTTCCAGAAACGCCGGCGCGAGAGGCGGACGTACCAGTTGGACAGGTGTTCGTCCACAAAATCCTCAATGGCGCGGCAGGCGCGGGTCACATCGTAGTCGTCCATAGCTGCGTGGTAGTCGGCCACCAGGGAGTACAGTTTGGAGATCACCCAGCGGTCGAGTTCGGTGCGGCGCTCGTAGGGCAGCACGTTCTGCTCGTCCATCCTGAACCCATCAAGGTTTGCGTACAGGGCAAAGAAATTGTAGGTGTTGTACAGGGTGCCGAACAGTTTGTTGCGCACCTCAATGATGCCTTCCTCGTTGAATTTCAGGTTGTCCCAAGGGTTGGCGTTGGCCATCATGTACCATCGGGTGGCATCGGCGCCATGCTCCTCGATGGTCGTGAATGGATCCACGACATTACCCTTGGACTTGGACATTTTGTTGCCCTCCTTGTCCAGTACAAGGCCGTTGGACACCACGTTTTTGAACGCCACGGAATCAAACACCATTGTAGCAATGGCGTGCAAGGTGTAAAACCAGCCTCGGGTTTGGTCCACGCCTTCGGCGATGAAGTCGGCGGGAAAGTTGTTTTTGAAAATTTCTTGATTCTCAAACGGGTAGTGCCACTGCGCGTATGGCATGGAGCCGGAGTCGAACCAGACATCAATGAGGTCGAGTTCACGAATCCACAGTTTGTCTGTTTCAAATTCTCCAGCATCATTTTTGAATACTAAAACTACATTGTCAATATATGGTCTATGAAAATCAAGATCATCTATTGACTTATTTTTTAAAGATTCAAGCAAGCCAAATTCTATTAAAAGGCTGGCAGTAATTTTAGCAGAAGCAACATCTTCAGCAGTTAGAATTCTATTTTCAGAATTGGTGAGTAGCCCTTCAATGTCGATTTTATTGATAAACGAATCACTTTCGCTTTCAACAATTTCAACCTCGCCATCTACTCCCTTAATTCCAAACTTTGGTTTGTTGGATTCATTTAACTCACGTATTCTTTGAATAAATGGGCTATCGGCTATTTTGAGTAAATCAGTTAGACCTTTCACTTTTAACAAATAACCATGCTTTTTCAACTCTTCAAAAGAGCCAATAGCATATACTTGTTCATGTATGCCAGCCGCTGGCACGGCCCCTTTGATCCACCCTTTTTCAGTATGTGGTTCACCCAAAGTCCTTGTAAATGTTCCTGAAAACTTACCTGTCCAGATGGGCAGCGGAACCCCCCAGTACCGCGAGCGGCTGAGGTTCCAGTCCTGCAGGTTTTCGAGCCACTGGCCGAAACGGCCGGTCCCTGTGGAGGCGGGTTTCCAGTTGATGGTTTTGTTCAGTTCCGCCATGCGCTCTTTGGCCGCCGAAGCGCGTACGAACCACGAATCGAGCGGGTAGTACAGCACGGGTTTATCGGTGCGCCAGCAGTGGGGGTAGGTGTGTTTGTATTTTTCGATTTTGAACGCCTTGTTGTCTTCCTTCAGGCGCAGAGCGATGAGCAGGTCGGTGGGTTTGAATGCCGCGTCTTTTTGCACCTCGGCGGGGTAGTACTCGGCTTTGACGTAGCGCCCGCCGAACTCCGGCACCTCGTCCACAAATTTCCCCTGCCGATCCACGAGCGGGAAGGGCAGCTCGGGTGCCTTGGCGTTGGGCAAGCCGATAAACGGCACACCGGCAGCCTTGCAGGCGCGGAAGTCGTCGGCACCGAAATAGGGCGCGGTGTGTACCACGCCGGTGCCGTCTTCGGTGGTCACCCAGTCGCCGGGGATGACACGGAAGGCATTGGCTTCCAGTTCGGGGGCATCGGCGGCGGGTGTGGGCAGGAGTTGTTCGTAGCGGATGCCGACGAGGGCGCTGCCGGGGGTGTCGCTTTTTGCCACACGGTACGGCAGTTTTTTGTCGCCGACCTTGAAGCCGTCAAACGGCTGACCCTCGTCCTCGGGGTTGAAATAGGCGGCCAAACGCGACTTGGCCAACACCACACTCACGGGTTGGCCGGTATACGGACTGAGGGTTTGCACTTTGACGTACTCAATATTTGGCCCGACGGTGAGCGCTACGTTACTAGGCAAAGTCCAAGGCGTGGTCGTCCAAGCGAGAATGCGCACGTCTTCGGTTTCGAGGTCAAAAAGAAATGCCGAGGCGGCATCGCGTTTGACCTTGAACATGGCGATTGCAGAAATGTCCGTCACCTCCTTGTACGTCCCCGGCATATTCAGTTCGTGGCTCGACAGGCCTGTACCTGCCGCCGGGCTGAACGGCTGGATGGTGAAGCCCTTGTACAGGTACGACTCACCCGTGGGTGTTTTTTTGTTGTACAACTGCTGGAGCAGCCACCAGACGGACTCGATGTAGTTGTTTTCGAAGGTGATGTACGGGTTGTCCAAGTCCACCCAGTAGCCCATGCGGCGGGTCACGTCGTCCCAAAGGTCTTTGTAGCGCATGACCGTGGTGCGGCAGGCCTGGTTGTAGGCGTCCACGGATATTTTTTTGCCGATGTCCTCCTTGGTAATACCGAGTTCCTTCTCCACCTGCAGTTCGATGGGCAGGCCGTGGGTATCCCAGCCGCCCTTGCGCTCCACGCGGTAGCCCTGAAGGGTGCGATAGCGGCAGAACAGGTCTTTGACCGTGCGGGCCATGACGTGGTGGATGCCGGGTTTGCCGTTGGCCGAGGGCGGGCCTTCGTAAAACACGAAGGAGCGGTCGGTTGGTCGCTGCCGGACGGACTGCTCAAAAATCTTTTCGTCCTCCCAGAACTGGCGGATTTCGGCGTCTATGGAGGGGAGGTGGAGGTGTTTGAATTCGCGGTACATGTGGAAGGAATGGTTCGATTGATTTGGCTTTTAAAAAGCCGCAAAGTTACCCAAAGTAAAAACCCCGGCAAGTGTTGCGCACTTGCCGGGGTCTTGTGTTTTTTCCAAACAGCCATACCACGTCAGGTGCGTACACCGGAACGAATAATAATGCTGCTGGAAATTATGGTCTGGATCATGTGTTGCGGCAAAGGTAAAAACTCAAGTTTAAAAAGGGTACACATTTTCCGACGAACTACAATGGGGTTTTTTCTTGAAAAATGTGTACCCATTCAAAACGGCTAAATCGGCGCTACACTCAATCGCGCCAATTTTGAAAAAATTCGTCGCCGCTGACGGGAACGCCGAACGCAGCGAAAAATGACCAATTTTCAATGAGCACTTCTTGCAGCCCGTCGTCCACGCAGATGGTGAGCAGCAGGGCGTGCCCCGCCACGTCTCCGTGCGCAGTTCGATCTGGTGGCGCTTGAGCAAATTTGCAAGTTTCTTCCGGTCAAAACCGCACTCTTGGGCAACCTCTTGCCGGGTTCTGCATGAGTCCATCATCGGCGATGGTGTATTGCGCTGGATCGGCAGGCAGGAAAACAACCTGTTACAGCATGGCCGTTGCAAAAGTAGGTATTTGCCGGATGCGGCCAAGGCCGAAAATAAAGGTAGTTGAACATGTCCAAGGGCCACACCGAACGGGGCTGTCGCTTGCGCATTCGTCCGTGATGTGGTCGGACGCGGCAGCACACAAAATATACCTCGCACCGCAAGGTGCGAAGCCGCTTTTGTCATACTGAGCGCTGCTAATGAAAATATTAGGCCGAAGGCCATGCACAAAACCTCGCAGCGCGAAGTATAAGTACTCCGGCAGTCCCGAAATCAAGTCCAGCAAGGGCGCATATTTTTGGGTTAATTGTTGCTCCCGGAACCAGTAGTTTTGCCCCTGCCCTAACTTTTTCCGCCCATGCACGAACGCATCCGCTCTCTCGCCCGGCAGTACCTGCCCGATATCACGGCATACCGCCGCCACCTGCACCAACACCCCGAACTATCGTTTCAGGAAACCGAAACCGCCCGATACGTGGCCAGATACCTCGCCGAGTGGGGCGTGGAGTACCGGCAGGGCGTGGCTGGCACGGGCGTGGTGGCTCTCGTTCGCGGCCACAACCCCCGCAAAAAAACCGTCGCCCTGCGTGCCGACCTCGACGCGTTGCCCATCCACGAAGCCAACGACGTACCCTACCGCTCCCAAAACCCCGGCGTGATGCACGCCTGCGGGCATGACGTTCACACCTCGGCGCTGCTCGGCGCGGTGCGCATTTTGCACGAATTGCGCGGGCAGTTTTCCGGCACGGTGAAGTGCATTTTCCAGCCAGGAGAGGAAAAACTGCCGGGCGGTGCCAGCCTGATGATCAGGGCTGGCGTGCTCGAAAACCCGCGCCCGACCGCCATTTTCGGCCAACATGTACACCCCCCGCTGCGTGCGGGCATGGTCGGTTTCCGGGCCGGGGCCTACATGGCCTCGGCAGACGAAATCTACGTCACCGTAAAAGGTCGGGGCGGCCACGGTGCCATGCCGCACGACTGCATTGACCCGGTGGCCATAAGCGCCCAAATCCTCGTGGCGCTCCAGCAGGTGGTGAGCCGCTACGGTGACCCCACCGTGCCGTCGGTGCTCACCTTCGGAAAAATAAACTCCGTGGGCGGTGCCACCAACGTCATTCCCAACGAAGTAAAAATCGAGGGCACCTTCCGCACCATGCACGAGAAATGGCGGGCCGAGGCGCACCGGCGCATGAAAAAGATGGCGGAAAGCATCGCCAAGGGTATGGGCGGTGCCTGCGTATTCGAAATCGTAAAAGGCTACCCTGTGCTGCACAACCACGAGGCACTTACGGCCCGTGCCCGCAAGTTGGCAGTTCAGTACCTCGGCCCCGAAAACGTGACCGACCTTCCACTGCGCATGACCTCCGAAGATTTTGCCTACTTCTCGCAGGCCATGCCCGCCTGTTTTTACCGCCTCGGCACCGGCAATTCGGAGCGTGGTATCACCGCCCCCGTTCACACTAACACGTTCGATATTGACGAGGCGGCGCTGGAAACGGGCATGGGGCTGATGGCGTGGCTGGCGGTGGGGGAGATGGGTTAAAACCCCACCAAATGCTTTTCCAAAAAAGACCGCAGGCTGACCACCTCGATTTTTTCCGACAAGGGATAGTCGTCGCCCTTGGGAACGACCACGAAATTGTGCTCAGTTTCCAAGTCGTCAAGCGAAATGTAAAAACCCCTGCTCACACCCGGTGCGGAGGAAAACTTGATCTCGACGGCAGCCACTTATCCTGTCCCACTAAATTTGGGCTTCCCAGCCAGTTCAAAGCCGCGTTGGATTTGCACCAACTGGCCGTATGCGAGCCAAAGCAGTTTTTCGCCGGGAAGCGGCTGTTTTTTGGAGGTTTGGAAACCGACCAGACTGCCCAAGGCCAACAAAAAAGTCCTTGACGGTCAGAATTTTTTTCTGCTTCAGGGTTTCAAGGATTTCGAAGTGCGGTTGCTCAAAGACCAGTTGTGCGTTGTCATGCGGTCTGGCTTTGCCAACGTAGGCCATCCATAAGATCCTCCACGCCACGATACCGTACAGTCCAAGGGCATTCTTGAGCCTTTTATACCGCGCGTCGCCAAGTTTTCAGCATGAAAACCAATACGTCATGCTGAAAACTTGGCGATGTGAGATATATAGCACCCTTGGATGGGCAACAAATTGGGAAGGTCTTTGACTTGGCACCTTTGATCGCCAAAAACAATGTGGTGCCCCAAATTCTTGCCCCGAACCAGCAACCCCACATTTTCTTCCCTCCGCTCAGCAACGTGCTCATAAAAGTCACCCTCCCGATCGGCAATGAACAACACCCGGTTTCCCAGCCCATTGAAGGCCCGATTGACATGGCGCATCAATCTGATCCATTTCATGCTTTCTTTGTCCTCTATCGGCAACTTGGACATGGGATGTTCTCCGATTTGGATTTGCTCTCTGTGGGTGCCCAAATATGCTGCCCGATCAAGCCCAATGGCTCGCCCTCGGGGCTCAGGGCCAAGACCACACTACTGGACATTTTTGTTTTCGTGTACCCAGACCTTCCAGGTTTGTCAAACCTGGAAGGTCTCATTCCCAAAATGTCCAGTAGTGTGGGCCAAGACACTGTGTATGTTGATGCCCTGCGTTCCTTTTGGCCCGCCCAAAATCCCCATCCCTTTTTTGGCTTTGTGGCTGCTGTAGTTCACGTCGGTAGTGTCCTCCACTGCCAAGGTCAAGGGCCGAACTGCGAGCGGCACTACGGCATCCTGTCGAACGCGCAAAAAGGCAAAGCCCTCGCTGCCTGTCGGCACAGCCTGACCCCCGGCGAAGTTGCGGTACCGAAAAAAACGAGGCGCGAACTCCGGGCAGCGGCCCTGGCCAAACTCCTGGACGGCCGCCCGA
>JBEBHD010000347.1:0-3882 GCA_040080915.1 Saprospiraceae bacterium
GATTAGGTGATTGAGTGATTAATACCCAATCACCCAATCGCTCAATCGCTCAATGAACAAGAGCGGCGGACGAGATTCGAACTCGCGACATTCAGCTTGGAAGGCTGACGCTCTACCAACTGAGCTACCACCGCAAGCTGAATGATGAATGATAAATGATGAATTATTTAGGCTATCACTCGTAGAAATAATTCATCATTCTTCATTCATCATTCAAGTGTGGGGGTGGTGGGATTCGAACCTACTCAGCAGTGAAGCACCAGATTTACAGTCTGGCCCGGCTCTCCAACTCCGGGGCACCCCCTTTTTGTGTTTACAGGTTATTGGGTTTCTGGTTAGAAGGTTTCTGATTGGAGGGTTAGAAGGTTTCTGGTTGCGCGATTATGTGTAACCAGAAATCTTCTAACCCTCTAACCAGTAACTCCCGACAGAGCCAGTGGAGGGACTCGAACCCCCGACCAGCTGATTACAAATCAGCTGCTCTACCAACTGAGCTACACTGGCCGATAGCCTCTAATCCACGGGCGTAAAAACAAAAATCTCCTTCAAACAACGTACTTTTTGCCCAGAAAAACACCCTTTTCAAAAAGCGTGTGCAAAGGTAAGGCGTTTCTCCAAACGAGGAAAAGTTTTTTAAAAAAAAAGTCTGATACCCGAAAATTGCCCGTTTTTTGGAAATTGCCGCCCCAAGCGGAATAAAACACCGCCTTGCTCCTGCCATGAACAATGAGGAAAAACGGCTCCAATACTGCCTCCGACACAGTACCCCACCCGGCCCTTTGTTGCAAGCGCTCGAACGCGAGACCCACCTCAGCACCCTCAACCCGCAGATGCTCGCCGGGCCGTTGCAGGGTATGCTCCTGAAAATGATCTGTCAGATGCTGCGCCCGATGCTTGTGCTCGAAATCGGCACATTCACCGGGTACAGCGCCCTTTGTATGGCCGATGGCTTGCCCGACGGCAGCCGGGTGCATACCATCGAGGCCAACGACGAACTGGCTCCCATCATTCAGAAACACCTGCGACTGAGCCGAGTGGAAGACCGCGTAGTGCTCCACATCGGCAAAGCCGAAAACATCGTTCCCAACTTGGACGACAATTTTGACCTCGTTTTCTTGGACGGGGGCAAGCTCGACTACGCCCGGCACTACGCGCTCACTTTCCCCAAACTGCGGCCCGGCGGCTTTCTTTTGGCCGACAATGTGCTGTGGGACGGCAAGGTGTTGCAAAACGGCCCGACCGATGCCGCAGCGGAAGCCCTCGGCGCTTTCAACGCCTTGGTTCAAGCCGATGAACGAGCAGAAAACTTGCTGCTGCCGCTACGGGACGGACTGATGCTGGTGCGTAAAAAGTGAGGTGTGTCCGTTTTTCCTTTCCCGTACAAGCGTTCCCCAGTTTGCTATAAGCCGGTGACCATGCTCGGTCAGCACGGATTCCGGGTGAAACTGTACACCCAACAGCGGTAACCGCTCGTGCGCCAAGGCCATGACCGCACCATCGTCGGTGCTCGCAATGCAGTGCAGAGGTGCCTCCAATGGGCCTTGCACAACCAACGAATGGTAGCGCATCGCCGAAAATTGCTCGGGTACACCCGCAAACAACGGATGGCCTTTGTGCCGAACCGTGGAGGTTTTGCCGTGCATCGGCACATCAGCCAACACGACCTTGCTGCCGAAAAAACATCCCAGTGCCTGGTGCCCCAGACAAATGCCGAGCATGGGCAGTCGTTCGTGCCAGGCCCGGATCAGGTCGGGCATCAGGCCCGCATCTTCGGGGCGCTTGGGGCCGGGCGACAGCACCACGCCATCGAAGTCTTCGGGCGAAAAAGCCAGCAGTTCCGGTGAATCGTTACGTACTACAACGCACTGAGCGCCCGCTTGGCGCAGGTAGTCGTACAGGTTGTACGTGAACGAGTCGTAGTTGTCGAGCAGGAGTATGGTCAAAGGAAAACGTCGGCGTTCGGCCAAGGTCGGGGCCTTTTTTATTCATCTTCTATCCCAGAGCCGGTATCCTCGTAGATCGGGCGCTGATTGGGGCGGTTTTCTTCGGGCATGCCCTCGATACCGGGCGCATCCTTGTCCGGGATTTCATAGATTCGGGGTTTTTCCGTGTTTTCGCCGTCGGCTCCGGTTTGTTTTTCGCCGAAATCTTCAACCCGATTCATCCACTTCATGGAGGTTTCCCAGGCATCAATCACAAAGGGTTTGATGCGGTCGGCCACTACCTTGGTTTTTCCGGGCAGTTCGATGAGCGTGGCATAGGTTTGGGATTCGTTACGGGTCGCTTCGTTGATCATGCCAGCCTTGTCGCCAAACCAAACCAGCACGCTGAAGATGAGCACACCGAAAAGCCCCATGATGGCCCCTCCGATCGCCTGATTGATGATGCCGAGATGCAGAGAAGTGAGCATGCCCTCGAAACCCTTGGCCGCCTGGCGAATGACAAACATGATGAACACGACATTGACCACAAAAGCCGCCACGAACATCATGGGGTTGTTGGAGTTGAAAAGCGTCTCAAGGATGTTCGTCGCCGTCGGGGTCATCTTGAAGGCGAACACAATACCGAAAATATAGGCCAGCACGCTGAATACCGTACTGATAATGCCTTGGCTGTACCCTTTCCAAAAGCCGTACAGGAAGGCGGCCATGCAAACAATGTCTATTGGCATATCTTTGCGCCGGCCATGCTGCAAGTCGCAATCTGGCCTAAAACGCTGCAAAAGTAACCCATTTATTAATGTGCAATTGCGGCAATGTGCTAATTACTCAACCGTCCCATTCATGCGAATAGTCCTGCAGCGGGTGTCTTCCGCCTCCGTTACCATTGATGGCACTGAAAAGTCGCGCATCGGCTTGGGGCTGCTCGTGCTGCTCGGCATCGAACACGACGACGGTCTCGAGGATGCAACTTGGTTGTGCAAAAAAATAACGGCCTTGCGCATATTCTCTGACGAAGCCGGATTGATGAACCGATCGGTACTGGACATCGGCGGCGAGCTGTTGGTCATTAGCCAATTTACGCTGCACGCCAGCACAAAAAAAGGCAACCGGCCTTCGTTCATCCGCGCCGCCCGCCCGGAACTGGCCGTGCCGTTGTACGAGCAGTTTGTAGAAATGCTCGCGCAAGAATCCGGCCTGCCTGTACGCACGGGCACATTCGGCGCAGACATGAAAGTGACCTTGGTCAATGACGGCCCCGTCACGATCTGGATGGACTCCCGCGACAAGGAATAATGAATGCAACCAATCTTCCTACCTTTGCCCAAGGGGTATCCTCCCCGCCGCACATCAAAATAATACGTCTGCCATGCACCCGTTTTTGCAAACACTCCACTCCTACAACCGCTATCTGATTCTTGCGGCCCTGATCTTTGTACTCATTCGCGCGTACACCGGTTGGCTCACCCGCAAGCCCTACGAAAAACTGGACAACACCGCCTCGGCCGCCCTGCTGGGCCTGTCGCACCTGCAGCTGCTCCTCGGACTTATCTTGTACGCTTTCACCAGCCCACTGACAAAGGCCGCCTTCGAAAATTTTGGCGCAGCCATGAAAGACTCCAACGCCCGCTACTGGGCCGTAGAACACATCACGGCCATGCTCATCGCCGTAGCGCTGATCCAAGTGGGCCGCACCCTTTCCAAAAAAGCGGAAGACCCCACCGAGAAGCATAAAAAATCGGCCATCTACACCACCATCGCCCTGCTCATAATCGTCGGAACCCTCGCCCAAAAAGGGCTGTTGTTCGGCACGCTGGGTTAGAGCGTGTTTAAATTTCAGTGCCGAGGCGAAAGCGAGCAAATTTTGTTTCAGGCAAGGCAAAATTTGCAGTCGTAGCCGGGTGCCTACGGCGAAAATTTTAACGCAGTATGAAGCAAAATT
>JBEBHD010000128.1:0-14508 GCA_040080915.1 Saprospiraceae bacterium
TGCAGCGGTTGCCGAGCCGTTATTTCCGCCGAAGCACGAGACATTTGTTTTGGTAATGGAGACCGCGACCATTGTCGGTTGGCCCACCGTCGCCGTTTGGGTGGCAGTGCAACCGTTGGCATCAGTGGCCGTTACGGTGTATGTTCCGGCGGGCAGGTTGTTGGCGGTGGGGCCGTTTGTGCCGTTGCTCCATTCGAAGGTGAAGCCCGGTGTTCCGCCAGTGGCCGTGGCTGTGGCCGAGCCGTTGCTGCCGCCAAAACAGGTTGCGTTCGTCGCGGTAGTATTGACGGTGAGCGCCGGTGGCTCGGTGATGGTAGTGGTTTGGGTGGCGGTGCAACCGTTGATATCGGTGGCCGTGACGGTGTACGTTCCCGCCGTCAGGTTGTTGGCGGTGGGGCCGTTTGTGCCATTGCTCCACTCGAAGGTGTAGCCCGGTGTTCCGCCGCTGGCTGTGGCGGTTGCTGAGCCGTTATTTCCGCCGAAGCACGAGACATTTGTTTTGGTAATGGAGACCATTAGCGCCGCAGCCGGTTGACTAATGGTCGTTGTCTGCACGATGGTGCAGCTATTTTCATCCGTCATGGTGACGACGTAAGTGCCTGCGGACAGGTTGTTGGCCGTGGGGCCAGTTGTGCCATTGCTCCATACAAACGTATAGTTGGGCGTGCCTCCGCTGCCCGTAGCGGTAGACGAGCCGTCGTTGCCACCGAAACATGAGACGTTGGTGTTGGAAAGTGATACTCCCAACGGTGGCGGTTGGGTAATGGTAGCGCTTTCGCTATCGGTGCAGCCGGTGGACTGGTTGGTCACGGTGACCGTGTATATGCCCGCCACTAAGTTCAAAATCGTTTGCGTGGTGGCGGTGGTGTTCCAAAGGTATGTTATGGTGCTCCCGGGAGGCAGAGCCATTGCGGAGCCGTTGTTTCCCCCTGGGCAACTGACATTAGTGTGGTTGATACTCGCCGTAAAGCCCGAGCAATCTGTCACCGTCTGGCACGTCGAAAATGCCGAGGTGTTGTTGCTGCTGATGGTTGCGGTGGCTGTCACCATACTGCCCCCCGGGACACTGCCTGGTGTCGGGAGTGTCCAGAGGCCAGATGCCAGTGCAGTAGTGGAGCCGACGAAGGTTTTGCCCTGACAAGGCGCGCCCGCGCAACCGGCAGAGGAATGAACGAACACCTCTACGAGGGCATTCGCCGGGGCTGTGCCCCGAATGATCTGTGTGGTCGCCTGGGTGATTACCGGCAAGGCAGGAGGGACAGGTTTTGTAATACCCGAAGTTGAATTGCAGTAGATGCTGTTTTCCGTTATGAGCACCGTTCCGCCTACGATAGTAATGCCTGCTGCACCGTTGTGGGCGACCTCGTTCGTAGAGATAACACCCGCAGAAGGGCTACCCTGAATAACCATCCCGTTGGTGATATTGCCCATTCCGCTTGCTCCGATTGTATTGCCGCTAAAGTTGAAGGCAAAAACAGAGCTGCTCGTAGTGATGCCCGTTCGGTTGGAGACCAAGGTGTTTTCCACAACGGTCGGGTTGTTGCCGTTCGCCAGTATGGCGTTTCCACCCGCAGGGTTGGTGAAATTGCGGATGGTCAGGCCCTGTATCGTGACGTTCGGAGCCGTGATGACAAAACAGTTTGCCGGAGCGCCTGCCGGAGAGGATCCGTCCACGACGATCCCCGCCTGGCTGTTTCCGTCAATAAGCGCCCCGGGCTTGCCGATATTCGGTAGTGTATTGGGTTCGATCACTGTCGAGCCGGGAATATTGAAGGTCAACGTTGTGATAGAGGGCACGTTGTTCAGGCAGTTTAGCGCCCAGGTCAGCGAGCCGTTCACATCCAAGCCAGAATTGTTGACCACCTGCACAGTAGGGCCAGCAGGGCATTGGGCGAGCAGGATTTGCATTCCTGCGAGATAGGACATGGCAGCGAGGAAGAATGTTCTGGTCATGTTTTAGTTTTATACCTCACACCGCAAGGTGCGAAGCCGCTTTTGTCATACTGATCGCGGCTAATCAAAATAGTAGGCCGAAGGCCATGCACAAAACTTCGCAGCGCGAAGTATAGCAAGGCAGCGCCCGGCACTGCTGTACGGCGCTCCGTTTTGAAATAGGCGCTTTTGGGGCGGTGCAGGCGTTTCGGGCTATTGCTTTCTTTCGCCAAGCCAGAAGGGCATGTTTTTGTCCAGAACGTTCACTTGGCCAACACTAATTTCTGCACGGCAGCCTGTCCGTTCGCCACCAAGCGGACGAGGTACATCCCATCGGGCAGGTCGCCGAGGTACAGGGGTTCGGCAAGGCGGTCGGTGTGCAGTATATTCGATTGCCATACCACGCGGCCTGCAAGGTTGAACATCTGCACTTGCGCGTCAACGGCCTGCTCGAAATATGCCCAAAGTATTGCCTGGCCAGTGGTTGGGTTGGGCTGAATAATAAGGCTGACCAGACCCTCAACTGCCTCATGGGTCGGGCTGCTGCCCTGTTGGGGCAGGTTCACATTGTCGAGGTCGAAAAAGAAATCGCCCGCCCCCCAAGTTCCTTTGATCCTGATCTGGACGGCCTTTCCCGCGTAGGCTGCGAGGGGTATCCGTATGTTTTGCAGGCCAAGGCTGGGTACATGGTTGTTTTCGTTGATCGTGTACACAGGCTGGAATGAGCTACCGCAGTTGGTGGACACGCTCACCTCGAAGCGCGTGCCGTTGTTGAGCACGGTGGCCACAGTGCCTTCGTCTTCGTAATCCGTGATGCGGTAGTCGAAACTGAGCGAATCGTTTGGTCCTACGAAACCGACACGCGGCAGAGTCACGGACGAGGAGGTATTGAAATTGTACAGATTGAAAGCCAGAACGTTGGATACATTGGCATGTCCGTCGGTGACCGATCCCGTTGCTACCCAACCAGCGGGCAAGCCGTTTTCAAAATCCTCGCGTAGCGGCAGCGGATCGGGCAGGTGATCCACGACGAGCACAGCGGCAGTGTCGTTGCTGTTTTTTTGATCTCCTGAAAGAATGGCCCAACAGCGCAGGTCGAACTTGCCATCGCGGCTGTCGAAGGTCTGGCTGAACGTGTACGGGTAGATTTCGTTCGGGGCCAAGCTGACGGGGCCGACGTTTTCCACCACCGGGGCGGCGGCGTTCAGGGAGTAGGCCACGCCGAAGACCGAAACCGGTTCTTTGCCCAAATTGGCAACCTGGACAGTGACGATATCGGCTGGCAGGCCGCAGTCCAAGCCGTCGGCGAGCGTACTCACTGCCAGTGCCGAGAGGTCCTTGTCCACGGGCACGTCCACGCGGATGTCGTCTATACCTATGCCCTCCTCCTGAACGAATTCATCGGACCGAAACACAAAGCGGAGCCGCACGTTGGTCATGCCAGCGGCTCCGTCGAGCAGGTGGCGAGTCGTGGCCCAGCTACCGCTGGTTCCGCCCCAGACGTGGCCGAAGTCGTTGATACTGTTGTCTTCGTTGTACCAGTTGATCGGTTCGTTCAACATGCCCACTTTGGCCCACGTCGCGCCGTCGTTGAGGGACATTTCCAACCAAGCGCCGTCGTACTCAGACTCGGTGTCGTAAATCAGGGAAAACTGAATGGCCGGGTCATCGTTCAGATCGGAAAAATCGAAACAGGGCGAGTTGAGGTAAGCGATTTCGTCCGCATTGTACAGTCCTGTCAGGTTGGTCACCCACGCGTTTTTCCCGCTGGCGGCGGCAGGAATAGCAATGCCGGCGGGCGTGCCAAATTGCCACGACGGGTTTTCCGCCAATGCGGTATCCTTTTCGGCATACCAGCCGCCCGTCCAGGTCTCGAAGTTTTGGCTGTACGGGGCGACGAGGCGGTTTACCACGCGAAACACGATGGTATCGTTGGTACGGTCTTCATCATCGGCGAGCTCGGTCCAGGCAGTGATCGTGTATTCGCCGGGAGCGGAGAAGTCGTATTTTTTTTGAAAAGTAAGCACAGCGGTGCTGTCTTTGCCGAGTATTCCGGTGAAAAAACCGTCCTGTGGTTGCTGCACGCCAGATGGGGTGCCATTTACGCTGTAATTAAAGCGGACGAGTGATTGCGGCGCTGCGCCGTGGTTACGCATCAATACGGTGAGCGTTTCCGTGTCAAGGTCGCAACTGTTTTGCGGGCTTTGTACGGCACTGATACCCACATCGTTGGTGCGGTATGTTTCGAAAGACAGGGGGCCGGCAAGTTTGCCGACGAGGCCATTGCCGCAGTCTTGCTGGACATAAAAATCGTACTTGGTTTTGGGCTGCAGGCCAGTGATGTTCGCCTTGGGTGTGGCGGTGTACAAGGTATCACCCGCACTGGGGCCGGGCACGAAGCCGGTCGGGCCGTAAACGACCGACCAGCCAACGGGGGGCTTATTGCCGTAAGCGGGTTCCCACGAAATCCGGGCACGGTTATCCCACACATTTTCGACCACCAAATTGCGAGGTTTGACGCAGTCCACACAAACGGCAGTGCTGAGATACAGCAGGCCCGCGTTCGGGCCAGTGGCTTGGAAGAGCAGATCACGGTCGTTGTTGAACAGGGAAAAAGACACCTCGCCATTGAACTGGCCGGGTGCCCAATTGAGCACGATGGGCAGGCCTGCAGTGACGGAGAAGGTGACTGTGCTGTCTTCGCCGTTACCAACGTTGTTGACCAATGAAAACTGGTAAGTATTGCCTGAGTTTACCACCGTGAGCAAGCCGCCGTTCCAGCCGTCGCCGAAGTCGTCGTGCATGTTCAGTGTGAATTCGCAGGTTTGGGTCTGGGCCGTTGCCGCCAAAAACACGAAGGCGACGAGGGCGGGGAGCAGATGCCGGAGTAGTTTTTTTTTCATGCGAAAAGTGGATTGCGGCACCAAAGATAGGTCGTCTGTTTAACTTATCGTGAACCGCGCATACTTGATCGTTTTGCCCGCCGCGAGGTGCATGCCTTCGTACAGGGTTTGGATACTCAGTTCTGGGTGGGGTAGCGGTTTGGCATAAATATCGTCGTCGGCAAAAAGCAGGTGGCAACGCGGGTCGGCGGCCACTGTGTCGAGTGTAAATTGGTAAAACCCAGGGTCATCGTGTTTCAGGTGTACAAGGCCACCGAGGCGCAGGATAAGGCGGTATTTTTCCAAAAAAAAGGCGGACGTGAGGCGGCGGTTTTCCTTGCTGTTACGTGGGAATGGGTCAGGGAAAGTGATCCAAATTTCGTCCACTTCATTCTGTGCAAAGAAGTGGTCAACGATTTCGATTCGGGTACGTAAGAATGCGGCGTTAGACAGGTTTTCCTCCAAGGCTGTTTTGGCACCTTTCCAGATGCGGTTGCCTTTTACGTCCACGCCGATGAAATTCCGCTCCGGGAACTGCCGAGCCAGTGCCACAGTATACTCGCCCCCGCCGCAGGCCAGTTCGAGCGTGATGGGGTTGTTGTTTTGGAAATACTGGCTGTTCCATCGGCCATTCAATTCTACTGGTTGCATGCCAGCGCCTACGAGCGAAGGTTGCTGTACGTTGTAGCACTCGTACACATTGGGGAAGGAAAGTACCTCGGCGAACTTGCGGAGTTTGTTTTTTCGGCCCATGCGGCAAAGGTGGGGTGATTGGCGAAAAACCGGAAAGGTTTTGGTTAAGAGCGTGTTTAAATTTTTTTGTTTAGTCCAAAGGAGGCCATCGGCGTATGTTGTAAGCAACAAAACTTATGAGATATGCAACCGCGATTTGAACAGCTCACCGTCGAACTTGATCAACAGCAGGTCGTACCCGGTGGTCGCGCCGTTGTGGGCCGACCCGATCACGAGGATGTTGCCGGAAGCACTGAGGGCCATGCTGCTCACGTGCATGTTGCTGTCGTCGTTGACCGTGAGCTCGGTTTCCCAAGCTCCACACCCCTTCACCGCCTCAACACCACAAACTCCACCCGCCTATTCTGAAACCGCCCCGCCTCGGTCTGGTTGCTCACCATAGGTCGCGCCTTGCCCATGCCCTGGTAGCGCAAGCGACTGGCCGCAATACCGCTATCCGTCAAAAACTGCCACACCGCCTGAGCGCGTTTGCGCGACAGCCATTTGTTGTAGTCCGTGCCGCCGATGTTGTCCGTGTGGCCGTTGATTTGGATTTGCATCGCGGGGTTTTCGCGCAGAATGCGCAGCAGTTTGTCTAATTCAACAAAAGATCGGGGCATGAGCGTGTGCTTGTCGAACTCGAAGTACAGGTTTTTCAGCACGATGGCCTTGCCTGTTTCCAACGGCTGGCGCGTGAGGTCGTCGGGCTTGACGGGCACGGGCACGAACGGCGGGAGTTTTTTTACCAATACATCGTCGAGGTAATAATAGGCGTAGGTCAAGCCGTCGGTGGAGGCGAGGGCCTCGGTTTGGGTTTGTTCGTCCTTGAAAAAATTGCCGAGGAGCAGGTACTCCGATTCGTCGGTGGCGGTGAATTGGCCACTGACCTTGGCCCACTTGCCTTCAGCGGGCTTCACGGTGTTTTTGGCAAAAACCTGCGGTGTGGCCCCGATCTGTTCGTCGGAGAGGCGTTCGATGCGTTTTTCCGAGAAAAACGCGCCGATGTTGTTGATGGCCAACGTGCGGGGCAGTGGCGTTGCCCAAAATTCCACCAGGTAAACCTGGCCCGGCACGAGCGGCTCGGCCAGTTGGATTTCCACGTATTCGCGGCAGTGCGGCTTGCCGTTGATGCAGCCGTACAGGGTTACACCCGCTATGCTGCGCCCGGTGCGCGGTTTTTGTTTGCCAAAACCCTTTTCTGCCCAGTCCTGCGGCACGCTCACTCCGGGGCCGTACACATCGGGACTGGCGGTGCTGGCACTGAACCAATACCGCACCACCTGGCCAAAGTACGCGCCTTTGTACGACCAGCCCACTGGCGGGGCGGCGAAGTGCTCGAAGCCCGGGTTGGGCACCAAGTTGTCGCCGTCGCGAATGGTTTGGGCGGTAGCCAAATGGTTTGCAAAAATGAAGGAAACAAGGGCGATGAAACGGATTGCGGCGGCGGGCATGGTCGGGCTTGATCGGTGTGCGGGAATGTCCAGCAGTATGGTGGGAGTGTTATCTTGGCCGCTCAAATGTATCACGGCGCTCGGTTTTTTGGATGATGACAGACCAAAATGATTTCACATGCCCGGTACATAGCGCAGTCGCCATACTTTCGCGGGCGTGTAAACCGAGTGCCCGACGGCTCGTCCAATGCAATGCTCATCGTTCATCATTTTTTCCCGTGCGTCATGCTGAAAAATCTTCTCTGCTGTTTGTTCCTGGTGCTTTCTGGCACTGTTTTTTCCCAAAATATTTGGTCGGACGTTTCCGAAAAATCCATCCCCGCGCTCGGCAGGTCCAAGCGGCTCATCGTGCCCCGGCAGTACCGGGTGGTGCGGCTCGACCTCGCCGCCGCGCAGCCCCTGTTGGCCGCCGCGCCGGAGCGGTTCGGATCGAACGCCGGACCGGAGCAGGACGTGGTGCTCAGTCTGCCGCTGCCCGATGGGGGCTGGGGCCGTTTCCGCATCGCCGAGTCGCCCGTGATGGCCCCGGAGCTGCAGGCCAGGTTCCCGGAAATCCGCTGCTACACCGGCACAGGCTTGGACGACCCGACGGCCTCGCTCAAGTGCGACCTCACGCCACAGGGTTTCCACGCCATGATCCGCTCGGCGCACCACGACCCGATTTTCATTGACCCCTACCAGCGCGGCGACCGCGTGTACTGCATTGTTTACCACAAAAAAAACATAGACCCGAAAGAGCCGTACGCCTGTACGCTCGATGAAACGGTGGAGCAATCCGACCTGAAAAAAATGCCCGTTCCGGAAATGGTGGGCGACTGCCAGTTCCGCAAATACCGCCTCGCCCTCGCCTGTACGGGCGAGTACGCCAATTTCCACGGCGGCACGGTGCCGCTGGTGCTGGCCGCCATGAACACTACCATGAACCGGGTGAACGGCATCTACGAGCGCGACCTGTCCGTGACGATGCAGATCATCGCCAACAACGATCTGCTTGTATTCCTCGACCCGGTGACCGACGGCTACAACAACGGCAACGGCTCGACTATGCTCGGCCAGAACCAAACCAAATGTACCAACATCATCGGTTCGGCCAACTACGACATCGGGCACGTGTTCAGCACCGGCGGCGGCGGCATAGCCGGTGTGGGCGTGGTTTGCAACAACTCCACCAAGGCCCGAGGCGTGACCGGCCGCGGCCAGCCCGTCGGCGACCCTTTCGACGTGGACTATGTGGCCCACGAAATGGGGCACCAATTCAACGCCAACCACACCCAAAACAATAATTGCGGACGCTACCTGCCCACAGCCATGGAACCCGGTAGCGCTTCCACCATCATGGGCTACGCAGGCATCTGTGCGCCCAATATCCAGGCAAATAGCGACCCGTACTTCCACGCCATCAACCTGCAAGAGATCAGCGGGTACATTACCACCGGCCCGGGCAATGTTTGCCCCGTCAAGACCAATCCCGGTAACACCGCACCCGTGGTGAACGCGGGCACCGATTATGTGATCCCGCGCTCTACGTCATTTGCCCTCACCGCCGTGGGTACCGATATTGACGGCGACGCGCTCACGTACTGTTGGGAACAAATGAACAACGAGGCCGCTCCTATGCCGCCCCAAGTCACCAACACAAGCGGCCCGATGTTCCGCTCGCTCAACCCGATGCCCTCGCCCACGCGCTACTTCCCGCGTTTGGCTGACTTGGCCACCGGCACCGACCCCACTTGGGAACGCCTCCCGAGCGTGGCCCGCACGATGAACTTTCGGGTGACCGCCCGCGACAACAAAGCCACGGGCGGTTGCACGGGCGAGGATAACATGGTGCTGACGGTGGCCGGAACTGCCGGGCCGTTTGTCGTCACCCAACCTAACTTGGCGCAGACCTGGTACGTCGCCGAAAAAAGAAACGTGACCTGGGACGTGGCCGCCACCGATGTGGCCCCTGTCGCCTGCTCTTCGGTGCGTATTTTGCTTTCTACAGATGGCGGCCTGACGTATCCGTTTGTGCTGGCCAACTCGGTGCCCAATTCTGGCACAGCCGAAGTGGAGGTGCCCAATGAAATTTCCGCCACCTGCCGCGTCATGGTTCAGGCCGTTGGAAACGTATTTTTCGATATTTCCGACCAAAACTTCGCCATTGAAGTCCCGCTTGTTCCGACATTTTTCATGGACTTGTCGGCCAACCCGACCGAGCAGGCCTGCACAGGCCAAATACTGCAGTTTTCGGCGGACATCGCCGGTTCCGGCGGGTTCACGAAGCCAGTAACCCTTTCCGTGAGCGGAGCGCCCGGCAACGCTGCGGTCTCCATTTCCGACAACCCCGTCGCGCCCGGCAACAGCGCCGACATTGCACTGGCAAACCTGAACCAGACGGGCGTTTTCACCATCACCGTCACGGCCGAGAGCGACACCATCATCCGTACCTATTCATTCGACCTGACCGTGGTGGATGCCCAACCGCAAGCCACTAACCTCGCCACACCGGCGGACGGGACCATGAACGTGCCGCTAAAACAAGCCCTGAGCTGGAGCGCCGTGCCCAGCGCACTGACCTATCAGGTGCAAGTGGCTGTCAACCCGGCTTTTGGCTTACCTGATCTGGTGCTCGATCAAACGGTCGCCACCACAACTGCCACCGTATCGGGGCTGCAAGAAGCCACGGTGTACTACTGGCGCGTGCGCGTGACGAACGCCTGCGGGGTCAGCGACTTTTCTCCGGTTTTCGCTTTCCAGGCCGGCCAGCCGGAATGCTCCACCGACTATACCAGCGCGAATGTGCCGGTGGTTATCCCGGATGGCAGCACGGCCTTGGTGACCTCCAATTTGGTCATACCGGACGACAGTATGGTCGCTGACCTACGGATCAACTTGAAAATTGACCACGACTGGGTGGGCGATTTGGCCGCCCGGCTTGTTTCGCCCGACGGCACCTCGGCCCGCCTGTTCGATCACCCCGGCTTCCCGGCCATCAGCAGCGGCTGCAACGGAAGAAACCTTGTTCTTGAATTTGACGACGCGGCTTTGCTTACAGCCAGCGATTTGGAAAACACCTGCAACGACACACCGGCCATCAGCGGCATTTTCCAGTCCATCGAGGCCCTGAACCGGTTCGACAATGCCAGCGCCTTGGGCAACTGGAAATTGGAGGTGGCCGATATTTTCCCGGAAGACGGCGGCGCTATCGTGGAGTGGGGGCTGTCGCTTTGCTATTTCCAGGCTGTGCCCCCGACAGAATTGTTGGTGAACAGCCCGCTGACTTTGGCCAGCGGCTCCACAAAAAACCTGACAGTGAGCAATCTGGTGCTCAAAATTGACAGCGGCGACCCCGCCGACGGGGTGTTTACGCTACTGACAACGCCCCAATATGGTGCCTTGGTTCTGAACGGCTCGCCCTTGGTAACCGGCGACGTGTTTACACAGGCAGACATCCTTTCCGGCGCATTGGCCTACCTCAATAGCGGGGATACCGCTACTGCCGACGCGTTTGTGTTTGATGCGACGGATGCCAGCACCAACGGTTGGATTCATGGTGCCACGTTCAACATTGTCGTCATACAAAACGACCTGAGTGCTACCGCAACGGTCACGCAGCCGCTTGTGTGCCGCGATGGTGCCACAGCTCAAATCACTGTGCAGGTATCGGGCGGCACGCCGCCGCTGCAGTTCAGCCTTGATGGCGGAACGGGGCAATTTATCCATGTTTTCGGCGGCCTCGCCGCCGGAATGTACACCGTGGTGGTGACCGATGACTATGGGTTCACAGTCGAAACAAGCGTCACGGTGGACAACCCGCCCGCCCTTGACCTCACGGCCACCAGCACCAACGATGACATTGTCGCGCAGGCAAACAGCGGTCTGCCGCCGTTCGAGTACAGCCTCGACGGGCAAACTTTCCAACAAAACCCGTTGTTTGAAAACCAGCCCAACGGCGACTACACGGTGACGGTGCGCGATGCCAACGGCTGCACAGGCACGGCCACGGTGCAGGTGTACGTTGGCCCGTTGTTGTTCCAGCAATTTGACAAAACCGATATTTCCTGCTTCGGCGGCACCGACGGCTCGCTTACGGTACACGTGATCGGCGGTGTGGCCCCGTACGCGTACAGCCTCAACGGGGTTGATTTTCAATCTGCCAACACGTTCGCTGGCCTTGCTGCCGGACCGTACACCGTAGTAGTAAAGGACGATTCGGGCAATACCGCTTCCGAGTCGGTGACCCTGACCCAGCCGACGGCCATTGGAGTGGCCGCAGACGTGAGCCTGAACAGGATCGAGGTGACCGCTTCAGGCGGCACGGGTACGTTGGAGTACAGCTTGGACGGCCTACTCTTCCAGCCCGAGAATACCTTTGGCGGCCTCGCCAACGGCGATTACACGGTGACTGTGCGCGATGCCAACGGCTGCACGGCCACGGTGGCTGCCACAGTGGCTGTGCCGACGCTGATCATTGTCGGGCTGAACGTGACCGGCGAAATTTCCTGCTCGGGCCAGTCGGTTTCGGTGCTGGTTTTGGCCAGTGGTGGTGTTCCGCCGCTTGAGTTCAGCCTCGACGGCGGGCCGTACCAAACGGACAGCCTGTTTGAAAATGTGGGCGGCGGCATGCACCAGATTCAGGTGCGCGACGCAGCGGGCACGGAGGTGGTACCTCAGCCGTTCGTTTTTTCGGAGCCTGACCCGGTAAGCGCCACGACCACGGTCGTTGCCCGGTCGGCGACCATCACTGGCGCAGGTGGCACGCCGCCGTACCAATACGCGCTGGATGGCGGTACTCCGCAAGACTCCGGAGCATTCCCGAATTTGCCCAACGGCACCTACCAAGTGACGGTCACAGATGCCAACGGCTGTACCGGGACAGTTGAATTTGAGGTCAATTATCTGGCACTGGCGACCTCGGTTTCCAGTACCGACCCGAGCTGCGCCGGCGGTTCCGATGGTGCTTTGCTGCTTGAGGTTTTAGGCGGCACGCCGCCCTTCGTTTGCAGCGTGAACGGCGGGCCGTGCAACTTGGCTGACTTGCCAGCAGGCACCTACACAATTGTGGTGACCGATAACTTGGGCGATTCTTCTACCACCACGGTGGAACTCACCGATCCGCCTGCGTTGCTAATTGCCGCCGGGGCAACCAACGACACCATCACTGCCGCTGCTTCAGGCGGCACGGGCAGTTTGGAGTACAGCCTTGACGGTACGGCGTACCAGTCCTCGCCCCAGTTTTCGGGCTTGCCCAACGGAATCTACACGGTGTTCGTGCGCGACGAAAACGGCTGCATTGCCGAGTCCAACTCGGTGTTAGTGGATAAAGTCGGGACTGTTTCGCCGGAGCAGGCGTGGGGCTTGAGTATCCAGCCCAACCCCGGCACTGGGCGCTTTTTGCTGACCTTGCGCAATGCGCCATCGGCTACATTCCGCACGGACGTGTTTGATACGAGCGGACGGTTGTTGTTCCAACAAAAACACGAGCCGTCGGCCCGGTCGTTTTCCACAAGCCTCGATTTGACGGGTTTCCCGGCAGGCATGTACACCCTTCGGTTGGTCAGTGGCAATCAGGTTGGTGCTGTGCGGGTTGTTGTTTTTTGAGGTTCTGGTTGTACGCTCATTTGCCATTTCGCAGAAATCCGTCCACATCACAAAGGGAAGCCTCGCTCGGTTTGCCATTTCGCAGAAATCAATAAATTGAAACACCGCTATGATACGACTGCTGTCCATCACCGCCCTTTTTCTACTCGCCCGCCCGGCTTTTTTGCAAACCACCATTTCCGAAACCAACCTGCGCGAGCACGTGACCTACCTGGCCTCTGACAAACTGAAAGGCCGCGGCACCGCCACCAGGGAAGAGCGCAAGGCCGCCAAGTACCTCGCCAAGGCGTTCAAAAAGGCGGGCCTCCAGCCCAAGGGCAACGACGGCGGTTGGTACCACGGGTTTTCGTTCAAAAAACCCTCGGACCCGCATGGCAACACCGCCGCCGATGCGCCCACCCTCGACAGCCGAAACGTGGCTGCTTACCTCGACAACGGTGCCCCGTACACCATCGTCATCGGTGCCCACTACGACCACCTGGGCCTTGGGCACGACCGCAACTCGCTGGAGGCCAACTCGGAAGGCAAAATCCACAACGGTGCCGACGACAACGCTTCCGGCACCGCCGGCGTGCTCGAACTGGCCCGCTATTTTGCCCAAAACGGCGTGCGCGAGCAGCATAACTTCCTGTTCCTCTGCTTTTCCGGCGAGGAACTGGGCCTCGTCGGCTCCAAAAAATATGTGGAAACTCCGACCATTGACCTGGCCAAGGTCAGTTTCATGATCAACATGGACATGATCGGTCGCCTCAACGACGAAAAACGCCTCGTGGTGGGTGGTGTCGGCACGGCCCCTAACTTCGTGCCGCTCATCAACAGCCTGACCGCCGACATCGGCATCAAACAGGACAGCGCCGGGATAGGCCCCAGCGACCATACCTCGTTCTACCTCAAAAACATACCCGTCCTGTTCTTTTTCACCGGCCAGCATTCGGACTACCACAAGCCCTCCGACGATACCGAAAAAGTCAACTTCGCGGGCCAGCGTGCCATTCTGGAGTACGCCGTGCGCCTTATCGAGGCGCTGGACAAGGAGCCGAAACTGACTTTTCAGGAAACCAAGTCCAAGCCCGAGGACACCCCGCGCTTCAAGGTCACCCTCGGCATTATGCCCGACTACACCTACGACGGCGACGGTGTGCATGTGGACGGCGTGACCGACGGTCGCCCCGCCGCCAAGGCCGGCATCCTGCGCGGCGACCGTATCGTGCGCCTCGGCGACACCGACGTACACGACGTGCGCGGCTACATGCAGGCGCTGTCGAAGTTCCAAAAAGGCGAAACCACCAAGGTGAAAGTGCTGCGCGGAAACGAGGCTAAGGAGCTGGAGGTGACGTTTTAAAAATAAACGGCCTACCCGTAACAAGTTATTGGCCAGATTCTTGATACCTTCGCACCGTCTTTCGGCGCAGTCTGCCTTTGGCAAAAAAAGTTTTTGATTTAATCCGGTTCTCGTAACCCAAACTGGCGATATCCGACCATTGCCAGCATATAATAATTGGTCGCCCGTGGACATTCATATTCCCTTGCTGCGCATCGTCAGCCGAGCGGGTTCGCCGTGTCGGCGTTTTGGCTTTAGTGCTGTAGGCGGGCACGTTTTGTTCCCTGCATTTCCTTTTGATTTTTCTTTTGCCAGCAATTCCGGCAGCCAGCCCAACAAGGCCAGAAATGCCGGTCTGTGCCGGGTTTCCAACACAGAAGTTTCTGATTTTGATTTTCAATTCATTCAATAACAATTCGGCATTCGACCCTGCGGGTCTTCGGATGTAAAAAAATCAAACAACATGATGTCGCTAAAAAGAACGAGCCGTCAAGTATTTATGCTGGTGACAACCCTCGTGATCACGATGGGTGTTTCTTCCAATAAAGCCAACGGCCAGGCTGTGGGCATCGGCGCTACGCCCGTTACCCCGCACGCGTCCTCCATT
>JBEBHD010000129.1:0-14503 GCA_040080915.1 Saprospiraceae bacterium
AATTTTGCTTCATACTGCGTTAAAATTTTCGCCGTAGGCACCCGGCTACGACTGCAAATTTTGCCTTGCCTGAAACAAAATTTGCTCGCTTTCGCCTCGCCACTGAAATTTAAACACGCTCTAATATTTTAATTAACAGCCCTCAGTAGTACAAAAGCGGCTTCGCACCTTGCGGTGCGAGATATAACCAAGATATGCTTTCGATTCACTCCGACACCTATTTCATGCAACAAGCCTTGGCCGAGGCACGCCAAGCATATGATGCTGGCGAAGTGCCCGTGGGCGCAGTAGTCGTGTGCGACAACCGTATCATCGCTCGGGCGCACAACCAGACGGAACAACTAACCGACGTGACCGCGCACGCAGAAATCCTTGCCCTGACAGCCGCTTCCAACCATCTCGGCAGCAAGTACCTGCCCGATTGCACACTGTACGTCACACTCGAACCTTGCGTCATGTGCGCTGGCGCACTGGCCTGGGCGCAAATGGGCCGTATCGTGTACGGGGCTACCGACGAAAAACGCGGCTTCATGCTTCACGGGGGCCAAAGCCTGCTGCACCCCAAGACCAAACTCGAACTGGGTGTGTTGGAGCACGACTGTGGTCTGCTGCTCAAAGCATTTTTTCAAGGGAAAAGGTAGGCTCCATCGCTCGGCGATCTGCAAACTTTGCCGGAAATTGGCCCAATGAAATACAGCCGATTTTTTCTGCTCTTCACGCTTGCCGCTTTTTCGGCCAGGGGTTTGGCCCAACAACTCCGCGGTCTTGTACGCGATGCCGACCAAACCACCCCACTCGTCGGTGTCGTTATCGGCATCGGTACCACACCGAAAGCGAATTCACTGGCCATTGCAACCGATGCCAATGGCCTTTATTTTACTGACGCATTGCCGCCTGGCGTGTACTTGTGTCGGCTCAGCCTCGATGGCTACGAGCCGGTACTGATCCAAGAAGTGCGCCTCGTATCGGGAAAAGAAACCGTGTTGGATGTGGCCTTACGCCCCTCGCCCACGACATTGCCCCATGTGACCGTGAAGGCCGCTGCGCTCGACCGTCGCCCCCTACTGCCGATCGGCGAGGTACCGCTCACCCGCGAGCAGACGCAGCGGTTTCCGGCCACATTTTTTGACCCTGCCCGCCTCGCGCTTGCTTATCCCGGCGTGGCTAACACTGACGATCAAGCCAACGGCCTTAGCATCCGCGGCAACGGCCCGACCAGTGTTCGCTGGCGCTTAGAGGGCGTGGACGTGACCAATCCCAACCACCTGCCCAACGCCGGTACATTTAGCGACCGCCCGGCCACCTCCAGTGGCGGCGTGTTGCTGTTTTCCGCTCAATTACTCGACAATTCCTCCCTGATCACCGGATCTTGTCCTCCCGGATACGGCGATGCTTTCGGCGGCATTATGGACATGTACTGGCGGCGGGGCAACACCGAGCGGCACGAATTCACAGCTCAGGCCGGGCTTATCGGGTTGGACCTTGCCGCCGAAGGCCCATTGAGCAAAAAAAACGGCCACTCCTACCTCGCCAACTACCGCTACTCTACCGTTGGTTTGCTCGGCCAAATGGGCGTTTCCTTCGGTGGCGAAAAAATTAACTACCAGGACTTGGCCGTCAAACTGGATTTTTTAGAAAAAAATGGCGGACGGTGGTCGCTCTTCGGCCTGGGCGGTTACAGCCGAAATACGTTTTCTCCGCCAACAGACAGTACCGAAATCAAGCAGTACAAGGACTTGTTTACCATTGATTTTGAGTCCGGAACAGCCATTTTGGGTCTCTCGAACTGGAGACCAATTGGCAAAAACACAACCCTGAAAACGACCACTGTGGCATCCGTACAGGGCAACGTACGGGAGTCCAACGGCGACGGGATGCGCGAGCGAGACACCGGCCTTGAACTTCGGACTGGGTTTTCCAGCACACTTTTCCACCGGGTGAACGCAACTAACCGATTGCAAGCGGGCATGCAGGCGCAGTATGCCGCCAACGAAGTGGACGCGGGTATCCTCCGATACTACGGCTACGGCCAAAACCTGCTTTTTCAACCTTGGGTAAACTGGCTTTGGTCTGACAAGGCCGATCACACCAGTGTACGGATCGGGCTGCACAGCCTGTTGCTTTCAGTCACTGGCGATAGTGCCACCCTGACCGATTTTTCAGTAGAGCCGCGCCTAATCGTCACTCGCCGCCTCGGCGGGCGGCATCAGCTGGCCTTTTCGGCCAGCCTGAGCAGCCAGACCCACCCGATGTGGTTGTATGCTTTGGAAGTGCAAAACCACAGCGCCAACAGCGGCCATTTTCAGGGAGGAGCCTTGGCTCGATCATTCCAGTTTTCGCTGCGGCACACCTGGAACCCGGGCGACCTGTGGGCCGTCAAGTCCGAGTGGTTTTACCAACAGCAATACCGCATACCCGTGGCGGTGGCTCCCAGTGCGTTTTCCTTGATAAATGTCAGTGAGGTGCAAGTTTTCGGGCCATTGGTAGCCAATGGAGCTGCGGAGAATAAAGGCATCGAGCTGTCTGCCGAGCGCTACCTCGCCGCCGGGTGGTTCTTGTTGGTCAATACCACGTTGTTCGATGCCCGTTATCAAGGAAGCGACGGCCTATGGCGTTCCAGCCGTTGGAACCTCGGCCACATCGCCAACTTGACAGCGGGGAAAGAGTGGCAGCGCGATGCCTGGCCCGAAAAAACGCGGGCGTTCGGCGTGAACGGGCGCATCAGCTGGACAGGCGGCCAACGAGCTGCCCCTGTGGATGAAGCCGCTTCGGCTGCAGCAAAAGCCACTGTCTATGACCTGACGGATGGCTATTCTGAGCAGCAGCCCGGCTTTGTGCGCCTCGACTTGCGGGTGTACTGGCGGCGTAACGTAGGCAAACGGCGCAACAGTCTGTTTGCCATGGACTTCCAAAATGTGACGTTACAAAAAAACACAGCCTACCAGTATTACGACCCGTACACCGGGCGGGCAGAAGAGAAGGAACAACTGGGGCTGGTGCCGAACTTGAGCTGGCGGTTGGAGTGGTAAACCAAAATGTGCAAACCTCGAACTAGTGGCGCGAACTGCAAGTGGCGTACAGGTAGGGAATGCCTATTTTTTCAGCATTTGTTCGTAGGTTTCTATCCACTGCTGGGGGCTGATTTTGCTAACCAGTTCACCAATGAGGGCAAACGGAATTTGATCCATTTTTTTGAACCGGATGCAGCTTTTGCCCATGTCCAAGCGGGCCTTGGTGTGCTTGGGATATTCCGAAACGAACCACTCCATGAGCGCAGGGCTGGCGTACAAACCCATGTGGTAAAACGATACGAAGTTTTTTTGCGAAGCAAATCCCATGAATGGAAGGGGCTGTTGTGGGTCGCAATGGTAACCAGCCGGGTACAGTCCGTGGGGAACGACATAGCCCATCATTCCGTAGCCTATAGTTTCCGAAAAACCGGAAGGCAGGTTGTCCAAAATCGTTTTGCGCAAAGTCGTTATAGCCGCTTTGCGGTCTTCCGGCAGTTTTCCCATGTAGTCTTCGGGCGATGTCGCGTGAATCTGCATTTGTCAAGTACGGGTTGTTTCAGCACCAAAAATAGAGCATGTTTTTCATTCCATCGGAATCCATGATGGTACAATTCGGGGAAAACCCCGAACAGCCCCAAAACAAAAACGCGACTCCCTGAAAAACAGGTTGTCGCGTTTTTTACTGGTGTGTGGACCTGGCGGGAGTCGAACCCGCGTCCGGACAAAGCGTCGCAACGCTTTCTACATGCTTAGTTCCCGATTCGGATTTTCGAGCACGGGATAGGTTCAGGAACCGACCACTCCGCGCCTTAGCCGTTTAAGTTTCGCCTGCGGTAACGGCGTTCCGCAAACTAGTCCCAAAGTTGTTATACGCGGCACGATGTATATGGAACCTCAACCGTGCGGCATAAAGGCCTTCTAATTCAATGAATTAGGCAGCCATGGCATACTGATAGTTGCCATCTACTTGTTGAACGTTGTTTTTTACGGAGTAACCGCTCATGCTCCGGCATGCTTACGAGGCGACCACACTTTCCCGTCAATACCAAGAACAGGCCCATTTTAAGTTACTTGTTCGTGGGGTTAGAAGGTTTCTGGTTTGAAGATTTGGGGGTGACTGGTTGTACAAATCTCGTTAACCAGAAAACCTTTAACCTTTTTCTAACCAGTAACCTTCTAACCTTTCTAACCAGTAACCTTAAAGTGCGAAGGTAAACCAAATCGGTTGTTGGTTGGTTCGGCTCGCGGCGTGAAATTTTCCCGAAGGAAAATCCCCCCCCTTATTTATCCCTGCACCGGGAATGCAGGGCGAATGGCCTACCTTTGCGCGCCCAAGTAGGCGCTTCGGACGATGTGCGCCAAATTGGTCACGCTGGGAGTTTTTATCCAACCAAAAAATTCGCTTTATGTACAAAATCGGGATCATCCGGGAAGGCAAAGTGCCATCTGACGCACGCACAGCGCTCACGCCCGAACAATGCAAACAGATCACGGCCCGGTTTCCTGTGGAGTTAGTGGTGGAACCTTCCCCTGTCCGGTGTTTTACCGACGCGGAATATCAGGCGGCAGGAATCCGGCTGACAACAGACTTGACAGACTGCGACATCCTGCTTGGTGTCAAGGAAGTGCCTGTGGGGCAGTTGATTGCAAGCAAAACCTATCTTTTCTTTTCCCATACGGTAAAAAAACAACCCCACAACCGCCACCTCCTGCAAACAGTTTTAGAAAAAAACATCCGATTAGTTGACTACGAAAAACTCACGGATGATCGCGGCGACCGCCTTATCGCTTTCGGTTTTTATGCTGGTCTGGTGGGAGCCCACAACGGGATTTGGACGTATGGCCGTCGAACGGGCCTGTTCGATCTGCCCCGTATGAACACCTGCCACGACTACGCCGAGGTAAAGGCCGTATACGCGAAAACGGAATTCCCGCCCTTGCGCATCGTGCTCACAGGCGGTGGGCGAGTGGCATCCGGAGCGGCCCGCAACCTGCACGACATGGGTATTTCTCAAGTGTCGCCGCACGATTTTCTGACCAAACCGTTTGATGGGCCTGTGTTCACCCAACTGCACGCACAGGACTATGTGCAACATCGCTCCGGGCCAGCCATCTTCAACAAGGCGCATTTTTATGCTCACGGCGAGGAGTATGTGAGCACGTTCGCGCCGTTTGCACAACGTGCTGATATTTTCATCAATGGAATTTTTTACGATCCCAAAGCGCCGAAGTTTTTCGAGGCCTCGGACTTGGCCAACCAATCTTTCCGCATACAAGCTATAGCCGACGTGTCTTGCGATATGATGCCGGACGCGTCTGTGCCCATCACCATCCGCTCCAGCACCATCGCTGATCCCGTTTTTGGCATCAATCGCCGCACCGGCGAGGAATGCCCTGCATTCAGTCCCGACGGCGTGGACGTGATGGCCATTGACAACCTGCCCTCCGAACTGCCCCGCGATGCTTCCGGTTTTTTTGGCCAACAACTGATAGACAACGTGCTGCCCGAACTGCTCCACGAGAACAGCAGCGCTGTCATCGCCCGGGCAGTCATTGCAGAGGGCGGCCACCTGACGGCGCGTTATGCTTACCTGAGTGATTACGTTGGAGGGGTTTCTGGTTAGAGAGTTTCTGGTTGCCAAAAGACGCGAACCGAATCGTCGCCGAGAGGGCTTTTTTCCATCAGGCGAGCGCCATCCGGTATGGCGGGCGCGGGTACGCCCTGATGCAAAAGGCGTGGGTTTTCGAGCAGGCGTATTTCGTCCCAATAGCCGGTTTTGATGAATTGACGAAGCACAATTGCTCCTCCTTCCACGAGCAGAATGGCGCGTTTTTCCTCGGTCAGGTTTTCCAAAAGATATGGAATCCAGTCCGATTTTGGACTTGGTGTAGGTAGAAATCGGGTATTTTGATAATTTCCGGTCTGTGAGGGGCCGACGATCCAAGTCGGCTGACTGTCGTCGAGCAGGTGCGCCGAAGTGGATATTTTTCCATCAAAATCAAGGGCGATGCGCAGGGGCGATTTTCCGAAGTACATGCGGTTGTCCAAGCGGGGGTTGTCCGTGACTGCGGTGGTGGTGCCGACCAAAATAGCATCCGCCTCGGCACGCCAGCGGTGTACGAGCCTTTGGGTGATAGGGCCGCTAATGGTGGTGCGCTCGCCGGATCGGGCGAGGAAGCCGTCTGCGGTTTGTGCCCATTTCAACACGATGTGCGGGCGTTTTTTTTCGATCCAGGTAAAAAACGCGCGGTTCAGGTAGCGGCCTTCGGCTTCCAACACACCCGTCATAATTTCAACCCCAGCGGCTTGGAGTTTTTTCAAACTTTGTCCGCCCACCAAAGGATTGGGGTCGGTATTGGCGACTACCACGCGCGGTATTCTTTCTGCCAAAATCAAGTCCACGCACGGTGGGGTTTTTCCAAAATGGAAACACGGCTCCAGCGAACAGTACAGCGTGCTGTGTGGGATCAGGTGCCGGTCGGTCTCGGCCACCGACCGAATGGCGAGTACCTCTGCATGTGCTTCACCATAGCGCCGGTGCCACCCCTCGCCGATGATGCGGTTGCCGTACACCAGTACGGCACCTACAAGCGGGTTGGGCGATACGTTCCCAGCCCCCAATTGGGCAAGTTGAAAGCACCGGCGCATGTAATTTTCCATCAAGTGCAGTTTAGCAGCAACCGCTTCCGGGTTCGCAGCAAGATATGGCCGTTTTCAGTTCGGCCAAGTTGACCTTGCGTTTTTCCTTGCGCTCGTCCTTGGCTTGCCCTCCGGTTTTTTCGGCGTACACGGTGATGCTGAAAATACCAGTTCCAGAGGCCAAAAACTGCCGTAATTCTTGTTCCGACACATGTTCCAGCAGGATATGGTCGGGAATCAGGATGGGCTTCACCTTTTGGATTTGCAAGTTTTGGAAACCCGTTTCCCGGATGAGATCGAGGTACTCCTCCTGTTGAATGGCTCCGGACACACAGCCCGCGTACATCTCGGCGCTTTGGCGCAGGCTGTCGGGTAGATCGCCCATCAGCACAATGTCGCTGATGCTAAAATGCCCGCCAGGGCGCAGCACGCGCAGGATTTCGGCGAACACCCGGCGCTTGTCGGGCACGAGGTTGAGCACGCAGTTGGACACCACCACATCCACGGAGTTGTCGTTCACGGGCAGGTCTTCGATGTCGCCCTGGCGGAACTCAACGTTGTGGAAACCGAGTTTTTCGGCGTTCAGCCGGGCGCGACGAATCATTTCCGGGGTGAAGTCCACCCCGATAACTTTGCCTTCGGGGCCGGTGGCAGCGCGGGCCACGAAGCAGTCGTTGCCAGCTCCGGAACCGAGGTCGAGTACGGTGTCGCCCTCGGCGATATCGGCGTGTTCGGTGGGCAGTCCGCAGCCAAGACCGAGGTCAGCATCGGGGTTGTAGCCCGGCAGTGTGGCGTAAGAATCCGACATGATGGTGTAGGTGCCGGGTGTTCCCACGCCACAGCAGGAGTTGGCGTTTGCCTCCTTGTCTTGGAGCGCAATGTCCGCGTATTTTTCGCGGACGGTCGTTTTAAGCGAATCGGAATGTGTCATTGTTTTTGTTTTAATAGTGAAAAAATTAGCAAGCGCAGTTGGTGTTGCCGGGCGTAAAAACCGCTTCCAGCAGGGTTTTCAACCGTGCTACCGCTTCGTAGTTGATGCAGTAGCAAGACTTGGCCCCCTCCACGGTGCCGGATATGAGGCCAGCGGATTTCAGTTCTTTCAGGTGCTGGCTCACGGTGCTTTGGGCCAGAGGCAGTATGTCCACGATTTGGCCGCATACGCACACGTTGCGCCGGGCGAGCTCCTGCAGAATGGCCACGCGGGCCGGGTGGCCCAGGGCTTTGGTCAGCTCTGCGAGCTCGTTTTCGATGGTGCCGAATTCTTCGATTTTTGCTGCTGCCATTGTGGGAGGTGAGGGTGGTTGAAAAATTTCATCGCAAAAGTACGATGAATATTTTTTTTGTCAAGGGCGCGGAAAAAAATTTATCGTTTTTTTACGATAAATTTTTTGAGGAGCCTGAGCGAGGGGCGCTCAGGCTCTGGATGAAAGTGCTGTGGAAGGTCTGCGAAGGTGGCAGGGCGAGCAACTACAGCCCCAAGCTGGTGCTTGAGGTAGACGAAGGTGGCGGGTGCGGCCAACCGCTACACAATGGTTTGGGCCAAGCCCGCGTAGGGGGACTTGGCCAAACGATCTCGAAGTTGAACGAGCAGTAGTAGGAGCGCTTGCCAAAGGACAAGGGCCTCGCGCAAAAGGTAAAAGAGCTGCAGAGGGGGCATTTGGGCCAACTGCGGGAGTACGAGATGTGCGAAGGAAAACTCAACAGGGCAACTCCTATTCCACGACGGAAGCTGCCCGAGTTCCTTCAGTTTAATTCAACTTATCCAAGTCCCGGATCAAGATCGAATTCCTGTTGAAATGAATGAGGTTGGATTTGCGCAGTTCGTTCAGGATGGCGGTCACGGTTTGGCGGCTGGCACCCACCAAATTGGCGATGTCCTGTTGAGTGAGGCCGTGTTTGACTAAAGTCTCGAAGCCCACTTGGCGGCCGCGCTCGCCGGCACTTTCTTTTAAAAATTCCACGATACGAGTGCGCACGTCTTTCAGGATCAGCGACTCCCACTGGCGCTCGGCGCGGCGCAAGCGCTCGCCAAGGTACAGCATGACTGCTTGTGAAAGGGCGAAGTTCCGTTCCATGAACTGCTTGAAATCGGCTACCCGGATAGTGCAGTACCGAACGTCTTGGTTCATGGCACTGGCAAATTCGGCACGGCGGGTCTCGCCCGTCAGGCCCAGCTCGCCGAACACGGAAAGCGGATGCTGGATGTTTTTGATGATCTCGCGTCCGTCGGGCGAGTAGATGCCGATCTTGATCGTGCCCTGCAAAAGCAGGCAGATATAATCGCTCGGCTCGTCGGCCAGGTAAAGGTACCCGTGTTTGTAGGCCGTCCGAACTTCGGCCACTTGAGCCAGTTCGCGCAATTCATCTGGAGAAAGGGTGGCGAGGATCGGAAATCGTTGCAGGATGTACAGTACGTCCATGTTAGAAGATTGTTTCGGATTAGAATGAAGATTGGTTGACGGCAGCTCCAAACCAAGAATTGTGCCAAGGGCATGTTTATTCTTTTTATTAGCCCCGAATTGAGCGTCAAGGTTTTACTTTTGACCGTTCAAAAAATCACCTGGGATATCCGCCCACGCGTCTTTTACCCAACCTGTGTTACCATGCAGACAGTCAAGGCTTTTTCTCTGTTGTCGGACTTCGACATTTCCCTGTTTCAGGGCGGTAAGCATTTCAGGTTGTACCAAAAATTAGGCAGCCACCTCGTAGAATGCGATGGTGAACAAGGAGTCTATTTCGCGGTATGGGCACCGCATGCGCGAAAGGTGGCTGTCACGGGCATCTTCAACGACTGGAACCCCAAAGCCCACATACTCCTGCCCCGTTGGGACAAAAGCGGGATTTGGGAGGGGTTCATTCCTGGCATCGGTAAGGGCACCGTGTACAAGTACCATGTGACCATGCAAAACGGCAAGGGCCTCGACAAGGGCGACCCGTATGCCTTGCGCTGGGAAACGCCCCCGCAAACCGCGTCCATCGTTTGGGACCTGGAAGGCTACGGCTGGAATGACAAACCCTGGCTCGACAAACGCCTGAGCCGGGCTGGCAAACCCCAACCTTGGTCGGTTTACGAAGTACACCCCGGCTCGTGGAAAAAGGTGCCCGAAGACGGCAACCGTTCCTTCAATTTCCGCGAACTGGCCGACGACCTCGTGCCCTACGCCAAAGACATGGGCTTTACCCATATCGAGCTCATGCCCGTCATGGAGCACCCCTACTTTCCTTCCTGGGGCTACCAGATCACCGGTTTTTTTGCCCCATCGGGCCGGTTTGGGCCGCCGGAGGATTTCATGCACTTCGTGGACGCTTGCCACCACGCCGACCTCGGCGTGATCCTCGACTGGGTACCCTCGCACTTTCCCGGCGATATTCACGGCCTTTACCTGTTCGACGGCTCCCATCTGTACGAGTACGCCGACATGCGGCGCGGGTACCACCCCGATTGGAACAGCTATGTATTCGACTATGGCCGTAACGAGGTACGCTCGTTCCTCATTTCCAACGCCTTGTTTTGGTTGGACAAATACCACATTGACGGCCTGCGCGTGGACGCGGTAGCCTCCATGCTCTACCACGACTACTCCCGCAAAGAAGGTGAGTGGATACCCAACATCCACGGCGGGCGCGAAAACCTGGAGGCCATTTCTTTTCTGCGCGACTTCAATGAGGCGGCCTACAAAAACTTTCCCGGCATCGAGACCATCGCCGAGGAAAGCACAGCTTTCCCCGGCGTGAGCAAGCCCACTTGGGAGGGCGGTCTTGGCTTCGGTCAAAAATGGATGATGGGCTGGATGCACGACACGCTCAACTATTTCAAGCGTCCGCCGGTGTTTCGCCGCTGGCACCAAAATGAGGTCACGTTCTCGATGGTTTATGCCTTTTCCGAACGGTTCATGTTGCCGCTAAGCCACGACGAGGTCGTACACATGAAGGCCTCGTTGCTGTACAAAATGCCCGGCAGCGAGTGGGACAAGTTTGCCAACCTGCGCACCCTATTCGGTTTTCAGTGGACGCACCCAGGCTCACACATCCTGTTTATGGGCGGCGAATTTGGCCAAACAACGGAGTGGAGCCACGACCGGGGCGTGGTGTGGGAACTACTTCAATATGATTTTCACAAAGGATGCCAGCTGTGGGTACAAGCGCTCAACCGCCTCTACGCCGAACACCCGGCCCTGTGGTGGCACGCTTTTTCGCCCGAAGGCTATGCCTGGATCGGCGGCGACGACACCGATAACTGTGTGCTTGCTTTTTTGCGAAAAGGCCGTGCCACCGACAAGGCGCTGCTCGTCGTTTGCCATTTCAAAACCGGTACATTGGACGACTATACCCTCGGCGTGCCTTACGGTGGTACCTGGCGCGAACTGCTTAACAGCGATGATGTCCGGTTTGGCGGCAGTGGGTTTGTCAACGCCGACCTGAAGGCCGAAAAAAAGGCCTCTCACGGGCAAGCGCATGCGATCACCATAAAACTAGCGCCCTTGGCGGTGCAAATATTCGAGGGCCAGGATTTGCCGAAGGCAAGGCCGGGGAAAAAACAAGTTGAAAAAACGGCCAAAACAAAGCTGCGCGTTGGCCCAAAGAAAGCACAAAAAGCGACAGTTCGCTCGTAATCCGCATGCCGGTCGCTGACATTGGACTTATTGCGTACATTTGCCGGGCTTTTACAAGCATCCCGTATTTTTTTCATCATACGCCCAGTTCGCTTCCGGCATGGACATTACGGCCGCACAACTTGCCAATCTACTCAATGGCACCCTCGAAGGTGACCCAAACGCCACTGTCCGGCAGCCAGCGCGTATTGAAGAGGCCCAAATGGGCGATTTCGCTTTTTTGGACAACCCCAAGTACGAGTCCTACGCCTACTCCACCAAGGCATCCATTTTGTTGGTGAACCATTCGTTTCAGCCAGGCCAGCCCGTTTCAGCTACACTCATTCGCGTTGAGGATGTCCGCAGCAGCTTGGCTTTTCTGTTGGAAATTTTCAACGACATCGTCTCGCCAAACGGCATCCCACCCCAAATTGATGCCAATGCCAGTGTACACGCGAGCGCTCAGGTCGGCACCCATAGCGCTGTTGGTGCCTTTTGCGTGGTGGAAGCCGGTACCGTGATCGGCGACAATTGCACGATCTATCCCCAGGTTTTTATCGGCAGAAACGTGCGCATCGGGAACAACTGCAAGTTTTACCCAGGTGTGCGCGTAATGCACAACTGCATCATTGGTGACAACTGCGTGCTGCACGCCAACGCGGTGGTAGGAGCGGATGGATTCGGCTTCGCCCCGCAGCCGGACAATTCGTGGAAAAAAGTACCCCACGTCGGGAACGTCATCTTGGAAAATAGAGTCGAGGTGGGTGCCAACGCCTGCATTGACCGTGCCGCCCTCGGCAGCACCATCCTGCGCGACGGGGTCAAAATTGACAACCTCGTTCACATCGCCCACAACGTGGAGGTGGGAAGAAACTCCGTTATGGCGGCTCAGGTGGGTGTGGCAGGAAGTACCAAAATCGGTGAAAACGTGCAACTCGGCGGCCAGACGGGCATCGCTGGCCACCTGACCATCGCCGACGGCACTCGCGTGCAGGCCCAGAGCGGCATCGCATCTTCTGTTCGAGAGCCCAACCAAGCGTTGTTCGGCACACCCGCCATCGGCTACAACGACTTCGTGCGCGCCTACGTCGTGTTCAAAAGCCTGCCTGATATTCAGAAAAAAGTGCGGGCGCTGGAGCGGGAATTAAATGAATTGCGTTCCTAACCAATCGTTTTAAACTTGTCCATGCCACAGCACCAACTTGTCCGTGCCTACCTTGCACTGGCCGCGATTTGCATTATTTGGGGCACTACCTACACAGCTATTAAATTTGCCATCAGGGATTTTCCCCCGCTACTTTTGGTGGGCATTCGGCAAACGACAGCAGGCCTGCTCCTGCTCGTTTGGGTGTTTGCATCCATGCATACCCGTGCTGCAAAGGGTGCCGCCCGTTCCGGGCAAAACCAGCAAACCACCGCCGTAATTAATGGACGCTACCTACTGCTCCAGAGCCTCGCCGGATTGTGTATGATCACCGGCGGCAACGGGTTCATCACGTGGGGCATGCAGCATGTATCGTCGGGACTTGCGGCGGTCATTGGGTCGCTGACTCCTGTGGTGGTGGTGCTGATCAATTTGAGCTGGAAAGGTACCGAGCGCATCAATTGGCCTATGATCGGTGGCGTACTGCTCGGTTTTGGCGGGTTGGGACTGATCTTTCACCACGGTTGGGCCGACTTTTTGCTCCCGGACTACCGGTGGGGCATACTCGCTTGCTTTGGCTCTTGTTTCACCTGGTCGCTGGGCACGGTCATGGCCAAGCGCTGGAATGATTCTCGCGCATCGCCCGTGCTCAACGCCGCACTACAAATTACCGCTGGTGGCTTGGGCGGTTTTGTGATGAGCGCTCTTTTCGACCGTTCGTACACCATTGTTCACACGCCCGAAGGTTGGGCAGCGGTGCTATACCTTGCCTTGATTGGTTCGGCGTTGGCGTTCAGCCTGTACATGTTTGCCTTGCAACACCTGAGTGCCACGGTGTCATCGCTGTACACCTATATTAATCCTATTGTGGCGATCTTTCTCGGCTGGTTATTTCTCGGCGAGCACATGAGCATTTGGGAAATAGCGGGAATGTGCATCACCATTGGCGGTGTGTGGCTGGTGAACTGGGGGTATCGGCGGTTGGGAAATTAGGCGGTAAAACAACCTCTCACAACACCCGCAGGATATTTCCCTCGATTCGGGTCAGTGGGTCGTCCGAAGAGTCTTTTTCAAACGACCGCCCCGTCACCCGTTCAAAAAGTTCGATATACCGCTCGGTGATCTCCGCCACGAAAGCGTCGGGCATATCGGGCATTTGTTGGCCGCCCTTGCCCTGAAATCCGTTAGCGATGAGCCATTCGCGCACAAACTCTTTGCTCAACTGTCGCTGCCGCTCCCCATTTGCCTGGCGCTCGGCGTACCCATCGGCATAAAAATAGCGGGAGCTGTCGGGCGTGTGTATCTCGTCCATGAGCAGTACTTGGCCGTTTTTTTTGCCAAACTCGTACTTCGTGTCCACTAAGATAAGTCCCTGACGGGCGGCCATTTCGGTGCCCCTGCGGAACAAGGCGCGGGTGAAAGCTTCCATTTGTTCGTAATCTTCCGCTGTCACGATTCCCTGCTCAAGAATTTCTTCGCGGGAAATATCCTGATCGTGGCCAGAGTCGGCCTTGGTGGTCGGGGTAATAATCGGCTCCAGGAACGGGTCGCTTTCGCGCAGCCCCTCGGGCAGGGGTACGCCGCACAGCACGCGCAACCCGGATGCATACGAGCGTGCCGCATGGCCAGCCAAATAGCCCCGGATGACCATTTCCACTCGCAAGGGTTCGCATCGGTGTCCGATAGCCACGTTGGGATCGGGTGCCTCAATGAGCCAGTTTGGGCAGATATCGCGCGTGGCTTCGAGGAAGTGCGTAGCGATCTGGTTCAACACGGCACCTTTGTACGGGATGGCGCGGGGCAGTACATGGTCGAACGCCGAAATACGATCAGAAGCGACCATGACGAGATGGTCGCCCACGGTGTACACGTCGCGGACCTTGCCGCGGTAAAAGGCCGTTTGGCCGGGCAGACGGAAATTTGTTTCGCGGATAACGGGCATGATCGGGCTGGCGTTTTTGCGCGGCGAAAGTACGGTGAACGGTGGTGAAAAGTAAACTTAGCTCTGCGGGGGTGTGTGCATGGCCTTCGGCCTAATATTTTGATTAGCAGCGCTCAGTATGACAAAAGCGGCTTCGCACCTTGTGGTGCGAGGTATAAGAGCGTGTTTAAATTT
>JBEBHD010000348.1:0-3858 GCA_040080915.1 Saprospiraceae bacterium
AGAGATACTTTTGAGGGTTTGCAGAAAGAAATCGAGGGCGAACCGGTCAAGTACCAAAAAGTAGTGGAAGTGGTTGGCAGAGAGGTCACGTTTTACCCTTACGACAACGAAAAGGAAGACGGCGACATCGTTTCGATCAACATAAATGGTGTCTGGGTGCGCGACAACTACAAGTTGAAAAACAAAAATCCCAACCCGTCGCGGGGCATGCTCATCAAGTGCTCGTTGACCCCTGGCGATAACAATTATTTGGTTTCAAAAGCCTGGAACTTGGGCAGCATCCCGCCCAACACCCTGACCGTGGAGATCAACGACGGGGTGACCAGCCAGAAAGTGACCATCAACTCGGATGTCGGCTTGAGCGGAGGGATTCGTATTGTTTGCAAAGGGTGAGGCTCTTCATGGGTTTATAGAGAATTTGAAAATGTCTATTGATATGGGTAGCGCCACAGCCCATCGAGAGACGTAGTTTTGCCCCCGATTTTTTCAGACGACTATCTCCGACATGAAATTCCCGCAACCCATACCCGTCCGCCTACTGGCCGACCGTTTTCAGGCCCAGGTCATCGGCGACGATACCCTTTCGGCCACCGGCATCAACGAAATTCACAAAGTGGAACCCGGCGACATCGCCTTTTCCGATGCGCCCAAGTATTTCCAAAAAACCCTCGACAGCGCTGCCACGATCGTCCTGCTCAATGCCCCTGCCGAGTGCCCGCCGGGCAAAGCAATACTCGTGGTGGGCAACCCCTTCGAGGTGTACGACACGCTCATCCGCGACCACCGCCCGTTCGAGCCGTGTACCAGCCCCGTCAGCCACCGGGCACAAATTCACCCCACAGCCATCATCGAGCCGGGCGTGGTCATCGCAGCCAACGTGTCCATCGGGGAGTATTCCTACATCCAGGCCAATGCTTACATCGGCGAGTACACCGTCATCGGCGAGCACGTGGTCATCGGCCCAGGAGCAATCATCGGCAGCGATGCCTTTTATTTCAAAAAACACCCCGACGGCGCTTACCAAAAATGGCGCTCCGGCGGGCGTGTCATCATCGAAGACCGCGTGGACATCGGCGCAGGCTGCACCATCAACAAGGGCGTGAGCGGCGACACGATCATCGGCGCAGGCAGCAAATTAGACTGCCAAATCCACATCGGCCACGGCGTAGTGATCGGAAAAAACTGCCTCATGGCCGCCCAGGTGGGCATCGGCGGCAAAACCGTGATCGAAGACAACGTGGTGCTGTACGGCCAGGTGGGCATCGCTCAGGCGCTGCGCATAGGCAAAGGAGCCGTGGTGCTGGCCGCTTCGGGCGTGTCCAAATCCCTCGAAGGCGGTAAAACCTATTTCGGCGCGCCAGCCGACGAGGTGCGGGAAAAGTACCGGGAAATAGCGGCGGCCCGGCAGTTGCCTGAGTTGTTGAAGAAATGGGGGAAGTGAGTGCAAAGCGGAGGCGGGCAAATTCCGTGAGAAAAAAACCCTTTTTTGGTTTGCCTCGGTTCCAATATTATTGCACTCCAAACCATCCAATCTGGCGCAATTGCACGAAAAGAAAACCTGAAAAATGGATTTTGCAGCGTTTTTGAAAATATTGGAGGATCATTACAAGGGCGTAATGATGCTTCTCCTATATTTTTTATGCCATGGCCATGACTGACGATTTTGAGCAGAAAATGGATGCGCTGCAGCTCGTCATAGCTTCGCTTGGAGGGCTTTTAGGCTCAATAATTGGATACTACTTCGGCGAGTCTGCGGTGCGAAATGCACAAACGCCGATAGGGATTCCAACATCCGAAGATGCTCAACCGGAACAACCCATTCTGGAACCACCGGCACCAAAAATCCCAAGTGCCGATAACGATTAGAATGCAAACCGACAATCATGGAAAAAAGAACGTATAACCTGTACATGCGGGATACGCTATTCGATCCGAACGACCCGGCTGCAAGCCTTGAAAAGAAGGCTTTGTACAAAAAATATTCGGCTCCCGAGGCCAAGATACTGTACAAAGTGTGGTTGTACCTCGGCGGCCGTGACCTGCCCTTCGTCGAATCGGTTCGGTATCATTTGCACTCATCATTCCCCAACCCGAAACAGGTGGTGGAAAGGAGAATGGGCAATCCCAATTGCGCCTTTGCCATCTGGGCTTGGGGTATGTTCAATGTCAAAGCGGAGGTCTTTTTGATGGGTGGGGAAATATTGGTCATCAACCATTTCCTGACTTTTGGCAGCGAGATTGAGTTGGAGTCCGAAATCCGGTGGGCGATGCAGCCGAGCGGCTCCACGCAGGCTAATATTCGCCCCTCATCGGGTGTTTGACGATGCTTTCCCTTTTTTCTCTTTTTTCCCGTCCGGGGACAAGCGGCAGAACAAGTAGGCACAAGCCGAACGTTCTGCCGCTTTTTTCTTCCACCAAAAACCAGAATTTGATAGACTTTTGCCACCATGACGACCGCGCCGCTGAAAACATTCATCATCTATGCCCGCGAAGACCGGCCTTCCCTTGACATGCTGATGGGGCACCTTGCCGTCTTCGAGCGAAATAATACCGTTCGCTTTTGGTACGATCGAGAGATCACCGGCGGCAAGGACTGGGACGATGAAATCCGGTTCAACCTGAAAACAGCAGACATCGTTTTGCTTCTTATCAGCCCCGAATTTTTTCTTTCGGACTACATCCACTCCGTCGAACTCACCGAAGCGCTCCAGCGCGACCGCGCCGGAGAAGCTATCGTGGTGCCGGTGATTCTGGAAAAATGCCTGTGGCACAAGTACGCCGAAATTGCACGCCTACAGGCCTTACCCACCGAGGCAAGACCCGTGTTCGACACAAACCACTGGCCCAAACCTCAAGACGGTTTTTACGACATAGCCGTAGGCTTCGACCGCATCCTTGACGGCCCGGCCACCAAGGTGCGCCAGAAACGCAAACACAACCGGCTCAAACAGGAAGAGGAGGCAAAAAAACAACAGCAATCGGAAGAAAACCTGCGCCTCAAACGCCAAGCCGAAGCAGCGGAGAAAAAGCGGCAGGAAGAAGAAGCCGCCCGCCAAAAACGTGAAGCCGAGGCCGCCGAGAAAAAGCGCCAGGCCGAAGCCGAAGCCGCCCGCAACTCAGGCCTGCCCGATATGGTTCGCGTGCAGGGCGGCACCTTCCAAATGGGCCAAAAAGGCGTGGCCGAACCCGTACATACCGTCACACTGTCCGATTTCGAGATCGGGAAATACCCCGTCACACAAAAACTCTGGCAGGCGATCATGGGCGAAAACCCCAGCCGATTCAAAGGCTGCGATGATTGCCCGGTAGAATCCGTCTCCTGGGACGACGTGCAGGTATTTCTGAAAAAACTCAACGCAAAATTCCCCGAAAAAACCTACCGCCTGCCCACCGAGGCGGAGTGGGAGTATGCGGCCCGGGGAGGCTCGTTGAGCAAGGGCTATAAATACGCAGGCAGCAACAATGTGGACGAGGTGGCTTGGTACGACAAAAATGCCGACTCCAAAACCCATCCCGTGGGCGGCTTAAAAGCCAACGAACTCGGCCTGCATGACATGAGCGGCAACGTGTGGGAGTGGTGTGCGGACTGGTATGGGGCATACCCGTCGGATAGCCAAAACAACCCGATCGGGCCAACGGCTAGCTCGTCCCGCGTTTTGCGCGGCGGCTCGTGGATCGTCAATCCGCAGCTCTGCCGGGTCGCCTACCGCAGCGACGACGTTCCGACGAACCGCAACGACGGGATCGGTTTCCGGCTCGCGGCTTCGCCTTCCAGTTCAGTGGTGGGTGGCCTGTGAGCAAACCAGGCAGGCAGGGAGCGACACCCGGCCCCGGCCTTTCCGCCTGTCTCTTATACAC
>JBEBHD010000130.1:0-14452 GCA_040080915.1 Saprospiraceae bacterium
ATTTGCAGCCGTAGCCGGGTGCCTACGGCGAAAATTTCAACGCAGCATGAAGCAAAATTTGCCGCTTGCAGCCCGGCGACTGAAATTTAAACACGCTCTTAAGTGCCCGGCAAAATGCTGTCCCGTAGTTCGGCATGTACATTGGCACCGCCTTGCTACATTTGCGTGCAGTCCGCTCCATTTCCACTCAACCATTCCAACTATGGAAAAATCAACTTTCGACCGCCTGCGTCTCGAGCTGTCCGTTCGGGCAAAAAATGGCATTGATTTCATCACGTCTGCCACCATTGTCTGGCTGATCATTGCCTACATCTGGACCCTCCCCTACTCGGCCTACGACCGGAGTATTTTTACCTTCATCGCGGGTAGTATCACCATTCCGCTGGCATTTGCCCTGTCCAAAGTGTACAAAACCCACTGGAAAACACCCGATAACCCGCTGGAACCGCTGGGACTATGGCTGAATTTTGCTCAGATGTTCTACTTCCCGTTTTTGATTTTCATCCTGCTCACCCAGCCCGAATACTTTGTGATGACTTACGCCATCATCACCGGGGCACACTTTTTCCCATACGCCTGGTACTACAAGTCGGCACCCTATGCCATCATGGCGGGTATTATTTCGGTAGGGGCGATGGTGTTGGGCATCTTTTTTTCGCCGGAGGAAATGTACCTGCTCCCGCTGGTGATGGCTGCTGCGCTCGCCGTTCTGGCCATTTTTTTGTGGATGGCTTACCTGAAAAACATACGGGAATTGCAGCAGATGCTGTGACATATTTTTTAAACCCAACCCATGCCCAGACACGCTATCCTGCTTTTGTTTCTCCTCGCCGCCTGCTTTGGCGGACCGCGCCGGAGTTCCGATTTTAACATCCCGGACTCGGCACGCGGCGGCGTGTATCTGGTCGTGCTCGGCATCGCACAGGACGGCGGTTACCCGCACGCGGGCTGCTTGCGCGACTGCTGCCAGCGAGTAGCCGATGGGCACCAGTCCGCTCGTTCGCCCGTGTGCCTCGGCTTGGTGGACGAGCGGGCAAAAAAGGTTTTTCTGCTGGAGGCCACACCGGCATTTGCCGGGCAGTGGCGGCAGCTGCAAAACCTGGCAAACTGCCGCGACAAACGCACGCCCGACGGTATTTTCCTCACCCACGCACACGTGGGCCACTATGCCGGACTCCTGCAACTGGGCCGCGAGATCATGGGCGCGAAAAACACACCCGTGTGGGCCATGCCGCGTATGGAAAAATTCCTGCGGCAAAACGGTCCATGGAGCCAACTCGTGGGCCTGAATAATATTTCTCTTCAACCGCTCCTAGCCGACAGCACCGTGCAACTCACGCCCGACCTGCGCATCACGCCGTTCGTGGTGCCGCACCGCGACGAGTTTTCCGAGACCGTGGGCTACCGCGTCGAGACACCGCGCAAGAAACTGCTGTTTATTCCCGACATTGACAAGTGGGAAAAGTGGCCCCGCGATATTGTGCAAGAAGTCGGCACCGTGGATTTTGCCCTGCTGGATGCCACGTTTTTCCGCGATGGCGAGCTCGTCGGGCGCACTATGCAGGAAGTACCCCACCCTTTCGTGGCCGAAACCATGCAGCGCTTTACCGACCAGCCGGCGGCGGAAAAAAGCAAGGTGACCTTCATCCACCTGAACCACACCAACCCTTTGATTTGGGACAAAGAAGCCCGCCGCGAGGTGCGCGCGGCGGGCTTTTCGATTGCCGAAGAAGGCTTAGTACTTGTATTGTGACCCCAAACTATAGCTCACTCGCAACCCAGGTCATGGCGCGATTGCGCATCGTTGTTCGGGAAGCAGAACCCCGAAAGTACCTTGTTCGGCACATAGCGCTGGAGGTTCGGATCGTGCAGGCCATCGCGGATGAAAGCCTCGAGATCGCCCAGTTCGGCGGGTGACAAATTCAGCGGGTGGAAAAAGGCTGATATTTGAGACTGCGGTACACGTGGGTTTTCCTTTGCGCCTGCATTGAAGTACTCCAACACTTCGCGCAGGGTTTGCTTGCTGCTGCCGTGGAAATACGGTCCGCTGTCGCCGAGGTTGTACAGTTGGGGCACACGGAATCGGAACATATCTTCTTCCTTGCCGGTGAATCCCCCGCGGCCCATGTTTCGACGGTCGTTGATGTCGGTCTTCAGTCCGCCGTTTTCGAACAGGTCTTCCACTCCAAGAGCATGGAATGTGATAGAACCGAGGTTGGGTTCGTTGTGGCAGCGTACACAACCGGCCTTGCCGAAGAAAAGCAGAGCACCGCGCTTTTGCTCTTCGTTCATGGCATTTTCGTCGCCCTTTAGCCAGCGCTGGAACGGGGCCTCGTTGCAAAGCAGTTGGCGCAAATATGCCGATATGGCAAAGCTGGCCGTGGTGCGCGTATAGCGTTGGTCGGCGGGTACCTCGCCGAAGGCAGCGTCGAAATACGGTTTGTAGCCATAAAATTCCACGAGGTGTGGCGTGAACAGCAGCCGGTGCGTTTTCAGGCCTTCGATGTTTTGCCCCTCGAGAGTACCGAGGCGCAGGTGGTTGATGGCTGTGCCGGGATCGAATACACCCCACATGGCCTCGGTGCCAGCGTTCACGCCATCAGCGCCAAAGGAACCGTTCCACATGGAATTGGTAACAAAGGCCACGTTCAGAACCGAAAGCGGCCGGGCACCCTGAGCATCAATTTCCTGGTCAGCGTACTCGGCGAGCTTTTGACGGGCCTCGCCGTTGATGCCGAAACCATAAGCTCCGTCGGCAATACCTTGCATGCGGTTGGGCCGGAAACCAGCCGCCGGAACATGGCAGGAGGAGCAGGAGAAGGTTGCCATACCTGCGTTATGTTTCGCTTCCACGCCAAACGCCGACTCGAAAAACAGCATCTTGCCCAGTTCTACTTTGGCAGCGGTCAGCGGATTGGCTGCCGACTGTGGGATACGGTCCAGATCGCTGCTCTCGGGCAGCATGAAATAATCGGTAGAGCCGCTTTTCGAATTTTCGGAAATAGCTGCGTTCAGTTCCAAGTCCAACGGATTCCAGAGCGGATCGTGTTTGCAGGCAAGAAGTACTACGACTACTATAGTCGAAAGAACGTAAATTTTACGCATAGTTCAAAGGCAAAGGCTGGTTAACGATGTTGGTCGGTACATGTGCGTCACGCATCGGACGAGCCAACGAGCGCACCTTTGCCAACAAGCAAGAACTGCACCATGCGTGCCGAAAAAATGGCGGCAGGCTGACAAAGGCAAATAGTTGTTTCTGTAAAAACCTGTTTTTTAATGGGTTTTTAAGCCCTTAATCTATTCCCGCCTTACCAGCCCTACCTTTGAGGCCGTTTCGAGGGCAGTATTTTTGCTATTTGCCCCGACGCAGAAAATCATGCGCGTCCTCCACTTGTTCGATTTTTACCTGCCCGATACGCTCAGTTGGGTCAGTCGCCTGCTGCGGCACCTGCCCGACGCGGAGGTGGGGGTCGCCGCGCCGTGGATGCTGAACAACCAGTTTCGCTCCCCTGGTTTTTGCTACCACCGGTTCCCGTTTCAGGTACCGGGCCTGCTTGATGCCAATGCCGACGGTCGGCACCCGTTTTGGCAGCGGTTGCTGACCCGTTCACAGCGTTTTTTGCCGACGTACCCGATCTGGCTTTGGGGGCAGCTGCGCCACCGCCCGCCCGATGTGCTGCACGCCCACTTCGGCCCTACAGGGTGTTTGTATTTGCCGTTGGCAAAAAAATTGGATCGCCCCCTCGTGGTCACGTTTTACGGGTTTGACTACCAAAAACTGCTGCGTCAGCGGCCTTTTTTTCGAGAAAAATATCGGCACCTGTTCGCTGGTGCCGCGCGCGTGGTGGCAGCAAGCCCGCTCTGGCAGGCCGAACTGGAGCGCATGGGCTGCCCGCCGGAGAAAATAGCCCTCGTTCGGCCCAGTCTCGACCTTGCGGAGTTTCCGTTCGTTCGGCGCGACAAGCCCGCCGGTCGGCTCCACCTCGTGCAGGCGGCCACTTTCACACCCAAAAAGGGCCACCTCGTCGCCCTCGAAGCGGTGCGCCTCGCGCTGACCGACTGCCCCGACCTGACCCTGACCCTGGCTGGCGAGCGGTACGATCCGATGGTGACCGGGCAAGTGGGCGCATATATTGCCCGGCACGGGCTGGCTTCCCGTGTCAGCTGGCTCGGCTCGGTCGCCCACGGGCAAATGCCCGAATTTTTGGCCACGTTCGATGCGTGCATCCACCCCAGCCAGCACACGGCGGATGGCGACCACGAGGCCGTATGCGTTGCATTGCTGGAGGCTCACGCCGTCGGACTGCCGGTGCTGGCCACCCGCCACGGAGATTTCCCCGAACAGGTGCTGCACGGGCGCACCGGGTTGTTGGTCAACGAAGGCGATGCGCATGCCCTCGCCGAGGCTATTCGGGCAATGTACTGGATGGGAAACCAAGCATTTCAGCCGTTCAGGCAACAGGCTCGCCGCCATGTTGAGCAGGAGTTTGACGTACTGGTCAGCGCCCGGCGGTTGCGTTCCATTTATGAAACGCTACTCATGCCATGACTTGATGGCTTCGCGGTGCGCGTGGTATTTTTCCCAAAAAACAGGGATGCACGAGCTGGCCAAGGGCGAGTTGGAATTGAACAGGACGCAGATGCCGATGCCGTCGCGCCGGTCGAGGGCGATTTCGCTGCGGAAATCGTTCACGGAGCCGCCGTGGTACACGATGGTGTCGGTCGGGTTGGTGAGGATGCGCCAGCCCATGCCGTAGTGCGGCTCCATAGGCTTGCCCCAGCGGCGGTTGTACCGGCGTTCGCCGTCGGTTTTCACAGCGGGCCGAAACACCTCGTCGAGCACGGAGCCGGGCAGCACGCCCGGGCGGTGGCCGAGCAGGGCGATGAGCCACTGGCCCATGTCAGCGGCGCTGGCATTTACGCCTCCAGCGGGGGCGGCGTTGTAAAACCGCTTGGTGATGGCAGCCGGGTACAGGCCGCGGCGGCGGCTGTAGGCATGGGGAAGAGCCGTATTCGGGTTTCGCTGGATGCTCAGCCAATCGGCGGAGGCGTTGGTCATACCCATGGGGCGAAATATTTTTTCATTCAGCAGGTCGGTGTAGGTTTTTCCCGTGGCGGTCTGCATGGCCTCCCCAACGAGGCTGAACGCAGCATTTTGGTAGCTAAAAACCGTCCCTGGTTCACCGCGCAATGGCAGCCGGGAAAAACGGGCAGCGATACTGCGCAGGTCGTAGCCCGCTTCGATCAGGTTGGTGTAAGCGTGGTACGGCAAACCAGTGGTGTGCGCCAGCAGGTGTGTGAGCTGTACGCGGCTCGTGTTGTCGGGCTTGGACAGGGCAAACTCGGGCACATACTGCACGATGCGGTCGTCCCAGTGCAAAACGCCCTCGCGCACGAGCATGCCCGTGAGCACGCCCGCAAAGCCCTTGGACAAGGAACCGATGCGAAAAACCGTGTTCGCGTCCACCGAGTCGGTGCGGTTGCTGACCCGTCGCCCGTAACCTCGCTGGAAAATCACCACGCTGTCCTGCACGATGACCAAGGCTGCGCCGGGCGTATGGGTGAGGGCCAGCGTATCGGAAAAATAGCGGTCATATTCGGCTATCAGCGCCTGCAAGTGCGGGTTTCGCAGGGCCGGTGTCGCCGATGGCGACAGGTGGCGGTACACGTTATTCTCTTGGGAGGAAACGCTCGTGCAGGCCTGGGCGAGCAAAAGCAGCGGCCAGGTGAGTAGTAGTGTGCGCAGCGAAATGGGTTTCATACGCTGGCAAAGATATTGGTTCGATTGATTCGGGCGGCGCGATTTTTTCCGCCGCTCCCGCTCGCGAGGGTCTCCGACCCGAAGCGGGCACCCTTTCGTGAGTAGGAAGCCGCTTGGGGTCGGAGACCCTCGCGAGTGGGAACGGCGGCGAATGGATCCTACTGCCCCGGATCGGCGCTGGCATTCACGTCGCCGATCTTCACGCCTGTGAATTGCAAAAAACTCGGCACCGGATCGGTGGTATTTGGCACAACAATGGCGTGAGGCACGGGGGTCTGGAACGGATCGGTCGGGTTTTGAAAAACGTGATCCTTGGGGTAAAACCGCCACGATTGGCCGTGCGGCAGTTCCGTTATTTTTCCCAGAATGAGTTTTTGCAGCAGCGCCACGTCTTGCATGGTCACCTTGCCGTCAAGATTGGCATCGGCGGCCACGATTTTCCACGGCGCATCGAACAATTGCAGGCCGAGGATGTGGCGCTGGATTTCCACCAGGTCGAACGTGGAAACACCGTTCAGCGGGTTGGATTTTTTCACAGGCCGAAGCGTGGAGGTAAAGCCCGGTTCGAGCAAGCCGCCGAACTGGTTCCATTGGCCGCTGGCGTATGTGAGCAAGGATGCCGCCTGGCTGGCAGGTATGGTGTCGCCAATGCAGTTTTGTCCCGTCAACGTGAACGAAACACCGCCAATGCCTGAATCATCAGGGCGCGTGGTGGTGATGCTGAAGACAGGGTCGCAGTTTCCCATCAGGTTGAGAATGGAAACTTTGACCTCGCAGGAAGTCGTGTTGCCGGATGCATCTTGTGCCCACACTTCGACAAACTGGTAATTGCCCATGTCGTTGGCTGTGAAGGAGATGGTGGTACCGCTTTCCGGGTATCCGGTGCCGGTGCAGCGTTTGCGCAGGCGCGAAGAAACGATGCCTGGAGCGTTGTCGGATAAAGAATCAATCAGGCTGGCGGACCAAACGGTCACTAAGCACGTGGGGCCGAGTTGGAGTTCGACTGTTTTTTTGCAGCTTAGTTTCGGCGGTACGTTGTCTGTTTGAGCGGTGAGGGTTTGGAAAAAAAACAAAAGGGCGAGTAGCGGAGTAAAAAATCTGTTCATGGATTTGTGTTAGATTAGGAAATAAAAGTCTTTTATGCACATCGTTTTCAAATTCACTGCACAGACCGCAGTGCGAAGTATAGAAAACCTCCGCGTCTGTGCGGTGAATTTGAAAACGACCAGTAGTCTGCTGTCTGTGTCCGACCTGGCATCACCAAAACGGTGCCCAAACCCCCGGGCGGAAGGTTCAATACCGGTGTTCTGACCGCCTGCCGACCAAAATCAGGCTCGGTTTAGTTTGCTGTGCCGCACGCTGTACCCAAAGTAGATTACCAGCCCGATGACCAACCAAATGGCAAAGCCGAACCAGCTCTTGGCGGGTATTTGTGCCATCATGTAAAAACAGGACACCAAGCCGAGTATCGGGATCATCGAAAGGCTATGCCGGAACGCCAGCACAACCATGAACAAACAAGTCAGGCCGAACAACCACATTGGGATTTTGTGCTGAAACAGTGCCCAGCCCGACTCGAACTTGACCGAGTCCGGCATCGGGGCTGCCGTCACGGTGCGGGCATAATCGGCCTCCGACAAGCCGCCGAGGTAAGCGGCCAGGTCGTTGCCCACGGCGGCAAAACCGGCGCTGTCCGTCCGGCCCACCTGCTCTATGAACGATCCCGTTTGTGCGGCATCGAGGCGGCTGAGCAGGGTTTCCGTGCCGAACATTTCGGGGTCGTTGCGCAGCCAGGACAGGGTCGCGTCCCGGTGTTCGGAAAGCAGGTACGCCAGCCCGCCAACCACCAACAGCGGGAATAGCCACTTGCCGTTGATGTACGGCGTGCGGAATTTGCCGCGGGGTGCGTCGGGGGTCATTTGCAGTTTCAAAACGCCCGCGCACACCAGCACGAAGGCAAACAGGGTGCCCATGCTGCACAGGTCGAGCACGGTATCGCTGGGAATGAACAACATGGGCACTACCACGAAAAGCCCGGTGACGATGGTAGAAAAACTCGGTGTGTGAAAGCGCGGATGGATGCGGGAAAAGGCTTTGGGCAACAGACCGTCGCGGCTCATCGTCATCCAGATACGCGGCTGGCCGAGTTGGAAAACCAAGAAAACGCCCGCCATGGCCACCACCGCACTCACCGCGATGATGCCCGAAAACCACGTCAGGTTTAGTTTTTCAAAAACAAAGGCCAGTGGGTCGTTCACGTCCAATTCTTTGTAACTGACCATGCCCGTGAGCACCAAGGCGATCAGGATGTACAAAACCGTACACAAAACGATGGCGTACACCATGGCCCGCGGCAAGTCGCGTTGCGGGTTTTTGCATTCTTCGGCGGTGGTAGACAGCGCGTCGAAGCCGATGTAGGCAAAAAACACGGACGAAACGCCAGCCATGACACCGCCAAAACCGTTGGGCACGAAGGGGTGCCAGTTGGTCGTGTCCACGTAAAATGCGCCTACTACAATTACCAACGCTACCACGACCATTTTCAGGATCACCATCACGTTTCCGGCATTTTTGGATTCGCGGATACCGATATACACCAGTGCTGTGATTAACACGGACATGATCATGGCGGGCAAGTCGAGGATGATGCGCAGCCCCCCCAGCGATGGCGCATTTGTCCACGCCTCGTAGGCTTCCCGTTGGGCATCGGTGAGCGCGGCCACGGAGGTGCCGCCTTGTAGCAGGCCGTCGGCCACGGCAAACCCGTCGCGGGCCGACACGTAGTCTACTTGCGCCCAGGCCGGTATGTGCCAACCGGCCGTAGCGCACAGGCTGGTGAAATAGCCCGACCACGATACGGCCACGGTGATGTTGCCCACAGCGTATTCCATGATAAGCGCCCAGCCAATGATCCAGGCAATGAGCTCGCCGAAGGCTACATAAGAATAGGTGTAGGCACTGCCGGAAACGGGGAGCAGTGACGCGAACTCGGCGTAGGCAAAGGCCGCGAAACCGCAGGCAAAGGCGGTAAAAATGAAGAGAAAGACGACCGCCGGGCCGCCGTTGTAGCTCGCCGAGCCGATGGTGCTGAATATACCCGCGCCGATGATGGCGGCAATACCGAGCGCTGTGAGGTCGAGCACACCGAGGTGTTTTTGCAGCCTTGGCCCGGTATCGGCATCCCCGGATTCGTGGTGCGCGGTGGCTATGGCATCAGGCACGGACTTCTTGCGGAACAGGTCGTTGAAAAAAGACATAGGGCAAAGTGGTTTCGTTTGATCGGCCCGTTGGCCAAATCCGGCTCCAATGTCTGCATTTTTGATGTTTGGTATCGCCAAAAAAAAATAAATTGTTAGCCATAGCCCCCGCCGCTATGTGATGTGAAAGGGCGGTCTATTGGCGAAGCGTTACCTTTACCACGAAAAAGTCAATAGCCAACAGCCCATGCCCAATACGTTTCAGCAAAAACTCGATGCCTTCGGGCGCCTGCTCACCATCATGGACGAACTGCGGGAGAAATGCCCGTGGGATCGCAAACAAACCCTCGAATCGCTCCGCCACCTCACCATCGAGGAAACCTACGAACTGGCCGATGCCATCCTCGACAACGACCTCAAGGGGGTCAAGGAAGAGATCGGCGACCTGATGCTGCACATGGTTTTCTACGCAAAAATCGGTGACGAACAGGCTAGTTTCGACATCGCCGATGCCCTGCATGCCGTGTGCGACAAACTCGTGGCCCGGCATCCGCATATCTATGGCGACGTGACCGTGGCCGACGACGAGGAGGTGAAGCGTAACTGGGAGCAACTCAAGCTTAAGGAAGGCAAAAAATCCCTGCTCGCGGGCGTGCCCAACAGCCTGCCCGCCATGGTGAAAGCCTACCGGATGCAGGAGAAAACCAAACAGGTTGGTTTTGAATGGGAAAATACCGAGCAGGTGTGGGCCAAGGTGCAGGAGGAAATCGGCGAACTGCGACACAACCTCCAAACCGGCGCGTCACCGCAAGCGGTGGAGGACGAGTTCGGCGACGTTCTGTTCGCGCTGGTCAACTACGCTCGTTTCGTCGGCGTGGAGCCGGAAGCCGCCCTTGAGCGCTCCAACCGCAAGTTCAAGTCCCGGTTCGAATACATTGAGGCCAACGCGCCGCAGCCGTTGCAGGACATGACCCTGGAGGAAATGGACGTGCTGTGGAACGAAGCAAAACAAGGAGAGCGGTAGATGTAGGGGCACCCTTGCGGTTGCCCAAACACCCGGTTACCCGAAAAAACATCGCCGCCCATCGTTGGCCCAAAAACGCTGCCCCTTCCGCCCCCAAGAGTCGCTCCCACCACCATTTATCCTTGAATATTCGGAATAACACTCCGAATTTTCAAGGATAAATTACATTTGCGTCAAAAAACATGGAAGCGAACACGATACATCGAGCAAAGGACGAGGCCGACATTCGGGCGCTGTTGCGCGTTTTTCCGGTCACGGCTATTCTCGGGCCGCGCCAATCGGGCAAAACAACCTTGGCAAAGACATTTCAGCCCGACCATGTATTTGACCTGGAAAACCCACGTGATCTGGCCACACTTGAGCAGCCGCAATTGGCCCTTGAGTCGCTCCGGGGTTTGATTATGATTGACGAAGTGCAGCGCAAGCCCGATTTATTTCCGCTGATTCGGTATTTGGTGGACCACAACCCGCAGCAACGCTATTTACTCTTGGGCAGTGCATCCTCGGATCTTCGGCAGCAAAGCGGCGAATCGTTGGCCGGACGTATCGGCTACCATTACCTTACTGGGCTGAACCTTGCCGAAACAGGTACCGAAAAAATGTACGAGCTGTGGTTGCGCGGCGGTTTTCCGCGCTCGTTTTTGGCCGAAGACGACCAGCAAAGCATGTTGTGGCGCACCAATTTCATTGCTACGTTTTTGGAAAAAGACCTTGCTGCGCTGGGCATCAGCGTGCCCGCATCGGTGATGTACCGTTTTTGGTTGATGCTGAGCCACTACCACGGCCAAACGCTCAATTTCAGCGAAATGGCCCGTTCCTTCGGCATCAGCGACAAAACCGTGCGGCAATACTTGTCAGTACTCGAAGACACATTCATGGTTCGCCTGCTTACACCCTGGCATGTCAATTTGGGCAAACGGTTGGTCAAAACCCCAAAATTGTACGTCCGTGATTCGGGCGTATTCCATGCTCTCCAGTCCATCCCTGATCGGAAATCTCTCCTAACCACCCCCAAGGTAGGCGCATCGTGGGAAGGTTTTGCATTAGAAGAATTAGTGTCGTTCTTGGGCAAACGCGACAGTGAAGTTTTTTTCTACGCAGCGCACAGCGGGGTTGAATTGGACTTGTGCTGGCAAGAAAACGGCCGTCAGATGGGAGCCGAGTTCAAGTACATGGATGCACCACGCAGCACCAAGTCCATGCAACAAGCTATCGAAGACCTGCGCCTTGAGCATCTTTGGGTACTATACCCGGGCGGCAAACCCTATTCAGTCACCCCGAACATCACCGCACTGCCATTGAACAACCTCCAACAAATCCGCCATTCATAGAATTTTCTTCTGGAAAGCCCGCCCAAAATCCGCCCCCCACAAAACTTTTGAAGACCAACCCTTTGCATCTTCAAAGCCGTCGCGTACTTTTGCACCCGCTGAAATCGGACGGATAGGCAAAAACTGCCGTTTGACCCTCTGAAATCCGGTTCCGGCAGATGAGTGCATTAACTATGTGCCACCATCATTCAACATTCATCATTTATCATTCAAGAAAATGGCAGTTTACTATTCACAAGAAAAAGTAGCCGAGATCGTCAAGACCTACGGCAAAAACGAACACGACACCGGCCACGTTGAAGTACAAGTAGCCCTGTTGACTTACCAGATCGAGAGCCTCTCGGCCCACCTGCGCAAGTTCAAAAAAGACCACTCCACCCGCCGCGCCCTGCTGACCAAAGTAGGCCAGCGCAAAAGCCTGCTCGGCTACTACGCCAAAAAGGACATTTTCAAGTACCGCGCCCTGATCGAGAAGCTCGGTATTCGCAAGTAATACCAATCGAGGGTTTGGCAAGTTTTTGGGAATGCGGGCACTGTCCGCCCGACCGGAACCAGCCAAACCCTCTTGTTTTTTTCACCAACCGCATCGCCGGAACCTGCCCTCACATTTTGGCCGACGACCGCTCGCAGATCATTTCCACAGAAACGGGGATTCGCCTCCCCCACACAAAGACACCAGTACGAATGATGAATGATGAATGATGAATGATGAATAACCTGAGCGACCTGCAAAATCATTCATCATTCATCATTAAGTCTTGTCTCTTTGTGTGTTCTATCGGTTTTTGTTTGATCCTGCTGCGGATTCGCCGCCCCTGACAAACTGGGCCGCCGATGCCAAACGCTCTTTTACTTATGGGTAAACAAACACCGCTCCGTACCACGTTCTCGCTGCCCGACGGCCGTGAGGTAGCGCTGGAAACGGGCAAACTCGCCACACAGGCCGACGGCAGCGTGCTGGTACGCATGGGCAACACCATGCTCCTGTGTACCGTCGTCAGCGCCCGCAAGGCCAAGGAAGGCCAACCGTTCTTCCCGCTTTCCGTTGATTATCAAGAAAAATTCGCGTCCGTTGGCCGCATCCCCGGCAACTTCTTCCGCCGCGAAGCCCGCCTGTCCGACTACGAAATCCTCATCAGCCGCCTTGTGGACCGCGCCCTGCGCCCCCTCTTCCCCGACGGCTACATGAACGAAACCCAGATCATCATCAACCTCATCTCCGCCGACAAAGATGCCATGCCCGATGCCCTCGCCGGCCTCGCCTGCTCGGCAGCCGTGGCCGTGAGTGACATCCCCGTGGAGGCCCTGTTCTCCGAGGTGCGCGTGGCCCGCATTGACGGCAAGTTTGTCATCAACCCCAACCGCACCGAACTCGCCCGCGCCGACATGGACTTCATCGTGGCCGCCACCAAGCGCGATATCACGATGGTGGAAGGCGAAGCCGACGAGTGCCAGGAGCTGGACATGGTCGAGGCTATCAAAATCGCCCACGAGGCCATTCGCGTCCAGATCGAAGCGCAAGAACGGCTCGCCCAATTAGTGGGCGAAAAAGCCCTCGTGAAGCGCCCGCTGCCCGGGGTTTTGGAAAATGACGACCTGAAAACCCTCGTCGAGAAGCATTGCAAAAAGGATATCCACGACTTGGCCCGCAGCGCCAGCGACAAGGATACCCGCCGTACCCGCCTCGAAGAAATCAAGGACAAACTCGTGGAAAACCTCACCACCGAATTCGGTGAGGAGTTCATGGCCGAGTGGGGAAGCCTGGCAGACAAGTATTTTGACAAACTGAAAAAGCACGTCATCCGCGATGTCGTGCTTTCCGAAGGCAAACGCCTCGACGGGCGCAAAAACGACGAAGTGCGACCCATCTGGTGCGAGGTGGATTTCCTGCCCAGCACACACGGTTCCGCCATTTTCAATCGCGGCGAAACCCAATCGCTCACCTCGCTTACCCTCGGAACCAAACAGGACCAAGCGCTGATTGACAATGCCCTCGACCCGCACGACGACAGCTTTATCCTCCACTACAACTTCCCGCCCTACTCCACCGGCGAAGTGAAACCCATGCGCGGCCCCGGCCGCCGCGAGGTCGGCCACGCCAACCTCGCCGGACGCTCCATCCGCAAGGTCATGCCCACCGACCTGGCATACACGGTGCGGATCGTGTCGGACATTCTGGAGTCCAACGGTTCCTCGTCCATGGCTACCGTTTGCGCAGGTACCCTCGCGCTCATGGATGGCGGCATCAAAATCAAGGCCCCCGTTGCGGGCATCGCCATGGGCTGCATCGCCGACGAGGCAGGCCGTATCAGTATCCTATCCGACATCCTCGGCGACGAAGACGCGCTGGGCGACATGGACTTCAAAGTGACCGGCACCGCCAATGGTATCACCGGCACCCAGATGGACATCAAGATTGACGGCATGCCCTACGAACTGCTCGAAAAGGCCCTCATTCAGGCCCGCGCAGGCCGTTTGCACATCCTCGGCGAAATGGCTAAAGCCCTCGCCGAGCCGCGCGAAGACCTCAAGCCCCATGCCCCGCGCATGGTCGAGTTCCGCATCGAGCGCGACTACATCGGTGCCGTTATCGGACCAGGTGGCAAGGTCATCCAGGAAATGCAGCGCCAGACCGGAACCACCATCAGCATTGACGAAGACGAGCAGGGCGGTATCGTGGCTATCTTCGGCCCCGACAAGACGGCCCTTGACGCAGCCTACGACAAAATCCAGGACATCGTGTTCGTGCCCACTGTCGGCGACACCTTCGACGGTGTGGTCGAGCGCGTGGAAGAGTACGGCGCGTTCGTCAAGTTTAAGGGCAAGAGCGGCTTGTTGCACGTTTCCGAGATCAGTTACCAGCGCGTGGAAAACGTATCCGACCTGTACAAAGTCGGCGACAAGGTAACTGTGAAACTATTGGACAACGATCCCAAAACAGGCAAACTCCGCCTGTCCACCAAGGCCCTGATGCCCAAGCCAGAAGGCTACGTGGAGCGCGAGCGCCGCGAAGACCGGGGCGATCGCGGTGATCGAGGCCGCGGCGGCGACCGGGATCGTGGCGGTGATCGGCGCGGCGGCGGCGGTGGCGGAGGTCATCGCGGCGGCGGCGGACGCTGATCCGACGACTGATTGGGTA
>JBEBHD010000349.1:0-3848 GCA_040080915.1 Saprospiraceae bacterium
GGCGGGGGAAGTACCGAAACGGAAGCGTTTACATTCCACCTATGGGCTTTTTTGATAAGTTTTTTAACCGCGAAAAAAAGGAAGACCTCGATAAGGGGTTAGAAAAAACAAAAGAGGGTTTTTTCGGAAAAATAGCCCGCGCTGTGGCGGGCAAGAGCACCGTTGACGAAGATGTGCTTGACGAGGTGGAGGCCGCGCTGATCTCTGCAGACGTGGGCTTGGACACTACCGTAAAGATCATTGAACGTATCGAGGCCCGCGTGGCCCGCGACAAATACGTGAACACCGATGAACTGAACAACCTGTTGCGGGACGAGATCGTGCAGATGCTCGGCGAAAACAATACCGCCGATGCAGAAGACTTTGACGTGCCAACCGGAAAAAAACCATACGTGCTGCTCGTGATCGGCGTGAACGGCGTGGGCAAGACCACCACTATTGGCAAACTGGCTTCCCAGTTCAAGCAGCGCGGGCACAAGGTGGTATTAGGTGCAGCCGATACTTTTCGTGCCGCTGCCGTGGATCAGTTGAAAATCTGGTCGGAGCGGGTTGGCTGCGACTTTTACTCCAAAGGCATGAACGCCGACCCCGCAGCTGTGGCCTACGAAACCGCCAACTACGCTCTCGAAAACGGTTGCGATGTAGCTATCATTGACACAGCTGGCCGCCTGCACAACAAAGCCAACCTTATGCAGGAGTTGGGCAAGATTCACCGGTCCATTGACAAAAAACTGCCCGGTGCTCCGCACGACGTACTGCTCGTGCTCGACGCATCTACTGGCCAAAATGCTTTCGAGCAAGCCAAACACTTCACCGAAGTGGCACCGATAACCGCGTTGGCACTCACCAAATTGGACGGTACAGCCAAGGGCGGCGTGGCTATCGGCATCAGCGACCAGTTCAAAATTCCTATCCGCTACATCGGCGTGGGCGAACGCATAGACCAGTTGCAGATTTTCAACAAGCGAGCGTTTGTGGAGGCGCTGTTTGATCGGTAGGCGCGTACATACTGTGGATGCTGGCGATGAGCGCCGGGCGTGGCGTGTTCTTCAAAAACTTTGCCTGCCAAGGCTTGCCGTCCGGTGTTCGTCAGGCTTCCGCGCTTGACGGCAGCGGTGCCGGAACCGCAGCCAAAAAGGGCAGTTAATCCAAACCATTTCATGGCAGTGAGGGTGTTTTTTGTGAAGAATGTCAACATGTTTAGGCTGTTGTCTTGGTGGCTGGCAGTTAGGCAGCGATCGGAGTCGGTTTGCTAGCCCAAAGCCCAAATGTCCGCATTTCGAGGCAATTCTTACTTGGCTAAAATTTCCGGGCAAAGCGGTTTTGCATTTGTTTCAGCACCGTTCCTTACCTTTGTTTTCGCTTAAAAAAAACACGACCGCATGACCGCTATTTCCGTTGCTCGCGATTTGTTTGCCCGGCCCGACCTGCCGGACCTTTTCCAGCAAATCAAAGCCCACCTCGAGGACGAGGCCCGCCGCCGAACGGAATTTCGGCAATGGCTTGACGAGAGCAAAAAAGCCGAGTTTATCAACGGCGAGATCGTGCTGCACTCGCCTGTCAAGCGCAGGCACTTGCGCTCCTCCGAGAACCTATCCACCCTGTTGGGGGTGTACACCCGTTTAAAAAAACTGGGCATCGTCATGATCGAAAAGGCCCTGATCGGCCTCACCCGCAACGACTACGAACCGGGCATCGTCTTTTTTTTCCGCGAGCGGGCCGAGGCCTTTGATGACGAACAGATGGTTTTTCCGGCACCCGACTTCGTCGTGGAAATCCTTTCCAAAAGCACGGCCAAGATTGACCGGGGCATCAAATTGGCCGACTACGCCGCGCACGGCGTGCGGGAATACTGGATCGTGGACCCTGTCCGCCAGACGCTGGAACAATACCTGCGCTCGGGCAACGACACCTTTTTTCTGCCCGCCAGCAAGCTCCTGGTCGGCCACACGGTGACGAGCAAGGCCGTTCCCGGTTTTGAGATTCCCGTCGAGGCGCTGTTCGACGACGCGACCTGCGCGGAGGCCTTGCAGGTGCTGTTGGGCGGAGGGTAAAGTCGTGTTTTCAACTGCACCCCAAGTGCCCAAAAAATAATCGCCACACATTGAAGTTGTTTTGAATTTGTGCATTACGTTTGCGAGAGATTTTTCCATATACCCTCCTGCGTTTTGCCTTATGAACGACTCCACTTTACTGGACTCCCTAATTTACACGGGCATTGTTCTGCTCATCCTGAGCCAGATCACCGAGAAGGTCACCACGTTTTTGCGTTCTTACATCAACGTGATCGAAGGTCCATTGCGAAAAACCGGCAAACGGCGACGTTCGAAAACCCGTCTGCAAAAGGTGATCGCCCGAATGCTCCGCACGTTGGCCGTTCTGGACGACGTTTCCGATTTGGCGAAATCCAGGATCAAGCAGGTTGAAACGGAGGACAAGACCAAGATTGAGTTTGCCATCACGAAACTGAGCATTCTGGTCGGGTTTGTCATTGCTTTGTCGTTTAAGGCCAACCTGTTCGCCATTTTTTTAAGCGGAAACCCGCACCAGCAGTTGGGTTGGTCGGGCTACCAATGGGAAGCAATTGACCTGCTTTACCAAGTTTTCGGCTGTCTGGCCACTGGATTCCTACTCACGTTCGGGTCCAAGTTTTTTCACGACCTGCTCGAGACGCTGTACGAGGTCAAACGGCTTCGCCGCAAACTGGCCGACGAGGCCACCTTCCGCAGCCCCGATTTGGAAAGCCTCGACCAGCGCTTGGCGGCCAAGTACGACGACCCGGTGCTGGCCGTGTTCGAGCGGCACAAGGATCGGCTGCTCGCCCAGTTTTCCGACATCGTCTCCATCGCCCGGGCCTTCGACAAAAACGGCACCTCATACCTCGAAATTCGCGCTAGGGGCAACAACATAGAACCTCTCCGGCAGTACGAATTCGACTACCTCGAAGGCGACACGGTGAAAACCCTGCACCCGATCAAGATCAAATTGGTGCCGAACGCCGACTACGCCACGCCGTTGGGCGATGGGAGTTTATGGGTGGGGGATTGGACGTTCAATCTCGCCTCGCCAAGGAACAGGGGTACCCTAGGTTTTTTTTCCAAAAGAAAAGGCAAGGCGGTACTGGTTACCTGCTACCATGTACTGCGCACCGAAGCGCACGGCTGGGTGAATTTGGGCAACACCACCGACAACCAAAACAAGGTATTTGGGAAAGTGCTCTCCGAAGAATTCCCTGTCCTGATCGGAAGACTGGTTGACGGCAAGATCAACAATCGGATAGACGGGGCGGTTGTCGAACTGATCCCTGAATTGGATTACCGCAACAACGACGCGGCGTACGGCGAGTTCACTATCGGCGATTCGACCTCGGTGGCCAAAGACGATCCGCTGAGCGTGAACGGAGCCAAATCCCCCCCCGGCGCGGGCGTTTTGCATTGCCGCGAAAACAGCGTCCGCATCAAGTATGGCAGCAAAATAATTGCTTTGGACGACTTACTCTGCCTCAAGAACAAGGCCGATGAAACTCAGTCCTTAACCCAAAAAGGCGATTCCGGTGCGGTGGTAATTGATGCAAAGAAACAGGCTGTTGCTATGGTCGTTGCCGGCGAAGGCCCACTCACCTACGCCATACCGATGGAGCGCTTGATTAAATGCCTTGACCTGGATGCAGAATAAACTGAACCGCCACCTTTCATTTCACGCATAAAACCAACCAATCATGAAAAAACAATTCTCCTTTTTGCCCGCCTTCTGCCTTGCCGCCGTTTTTGCCTTCGGCCAAAATACGCGCATCGTGGTGATCGAATGCGTGGGGAATCAACTCAAGATTTCAGGCTCGAACTCTGCCG
>JBEBHD010000131.1:0-14443 GCA_040080915.1 Saprospiraceae bacterium
GTGAAAATGACCTCGTCGGGCAGCAGCGCACAAGCCGCGCCAACGGCTATGGCCTCCTGACCGATACCGCTGAACCATTTGCTGATGCGCCCCTGTCGCAGCAGGTTCAGCATTTTTTCCTCGATGAGGCGCGGGCGCACCAATTGCTCGTACAGGTGGAGCAGGGTTTCGTTTTTGAAGCCTTTTTTGTTGAACATGAATAAGCGGGTTGGCGGGTTTCTGGTTGGATGGTTTCTGGTTGCGGTTGTGGAAAAAGCGGCGCGAAGGTAGGCAAGGGTGGGAAATACCTGCTAGCGTTGCTTGCGGAACGAGGGGTGGGGAGCCTGGGCTGTTGGAACGGGTGTGCGTCAGAGGTGGGGGCGCGAGGGGCTGATCAGCCTCCAAGTAACTGGAGATCGTTCAAGCCGGAAGCGGGGCGGAGAATCTTCTGTAATCCTGCCACAACCTGCGCAAAGGCATCGTCTTCGTGCTGCCATTCTGCGATCGGGCGGTCAGGGCCATCGGGCAGACCCTGTATTTTGCCCAGCCAATGGCCGCTCAAATCACACCTGCGGACAAAGACAGGGAAGGCGTGACACAGCCCCTCATCGCATCTTTTTTGAACAAGCCGCTCGTCTTGCGCCGCTTTCGAGTCAGCGAACCAATCAGCACTGACCAAGAACAAAACAATTTCAGCAGCCTGCAATGCATCACTTCGCTCCTCCGCATGGTTCGCGCCTGGCAGGATGCGGCCTTCGTGCCAAACATCAATAATGCCGTGACGGCTGAGCACCGCCAAATGGGCTACTAATTTGTCCCGGTAAACATTGTCTGCCAAGGCATTGGCGATAAAAATATTTAAGGGGAATTTGGAAGCATTGCCGTTTGCATGAGGGATACTTTTCAGCAGTTTGCGCACCCCCTTTGTGTCGAAGGCGGATAGGTTGTCCCGGTCAAGCGAGGCGGAGATTTTTGTGCCGGACAAGTTGATTTCGATCAGGTTTCTTTTTAGCAGTTCATCAACCGAAATCCACTCCAAATCCCTGTTGCCAGAAAGATCAAGTTTGGTCAAATCGGGCCATTGATCTGGCTTTATCGAAAAAATGGCCAAGTCGTTGCCCGATAAATCAACCACCTGAACCCCAGTGTGGATGAGGTGCAAATCAGGGGGAAAGTAGAACAATTTTTTATCCTTGAAAACAAGCGCATTGTTGCCGGTAACAGCGAGTTGGCATGTCAATTTTTCCAGCTCCGCCGATGCGTCTCGAACGATTTTGTATAACTGCCGGCGCAGCCGGTCACCCACACTGCGTTCCCAATCACCAGGGAAAACGTTGTCCAACTCGGCGAACAATACCTCAGTGGGTTCGCCGATCTGGTACTTATCGAGTTTTTTTAGCCATTTTTTAAAGTTTTTCCAGAAGAGAGCATACTTCGGCTGTTGGCCCAAAAAACGCTCCATCCGCTCTCCAAAAGCCGAACCGCCCTGACGTTCAAGAGCGAGTAAACTTGATTTGGTGCGGTCGGCTGCTATTTGCCTGCGCAAGGCATAGGTCCATTCATTTTTGGCGGAGATGCGCTCGAAGCGGTCCAACCAGCGTTCGAGAGCAGCCTCGTGGAGGTAGAACTCGCCGATTTGCCGGATCAAAAGCCGCAACAAATTTACTCTGAAAAGAGCGGGTGTGGTGATAGGGTCGCCGCCAGAAGCAATGTGCCACTGCTCGGTGGAGCTGTCGAGGTTCATTTGGTGTAGCTTGTCCGAGAAAGCGAAGGGGAAGGAGGAGATGGGAAAAATCCAATAGCGTCCCATGGGGCCGCGCCGAAAGGTATGACGCTCGCCGCTGGTGGCAAGTTCCAAAAGAAACTCGTGTCCATAAGCCTTGAGGCCGCTTTGGGGATAAACCTCGCTTTCGCCGAGTAGGTAATCCAGCAAAATAATGTCGAACGCGGGACCGCCAGTTTTTTTCAGCAAATCAATGGCATTGGAAATGACCCTGTGTTCGTCGCGGGTGATTTCGATGTGCAGGTTGTCGGTCAGGTTCCAATCCGGCGAAACGGCCAAGGCGGCCTCGATGATCTTTTTTTTGGTGGGAATGTCGTCGCCCTGCCCGGCGGCAGTAGTGCCCCGGAGCACTAATTTGCGGTGCGCGTAATCGTCCACCATGAGCACATTCCAGCGCAGATCGGAAAGGCGCGAGCCGTTTTCGCGGACTTTGCCCAAAAACGTCTCCTGCAAGTTTCGGGCTTTTCGGGCCATGACCGTTTCGGAATGAAACTTGAACGGCGTGACGGCCTCTTGGTGCCCCCTGTCGCTAAAATTGGCGATGAAGGAATTTCGGAGCATACGGCAGCTAAACTCCAAAGTGGCGAGGGCTGCGGGGGCATCGTACAGGTACAGGTCGGCGCAGCGCACCAGGTCGGTCAGCACCGAGGCAAAGTCGGGGAGCCAGTTGCCCTGCGTGCGCACATAGCGGTGCCAGATGGAAGCGTCCAAAAACTTCGCCCGATGGTCCATGCCGAGCGCATACAGCACGCTACGGCTCTCGCGCTCTTTTTGCCAGTGGCGGGTTTGGGCCTCTGTTTCGTGTGCCGAGCCGGTGGTTTCCTCGTACATGGCCAGCAGGTCGGCAGGGCAAAGGGTTACGACCGGGTTGGGGATAAAGTCGGATACCTTGGCACCAGCCGATTGTTCGCCGATGGGCGGATCGGTGCGCCGCAAGGGGCCGTGCGAGAGGTTCAGGAAAAAACGCGGATGGCAGAGGTGGTCGGTGCGGGCTAACAGAATATCCACGACTCCGTCCGAATCCGCCATCGGGTTGGTGGGTGGAACTATTCGGGAAAAAACCGGAAATGCCTCAACCTTGGTGCTCAATGCATCCGCGATGCAGCGTGCCAGCGCGTCGTAGCGCAGCATTTCGGGTTCGTTTCCAACCACGAGAGTTCCACCTGGTTCGGCGAGGTGCAGCGGGCGGATTTCATTGGCGGCATCCGCCGCAAAAAAACGCAGGGAATACCGCCGGGCGGGCGTTGGCGCGGGGAGCATGGCGAAGCGTTATTTAATGATTTGGGCATACTCCCTGCGGACATTCGGAAAGTGCTCGAATAAGCGGGGGAATTTTTTGTAGCAGGTGCGCACCTTGTACAGCATACCGTCGGTGCCTTTGTATTCGAGGTGTTCGGCAGCGAGCGTTTTGTTGCCGTAAAACTGCCGCAAGGCTTCTTCGATGAGCACGAGCTCGGTATAGGCTTTGCTTTCTTCCCGGCTGTCGAATTGGGGGGCAGCCCTTTCGCCCCGCGAGTTGCGTGCAGTGCCGGGCACCACGATAGGACGGTTGGATCGGATTTCTTCCGGCAGACAGTCAAGGTCAATTTTTTCTTTATGAAACAACCGACGGCGCAAAAGCATGTAATCCACTGCTCCTTTCAGTTCGCGTATGTTGCCCGGCCAGGCGTAGTCCGTCAAGCAGCTCGTGGCCGTGCTGTCCAACAGTTCGAAAGGCTTCACTCCCGGAATCTGCAGGCCCATGAAGTGCTCCATCAGGGGAAAAATGTCCTCCGTGCGCTCGCGCAGGGCAGGGATTTCGATGGTCCAGGTCTTGATGCGCTCGTACAGGTCTTGCCGGAAGTTGCCCTTTTCCACCTCTGCCGGGAGGGTTCGGTGCGTGGCCGCCAGCACCTGCACGTCAAAGGGGATCAGCCGCTCGTCGCCCACGCGCTGGAGCACCCTTTCCTGCAGCACGCGCAGCAGTTTGACCTGAGTGGGGTGGCTGATTTCGCCGATCTCATCAAGCAACAAGATGCCGCCTGCGGCCTGCTCGAAGTAGCCTTTGTGGTCGCGCAGAGCACCGGTGAACGAACCTTTGGCATGGCCGAACAGGTTGCTTTCCACCAAGTCGGGGGGCAGCGCGGAGAGGTTCACGCCCACGAAGGGCTTGTTGTGCCGGGGGCTGTGCTGGTGCAGGAAGCGGGCGGCGATCTCTTTGCCGACACCGGTTTCGCCGGTAAGCAGCACGGTCACTTTCGGTTCCTTGGCAATCTCGCGCAGGAGCTGTTTTATCTCTCTAATCCTTGCCGATTCGCCAATGAAGGGGTACGTCTCGCTCTCGATTGCTTTGATTTTTTCCTGCTGCTGCTCGATTTTTTCCCGTTGCTGCTTGATCTCTTTTTCCAGCAAGGGGGCCTTTGCGGAGTTGATGGCATCCCTAAATTTTTGCAGCCATGCCTTCGGCTCAAAGGTGCCCTTGAACAGGAAGTTTTTTGCTCCTTTTTCAATGGCCTCCACGGCAGCGGCCGGGTCACTCTCCTTGGTGGCCACCACCACGGGGAGATCGGGACGTTGTTGCGCGATTTGGGGCAGCAGGTCGAAGCCCACATTTTTGTCGTCGCCGTCCAATCGAAGGTCCAAGATGAGCAGGTGGTAGTGCGTGCCTTCGTTTAGTTTTTCCCACAACTGCCGGGCGCTTTTGGCGCTGTCAAACCAGTAGTAGTCCTCAAATGCGGCACGCATTTGAAGGTGAAAAACCGGTTCGTCATCTACGATGAGCACGTTTTCTTTTTCTTTGCTCATGGCGTTTTTTCCATTTTGAAATACGGCAGCAGTGCCTGTAGCAATTTGTTGGCCGCCTCGATGGCATCAAACAGCGTCTTTAGGTGGTGGCTCATGTCGGCAGCGTTTTCGACGGTTTTCAGGTCGGTTTTCAGGGGTAGCAAACATTCGGCCACGCGTTCCATGTTTTGCTCAAACGGCGAAGCTTTCCAAAAAGGGCGGTAACGTTCCCAGCTGCGAAGCGCCTTGGCGGCCATATCGGGCGTGCCTATCGCTATCAGATCGGCTTTTACTTGTTCAAATCCTCGCTCGCCTTTTTTGGGTATCCGCTCGGAGTAAATCAAGGCATTGTTCCGCAAATCTATGGCATGGAACGAGAACCCGCTGCGGTCGTGCCCGTCCCAGAATTTTGTCCACACGTTTTCCAGCGTGTCGGAGTGGCCGGTCGGGGGCATGGGGCCGGAGGAAACGGAACTACACTGCTCGACAAATGCCCCCAGCGCATCGGGCGGGCGCAGCCAGTTGAAAAAATTTTTGTCGGCGGCGCTCGATCCCAGGCCCGTTCGCAGGAGCTTGCATGTGGGGTTTTTGTGGCGCAAGTACCGTCGCCACACCTCGTCGGGTGCCACATAAGCATCGGATTCCGGCACATACACGGGCGTGGCTAAGATAAACAGGTTCGCACCCGGCAGGCCTTCGGGGCTGTACGGTTCCAGTGCATATCCGTTAGCCTCAAAATACCCGGCCCGCGAGGCCACATGCGAGAGCCGGGTACCCGGGAAAAAAAGCGCTCGTTTCATGATAGCCGGAGGTTGGGGGGCAGCAATTCCACGATCGCCTTGAGTTCGCTTGAAATATGATCAATATGCTCATGGTCCGACAAGGCTGCGGCCGACGGCCCTTCGTCCAGCAAATCGGCCACATAGTCGCGCAGCCTGCTGAGGCGTTCGGAAAGTGCATTTTCTTCGAGCCAGTTGAGGTGCGAACAATGGTTGTCGGCGCGGCAGTCGGCGGCGGCGCGCAACAGGTGGGGGTCTGTGGCCAAGTCCTCCCGGTTGGCAAACGAGATGAGTTTGTGCCACAGCAGCGGGTCTTGCCGAAGGTACTCCCGGAGGTTGCGTGGCGGGTGGGTCAACTGAAAATCATAGCCCATTGTGTGCTGCTGAAAGTCCTCCTCCAAGCGCCACAGGGTGGTGAAGGGTGTTTCCCAGTAGCAGGCCCAGAGGTGTTCGAGGTGTTTGGGGTTGAGCAGTTTTTGGGAGGCATCCACGACGAGGTTGGACCAAACTTCTTCGCGCCTACCGTCTGGAAGTGTAATGGAATAAGAAGCCGGGAGATTGCCTCTGCGGCCTAAAACACCCAGAGTGGAATAGACACCAAAATAAGCCGGGCCAAGACGCCTGCCGCTCAAGCCGAATAGCCGGACGCGCAACCGATCGGAGGGCAACTGCAGGCACCGGGCCAGTTCCAACCGGGCGGACTCGTCAAAGTTGTGCGGCGACGAGGTGTGCAGCAAGTAAAGCACCTTATCTGCATTTGATTCGATGCGCTTACGGGCCAGTTCTGCCAACCAATCGTATACCTCTGCACGGGTTATTTTTTCGTCAAGGTCAGCCCGAACAAGTTCCGCTTTGCTGCTATGCACGCTCCACCAATCCCAATTCTGACCGGGCGGGAGCTGGTTGCTTATGGCTTCGCTCCAGTGCCACACGACTATGGCGATCTGCTTTTCGTTTGACATTTGACCGTATTTTAAGAACCGTACAGCACTTTGGAAATGCGGTATTTGAGTTCGATGTCGTCCTGCATGTTCACTGAGTTTTCGATCACGGCGAGCAGCGACTCCACGGGGCGGAAGAGCACGAAGCGCGTAAAGCCCTTGTCCTTGTGTTTTTCACCCCCTATGTTGCTCCACCATTCGTTTCGGCCCCGCCCGGTAGTGATGACCAAAAAGAAATTGTCGCGTCGGCCAACGAACGGCAACAGGTGCCGGTCAATGAAATCGCCCACATCCGAGGTATCGCCCTTTTGCCCCCGCAGCCCATGCTCCAGGATACGCTCGATGAACGACAGGTGCATGACTAAAAAATGGCAATTTTTCACGAATTCGCAATCGTTTTCGTCCAGTTGCGACAACCAGGCCGGTACAGTTTCCGAGCCGACGGCATCTTTTTCCAACGCTTCATTGTACACGCCCAAATGCAGTTTGTCGCGTAGCATAAGGCGGTACGGATCGTCCGTTTTTTCCCCATTGGTTATCTTCTGGTCGTCAATGCGCAGGCGGTGCTGCACTCGGTTGTCGAACACGCACACGCGGGTTTTCAGCACTTCGAAAAACTCAAGCATGCGGTGCGTTTTTTGTGGTTCGGGAATGGTGTTGAAGTCTTTCGGGGAAAAGAAACTGCGGTAAATGCCGTGGTTTCGGTAACGAGCCTCCAATCTGCGCTCTTCGATCTCGTCACCCTTATGTACAATTTCAACGACATGGCTTGACGAGAACAAAGAGCGAATATGAGCGGGCATGCCTTGATCGTGAGGACAATGTTCGAAAGACGGGCTTGCGCTGCTGTAATCCAATACCAAATCATAGTGTGGAGACAAGCTTGGGTCGCTGGGTTTACGTTCGTCCAATCGCAGGGCCGTTACACCCGGCCCGAACAAAAGGCTCAACCACTTGGTATAAGCCTCCGTAAACCGATCCGTGCTTGCCGGATCAACACCCTGCACAATGCGCACCACGCCCTTTTCATGACGCAGGTCATCAACTGCGTCGTCCGGCGCGTTACCCGGCAGGTTGACGATGGTGTAGCGAGAAGGATTGTCCCAAGAGGCATCGGTCTTGATTTGGCCTTTGGGCGAGGCCGCCCAGTCCAGGAGGGTTTCGCCACGCCAGAGGTAGAATACTTTTTTGGCATATCCGAACCGGGGCAGGTTTGGGAAGGGCATTGGGCGAATTTCTTCTCGTTCCGGGGAGTAGGGATCGTCCGGATTTTTTTTGACCATGATGGGCTCGGAAGGGTTGTTGTACGAGATTTTGTAGTCACGGTGTCCGTTCGGGATTTCGTTTTCCTCCGTGCTGCACGCCGGTCGAACCCAAGGGTAGTAGTTTTGGTCACGCGTAGTGTCGAAGCGTGTGTCGCGGTCGGGGTTTCTGTCGCCACGTTGGACATGAGAGAAGAAGCCATTGAACAGGAAACTGGCGCACACTTTGTCCTGATAGCTGCCGCCTAATTTGGGTGATCGCGCGTCGTTGATGATGCTCTCGCGCAACATGACCCATTTTCGGAGCAGTAGATGCTCGCCGCCCTTGTTGAGGTCGGAAGGGGCCTCGAGCCAAATACTGAAGCGATAGATTTCGCCTTTTTGCGACCCGTGCAGGCTACACTCCTGAATGCCCAATGCCACAGTTAGGCCGTTTTCTTGCAGCTCCCGCAATCTTTCGCGGTCGTAGTGCTTCACGTTGCGCATCTCGTTTTCGATCATGGTGAAAAAGGCATGCCGCCCGACGATGCCACCGGGAAAAAAAATCTTGATAGCCTTCAATTTGTCTTTGAGCCGGTCGAAATCTTCGCCTTTTTTCACAAACGCGCTTCGCACCTCGTCGTGGGTTTTGGTGGGGTCATTGTGCAGTTCGTGGTAGGGGTCGGCCAGGTCAACGGTGGCGAAGATGCCGTTATTTTCGGGCTGAAAGGTTTTGTCGTGGTAATAGGTTTGGTTGGTGCGTTGCTCCTCCGTTTCCTTGTCGTATAGCACGATGCGCAGGTGGACTTTCAGGATGTCCTCCGTTTTGGCGATGGTGCCCACGTAAAACGGGTTGTTGATGAAGTCGTACCACAGGATGCTGTACAGGGTGCTGACCTTGCCGCCCACGTTGGCATCGCGGGCCACACCGCTCCAGTACGCGCCTTTTTCCGTGAGGAAGCGCAGCAGCTGGGCCAGCTCACGAGCCAGTGAGCCGGGGTAGCGGATGACTCTTTCGCCGTCTTCCACGCGGATGGCCTCTTTGGGCACATCAGCCATCAATTGGTTCGCATTTCGGGCCTGTTCCCTGCGTTTTTCGCGGCGCTTTTCGATGTTGGAAGCGAAGGCTTTCAGCAGGTTTTCATCTATTTCCTTGTCCTTCCGGAGATAGGCAACAAGCGCGTCCCAGTCCACCTCCTCGTCGCGCAGCATTTTGGCGCGGCGGTAGTACCACCATGACAGCGTGCTGAGCGCATGTGCGCTCACATTGTGTGCGTAGGAGTCCACTAAGATGGACGATACGGCGTGGGTGATGTACTGCTGCTGCATCTTTCCGGGCACATCCTCACCGGTATCGATGCGGGACTTGAGGTAAGTGCGGTGGGTGCGATAGTAGTGGAGCAGGCGGAGCTCCGCGACGAGGGGGGCTTTTCCCAGGCCAAAGTGCTCGTCAAGCCCTTCATTCATTATGGTTGTGGTCACGAACTCGTTAATAGCCGATATTTTCTCCACGTTTTCGCCTTCCAGGTCCCAGTCCAAAAACAGGCCGTCGTATTCCGCAATAAAGGCCCGCAACAATGTCCAGATCAAACTGCGCCCGACTTTTTCTGGTGCGGCTGGCGAAAAATTCTTTGTCAGTTCTTTCTTGAACACGATGTACACGACACCATCAAACTCGGCAAAGCCAAAAAGAGGAATGGCCAAAAACAAGTCCTCCTTGATGTCGAAATAGTTCGACAGGATGGCTCGCTCGGCGCGTTGTTCTTCGGTGTAGGTTTTCGTGTCCTTAGCAAAATAGTCCTTCAGTGTCTCGATCGTGCCGATGTCTTCAAGCCCAAGCGTGCCGTTCTTGATTTTTTGGTAAAAAGATTTACTGACCTCTGAGTTTTCCTGTTTGATGGTCGTTTCGGCCAAATACTTCCAGGCTTGCCGTATTTCGGCGGTATCCTCGGGCATTTTCCCCCAACGATCCAGTGCTTCCCGGCCCAGCAGTTCCTTTTGCATGTCCAAGCCTGCATAGACGAAGTCCGGGCTTTCGTTCCGCAGGTACCGTTGCTCCCTACTCCGGCCGACGATGTTGATCAGCAATGAAAATCTCGTATCGCCCTCGAACAGGACGTTTTCCACCACCATCTGCAAGCGGTCTTGCAGCATGTTGAAAAACTTGTCGGCCAGAGGCAGTGGAAATACGTTCCGATACTCCCGGTGCAGGTATTTCGGCGGTTTGGAAGGACGCAGGTCGGTTGTCATGGTGGGTGCTCGGTTGAGTATAAGAGAGTGGGCGGGTAGACGCAGCCGGCTTCGAGGGTTGCTGTACGGCATTACCCCTGGTTTGGGACAGGGTGTTCAACAGGGGGATAAGCCTGCGCAATGTTGGATTGTACTTAGTGCAGACTACGCTGTTCATATCTTCCAATAGAATGCCTTCGGGAATATCCAAGTCAAAGTACGTTTGGGATTCTGTCCGCAGTTCACCGGCGATATTCACTGCTTGCAAAAGGCAAGCCGACAGGTTTTTGTACAGCAGCAAGCCCGGAATGGCTTCGGCGAGGTGGCGGTTGATTTCTCTCAAGGCCACGTCGGCATCCAAGCGGAGGTCGTCCAACCCGTGGGCGTTTTCGCTCCCCAGATACAGGGCCAAGGGAAGGGTGACAACATCATTTCGGATGTCGGCGAAAACATCCTGCGGGTTTTTGGAGACAGTGCCGTGGGGAAAAAAATCAACGATGTCGTTTGAAATTTGGCCGATCAAGCCGATGGAAGCCGCCATGTTCAGGATGTCCCTCTTGGCCTGTCCCTCATACTGCAAAATATCCATGACTAATTCCGCCATCAAAACAAAAAGCGCCCCGCTGGTCAGGTACACCCGTCGGAGGTAATTGCGAACGAACTGGCCTTGGCCCTCCTCGAAACGGTGCTGGTTGTTTATCGTTCGCCAGTAGGTACGAACGATGTCCCTGCCGATGAAGGTATCTATCTCTTCCGAGATCGGAAGCTCGTTTTTGTGGCCTTTTTCAAACCAATCAGACGTGCCCCACTCGTCCTGCACCATTTGGCCAATGTCCACATATTGAAAAATCCGGCGCACAGTGCGGGTCACGCGTCGGTTGGCCTTGGGGTCGTCGGGCAGTATGTGGAGGTCAATATACTCGTACAAAAAATCTTTCAGGTAGTGGCTGGACAGCAGTTTTTGGTCACGCAGCCGCTGGGCTTCTTTGGCGCAGCCCCGGGTATTTTCCTTGCTGTCCAATATCTGGTTTTCCAGATACTGCACGGTGATGATACCCTCGGCGACAAAGGGCAACTGGGTAGTAAACAGCTGTTCAGGGCGGCGAGCCAGTTCAAGCCCCTCCTGTTCGGCTTTTTTTTGAATGTACCGGTACAGTGTGGCTACAAAGTAGCTGCGCACACCGTAGCATTTGGTCACACGCCGGGTCAACAGTTCGAAGATGCTGCCCTCCAGCTGCGGATTCAGCCTGTTGAGGGATCTGATCCGGCTGTATTCTTCAGAGATGCGGATTCGCGTCTCCTCCATCAATTGCTTGCGTTCGGGTGTCATAAAGGCGTACTTTTTTCATGAGATATTAAAATGCAGTTGGATTACGGTCCAGATTGGTTTAGGGCGCTGTCAGGTTTCAAAGAATCCGGGGGTTGTTTCTTTTCAATTTTTCCAAAGTGGTTGAAGTAGCGACCGTTCCTCGCAATGCTGATGACATCGCCGAAAAACGCGTAGTTGGGGTTGCCTCTGCTCAACCAAGTTCTTTTTGTCTGTCCTGCCCACTCCCGTAGCATCGGGATCAGTGTGGTACGGCACAAGGGTTTCAGCAATTCAAATACGGCATCCTGTTTTTCGGAGGTGTGCAGGTCGTGTCGGAGCGAGGGGTACGGGTAGTCGGGGTTTTGGTCTAAGAAAAAAATGAGGGGCAGGGTGATGTTGTCGTTTCGGAGGTCGCTGTAGGCATCTTCGGGTATTTTGGCTATGGTGTCTTGTTCGAAGCGCATGGGCAGCAGGTCGGTCAGGTCGTTGACTAATTGGGCCAACATGCCGAACGAACGGCCAAAACGTCGGATGTTTTCGCGCTGGGGGCCGTCGTAGCCGGTCAGATCCAGCACTAAGTCGGTCATCAGGGCGAAGGGGGCGGCGTTGGTGCAAAAGACCCGCTGTAGGTAAAATCGCGTGAACGATTCGTGGGCATTGCTCAAACCGGCATTCTGGAATGTATTCCATAATTCGTCCTCCAGTTCCTGATTCAAGAGTCGGGAAGCGAACGCGCTGAAAGGCGGCGGAATCGCGAACCCGTTTTGGAAGTTCACGAAACTGCTGTAGCGTTGTTCAAGGAGCTGTCCTTCGTCTACGATCTGAAAAGCCTGCCGGATGTATCGCTGCACCGTTTGGGCTTTTCGGGTTTCATTGGGGAAGATCGTCGTTTCGACGTATTCGTACAACACATCCTTCAGGTAGGAGGCCGCCAAGGTATTTTCCTTGACTTTGGCCATGTCATATGTTTGGTTTTTGAGCACGCCTCCCTTGCCGTCAAGAATCTGGTTGACCAAGTACTGCGCCGAAATGATGAGCTCGAAAACCAACGGCAACTGGGTGTCGAACAATCTTTTCCGTCGTGTCAATTGGAGTTTGTGCCCTTCCAAACGCGCCTGTTCCCGTATGTACTCGTACAGGGCGTACACAAAAAATCCACGAATGCTGATATTGGAAAACTTTTTCCTTGAAAGTGCGAAGACACATACTTCCAAAGACGTGCCCAGAGCCAGGCACTGAAGAAGGTTTTCCAATTCTGTTTCAAGTTTTCTGCGGGTCGCCTCCATGCCTTGTTTGCGTTCATCGGTCATACGCGATCCAGTTTGTTTTGAGGTACAAGTCTATGCCCGAAATAGTTTCGAATCAAGCCGCCCCAACCAAACATTTGACCAACTGCGCAATTCTGGCGATAAATCCGTCAAAGCAATACCAAACGCCTTTTGACCTGTCCCGCTTCGACAACCAATATGTCGTTGGCAACGATGCTGATTCCCGTGGATTCGTCCCCGTCGTAAACCACAAATGCCGGTGCATCCTCGGAACGCTGTTCAGCCTGATCAACGGCAAATTCCTGTATGGCCAGCATGAAATCGGTCACATCCGAGACTTTCCAGGGCGATACCACCTGAATGACCTGCTTGCCTTCCAGCACGGCTTTTAACATGTTCAAGCGAAAACAAACATCGGTATCCGCGCTCTGGACGAGCATTGGAGCCGCGCCTTCCAGTCCCATCTTGGCGATAATCTTTTGGAACGAGCGAATTGGCACGTCTGCCAGCCAACGCTCCAAGAGCACGGCGATCGTATCGGAATGAAATGTTGGGAAAGCCCGTGTTTGGGAGACTTTTTTCTCAGGATAAACCACGAGGCTACTGGGCTTGGTCGGCACGTCCTGTCTGAAAATGATACAGGAGTCGGGTGTGGTGCCTATGAGTTGGACGATCTCTCCGGGCAAGACCGTAATGTTTGTTGTAGTAAATTCCTGCTTTACGGATTCCATGATGTTGCGCGTCAAGGATGAAGGATAAAAGTGTGGTTTGAAAAGGTTGAAATTGAACGGAGTGACAAGACAAATTGTCTAAAATCAAGCCAATACCTAAAATGCGATCAATTGCTCCAAGTGTTTAGTTTTCACTGCTTTAAGTAATAACAGGCATTTTGGCACCCGAAATATTTTCGGAAAAAGCCGAAAGATATCGCCGTCGCACGAAAAAAATAAAAAAACCTGCCTGTTGTTTAGCAGCGACAAAACGACGCAGGTCGGGAAGGATCGGAGCGGTTTTTTTGCCGCCCCGATCAGCAGGTTGGATCGTTTCGGTGGTGGGGAATGATTGCCAGTGCCGCCATCGAACCCCGATGTCACAGGTATCCAAGCAGAGAAAGTAGTCCAAGAGTTACCAAGATACCCAAAACTAATCCAAGCAGGCCATCCCCCGAGCGGTTCGGTATCCATCGCCGCCGATTCGGGTCCCAGATATAGCCTTCGGGAGAGGAAAACGGCCCGGGCGGATGAAAATAAAACCTCAAAAAAGCGAACATGGATCGTTCGGGTTGTTGTGCCCGAGAGGCTGTGGAGCCTGTCGGGAAAGCAAAGGCAGTTGATTGCGTTCCAAAAAAGTTCTGAAGCATCGGCCAAAGCAGGTCGGGTGTTTGAAATAGCCATTTCATGACAGTTAGCAGTTTGCAAAAAGGTGAACGAATCGGTGGATGGGATGGCCCTTTGAGGAAGAGGCTTGGTGGCGGTCTGTAGCAAGGGGTGGGGTCTCTTTGCGGTAGCGCTGTTTTGAGGCCAAGGGTCGAGGTGTAGATCGTGTACATGACAATGGTGTTGAGTAAAATGGTAGGCGGTTATTGGCCGTTCCAAGTGTCAAAAGATGAGGATGTAGGCCAAAAGGCCGATACCGAATAAAAGACCAAGGGCAAACCCGGCACCGAAGTAGGTTTCGTTGCGTACCCACTTTTCTCCGTCCCACACATAGCGGCGTGTGGGTGAAAATACCGGGCCGGGCTGATAGTACGGGTTGTTGTAGCTCATGAGGTTCGGGTGGGCATGCGAGGGCTGACCTTGGCTGTTGGAATGATTTGAATTGCGTGCCTCCATCACGTCAGCGAAAATCAGGTAGGCAACGATTGCGGCGACTATTACGGCGAAGACCATCTTGTTTTGTTTTTGTTATTCGTAGATAATTTCAATTTGCTGCCGGGCAACTTTAACCTGTATTGGCCAATACAGCGCCAAAAATTCAAACTCCAACTACGGCTTGTTTTTCAGGCACTTAGCCAAGTTTTAGGTTTATCTGACCCGTAATAATTTCGGCCAAGCCCGAAAGCCCTCCGCCCAAACGCCAAAAACACAAAGGCCGAAGCCCCCCTTGGCTGTTCGACCGCATGGCAATCGCTCTGCCCGTTCCTGCCCTCCC
>JBEBHD010000132.1:0-14440 GCA_040080915.1 Saprospiraceae bacterium
CCCTCGATCCAAGATCGCCGCGCCGTCGCAGATCTCCTCGAGCTCTTGGAGGTTGTGGCTCGAAACGACGAGCGTGCAACGCCCCTTCCGCGACTTGATGAGCTGACGCACCTCGTACGCGACGCGCGGATCGAGGCCCGCCGTCGGCTCGTCGAGGAGGACGACCTCGGGGTCGCCGATGAGCGCCTGCGCCAGCTGCACGCGCTTCGCCATGCCGTGCGAGAGGCTTCCGCACTTCACGCTCCACCAGTCGCGTCCGTCCACTTCGGCGAGGACCTCACGCGCCGACTCCTCCACGCGATCGGAAGGGATGTCCTGGAGCCGCGCCATGTGCATCAGAAAATCGCCGACCTTGTCCGCGCAGGTACACAGCCGGAGGAGATCGCCGTCATCTACGCCAAACACCGGCAAGCCGACCGCCTCATGGCGTTGCTGGGCAAAAAAAACATCGCCTACCAGGCCAAACGGCCGGTGAACGCGCTCGACCTGCCCCTCGTGCAGCAACTGCGCGAACTGCTCTGCTATCTCGACGAGGAATCCCGCAGCCCTCGTGCCGGAGAACACCGGCTGTTCCGGCTGCTGCACGCCGACTTTTTCGGCCTCCATGCTGGCGACTTGGCCCGCTTGGCGGCGGCGTTGCGCAGTAGCACGGCACAGCCGTCACACTATGACACGCCGGGTGCCGACCACCGCGCCGCCACGGAGTCCGGCACTTGGCGTGAAGCCGTCACGTCGCTCCGTTTTTTGGAAAACCTGAACCTGCGCAGCCCCGATTCCTTCGACCGCATCGCCCGCCTGCTCGACGGCTGGGTCGCTGCGGTACACAACCTACCGTTGCCACAGCTACTGGAACGGCTTTTTACCCAAACGGGCCTGCTGGACTGGGTGCTCGCGCAGCCCGACAAAATGGCGCACTTGCAGGCACTGCACACGTTTTTCGATTTTGTGCAAGCCGAGGTGGATCGCCGCCCTCGCTTTTTTGCGCCGCGCAGCGGCGGCGGTGCGGCGGGCCTCACGCGCCTGCTTGACCTGCTCGACAGTATGGACGAAAACCGCCTGACCCTGCCCCTGCAACAAGCCGTGCAGTCCGGCCCGGGGGTGCAGCTGCTCACGGCGCACGCAGCCAAGGGGCTTGAGTTTCGCCACGTGTTCCTGTTCGATTGTACGGAGGATGCCTGGGAAAAAAATACGGGCGGCAACAACAAACGTTTTGCCCTTCCTCCTATCCTGCAGCCCACTGCCGAAGAAGACGCACTGGAGGCACGTCGCCGCCTGTTTTATGTGGCCGTGACCCGTGCGAAACGCCACCTGCACATCTCCTTCGCCCGCGCTGGCGACGACGGGCGGGCGCTTGCACAGTCCATGTTCGTGGCCGAAACGGGCTTGCCCGTGGAACTACGCGATGTGCCACAAATAACCCTGTTGGAGGTGCAAGTGCAGTTGCTGTTGGCGCAGGAGCCGCCGTTCGTGGCCCTGCCCGAGCCGGTGGTGTTCGATACGCTGCTGGCCGATTTCAGCCTGAGCATCACGGCGCTGAACCGGTACCTGCGCTGCCCGCTGGCGTTTTACTACGAGGATTTTTTGAAAATACCCGGTGCCACGAGCGAGGCTGCGGCCTACGGCGTGGCCATGCACGGGGCGTTGCAGCAGTTTTTGTTGAAAATGAAATCCGACAAAAAACTGCGTTTCCCGTCCGCAGAAACGCTGGTGCGGTTGTTCGGTGCCGAAATGGAGCGGCAACGCGGGCATTTCTCCGAAAACAACTTCGCGCAGCGCCTCGCGCTCGGGCGCGACAACCTGCGCCGCCTGCACACCGAGCAGGTGCCCTATTGGCGCAAACGCGCCATCGCCGAACGCCAGGTGGACCGGGTGGAACTCGACGGCGTGCCGCTCACGGGCGTGTTGGACAAAATCGAGTGGCTCGACAACGGCACCCTGCGCGTGGTGGACTACAAAACCGGCACGCCCGACCGACAAAAAACGGACCCGCCGAGTGAAAAGCAGCCCCACGGCGGCGACTACTGGCGGCAAATGGCCTTCTACCGCATTTTGCTGGAAAACGCCCGCATCTACCCGGAGGCGGTGGGCAAAACAGTGGTGCAATGGCTGGAACCAGACAAGCGGGGCGTAGTTCCCGCAACCGAACTAACCCACACTGGAGAACAAATTCGGCTTGTGGAGGGCCTCATCCGGGATACTTGGGCAAAGGTCCGAGCGGCGAAGTTCAGCCCCGGCTGCGACCTGCCCGATTGCCCCTGGTGCCGTATGCACCGCTGGAAGGAAGCGCCGGAGGAGGGGTTTGGACGAGCGCGCGAGGAGGGGCTGGATGATGGGTGAGGGTTTTAGTTTCGCAGTCCCGGTACTTATGAAAAAGATACTCAAAATATTCGTGCTGTTCGTTTGCCTTTCCTTGCTTTTCAAGGGTTGGATTTACCGTTGCACGGTGACGTACCGAGAGGATGGGCAGAGGCGAATCATTGTATTTCAGGATTCCAAGATGCTAGCCGACATTCGAAAGCGGCAGAACCATCGAGTGTTGTCCTTGGAAGAAATCGTGGAAATTTCCCGATCAATGACCAATGCCCGCTTGCGATTTACAACCGGTGTGGCTTCGTCAAATCCGAATACGGTGATCCGTAGTGGCAAGGCTAACTGTGTCGGGTATTCCGCACTATTCTGTTCGATCGTGAATCAGTTGTCCAGCGACCAGCAGGGCAATCAAAGGCTTCGAGCGCGGCATCTTGTGGGAAAATTGTACTTCTTGGGGGTGGATATGATTCCCGAACAGGGTTACTCATCACGGCCTGCATACTGATACGCATTTGGCTGGATGTCCACCCCAACAGCATATAGCCTGCGAAAAAACAAATCGGCGGGAAGCCTGTTGTGTTGCCTTCCGCTGCGAACAAAATCTCCCAAGTACATCGCCAAAATTAGTTTAACCTAAAACAGGTGACACCTCGTTGGGAATTAGCACATTAGCGCATTGTCTAATTAGCACATTGTACCTACCTTCGCCGCCCTATTTTTCAAAAAAACATCCTAACACATATTCCATGAAGGAAGTATTCATCGTTTCGGCAGTTCGTACACCCATTGGCAGTTTTGGCGGCTCCTTGGCCGGTGTCAGCGCCACCCACCTCGGCGCTGCTGCAATCAAGGGTGCCCTTGAAAAAGCCGGTGTCCAGGCCGACTGGGTCACCGAGGTGCTGATGGGCAACGTGGTCAGCGCCAACCTCGGACAAGCCCCCGCACGCCAGGCCGCCGTGTTTGCCGGCCTGCCCGAAAATGTGCCCTGCACCACTATAAATAAGGTGTGCGCTTCGGGCATGAAGGCCATCACGTTTGGCGCACAGAGCATCATGCTCGGCCTCAACGATATCGTAGTGGCGGGCGGCATGGAAAATATGTCGCAAATCCCGTACTACGTGCCGAATGCACGCTGGGGATACAAGTTTGGAAACGGCGAATTGATTGACGGCCTCGCCAAGGACGGCCTGACCGACGTGTACAACCAAAAAGCGATGGGCGTGTGTGCCGATGCCACCGCCGTCAAGTACAATATCAGCCGCGAAGCGCAAGACGCTTTTGCCATTGATTCCTACAAACGCACCGCTGCCGCTGCCGACGGCGGTATGCTCCAAACCGAGATCGTGCCGGTGGCCATCCCGCAGCGCAAAGGCGACCCCGTGCTGCTCACCGAAGACGAGGAGTATAAAAAAGTGAGTTTTGACAAAATTCCCGGCCTGCGCCCGGCCTTCACGCCCGACGGCACCGTGACCGCTGCCAATGCCAGCACGATCAACGACGGGGCAGCGGCCCTCATTCTTGCCAGCGCCGAGGCCGTACAGCGCTACGGCCTCCGGCCAATTGCAAAAATTAGAGGCTTCGCTGATGCCGAACAGGCACCGGAGTGGTTCACCACTACGCCCACCGTGGCCGCGCCCAAGGCTCTGAAAATGGCAGGCGTTCAGGCATCCGATATTGATTTTTTCGAGGTCAACGAAGCGTTTTCGGTGGTAACCCTTGCTTTCGAGCAGGTGCTGGGCGTTTCCCACGACAAAACCAATGTGTTTGGCGGGGCTGTGTCGCTGGGCCACCCGTTGGGCGCTTCGGGCGCACGCATCGTCACCACGCTGAACAACGTGCTCCAACATAAGGACGGCGCGCTCGGCCTGGCAGCCATTTGCAACGGCGGCGGCGGTGCCACAGCCATCGTCATCGAGCGGGTTTGATCCCTTTCCACACTTCAAACCAGCCGACGCTCACCAACGCCGTGGCCGCACAAAGACCAATTTCGGCCCACGACAGCGGGGTCATTTTGAACAGGCCGTTCAGCCAGGGTATGAACAGCACCGCACCCAAGATTGCTGTGGCGGCGGATAGCGTGATCCAGATGGAGCGGTTGCGGTAGCGAAACGTGCGTACGATGGTGAACTCGAACGAGCGGTTGGTCAAGGTCAAAAAAACGTTGGCCAACAACAGCGTGGAAAACACGAATGAGCGGGTTTTTTCTTCGCTGGCTCCTTGCCCCACGGCGTAGTGGTACAGCGCGAAAATGCCTGCTGTGATAACAACCCCCTGCACGATGCTCAGGCCCAGTTCGCGGCCGGTGAACAGCGGAGCATCGGGCGCTCTCGGCGGTTTTTCCAACAATCCCGGCTCGGCAGGTTCGTTTTCGTAAGCCACGGCACAAGTGGGGTCCATGATGAGTTCCATGAAAATGACGTGGATCGGTGCCAGCATGTGCAGGTACGTCCAGCCGAACACCAACGGCAAAACCACCACTAACACAATCGGTACGTGGATACTGATCACGTACCGGATTGCCTTGCGCAGGTTGTTGTAGATGCGGCGCCCCATTTCGAGGGCCGTCACCATGCGTTCCAGATTGTCGTCAAGCAGCACCATAGAGGCGGCACCCTTGGCTACTTCGGTCCCGCGAGCGCCCATGGCCACGCCGATTTGCGCCGACTTGAGTGCGGGAGCATCGTTTACGCCGTCGCCCGTCATGGCTACCACTTCGCCATTGGCCTTCAGCGCCTCCACGATGCGCAACTTGGCAGCGGGAAACATCCGGGCAAACACTTGGTTGGCACCGACCGCCGCGCGCAGTTCGGTTTCGTTCATTTGCATGATCTGCTCCCCGGAAACGGCCTGCCCGTTGTGGATCAAACCGCTTTGCTCGGCAATGTTCAAGGCGGTCTCGGTGTAGTCACCCGTGATCATTTTCACCTGTATGCCCGCCGAGTAAAACTGCTCGAAAACGCCCCGAATATTCGGCTTAGGCGGGTCGTACAGGGCTACCAAGCCCGCAAAATTCCAAGAGAACAAATCCTGATCGTCGGGGTATTGGGCTTCGTTCCATTCAGCGGATGCCACGCCGAGGATACGATAGCCTTTTGAGGCCAGAGTGTGCGTGCGCTTGATAATTGCCGTTCGGGCCTCGTCGTCCAAGTCGGCACAAACCATGAGGATGCGCTCGACAGCGCCTTTGGCGGCTACTACTCGTTCAGCGTTTTCGCCCGCCCCGAGGTGTTGTACGTGCGTCATCATCGGTGGTACACCGCCCAACGGGTATTCGTAAACCAGTTGGAAATCCGGGCGCTGGTCGAGTTCGGCGCGATTGGCGTATTCGGCGTGAATGGCCAGTTCCATTGCGTCAAACGGCTCCGGTTCGCTGGCCAACATGGCCAGTTCGAGGCAGTTGCCGCGTGTGCCGTAGTCCTCTACCACGGCCACCGACATGCGGTTTTCGGTGATGGTGCCGGTTTTGTCCAGACAAATAACTGTGGCAGAGCCAAGGCTTTCCACGGTTTTGGGCTGTTTGACCAATATTTTTTGCTTGGTCATGCGGTAAGCGCCCAAGGCCATGAAAGCCGTGAACGCCACCGGGATTTCCTCCGGGAGCAGGGCCAATGCAAACGACAATGAAAAAAGCAGAGCGGCTACGACGGTGCCGACATAGTAATAATTGATGGCGAACACGAGCGCAAACGCGGCAAGCCCCACCAAAATCATCTGCCGGACAAACCGGTTGATCTGGCGCTGAAGGGGCGTGGGTTCCGGTTCGATAGACTCGATGGACTTTCCCAACTTGCCGAATTCCGTGACGGCCCCGATGGCCGTCACCCTGCCCGTGCCCAGCCCACTGGCCACCACGGTGCCCTGAAAAAGGCTGTCCCCGGCGGTTTTGGCCACCGGCAGCGATTCGCCCGTGAGCACGGCCTCGTCCACCGTCAGGTCGTTGTTTTGCACCACGGCAGCGTCGGCGGGCAGGCGTTCGCCTTCGGCAAACAGGATCAGGTCGCCCACGACCAATTCCTCCGTAGGGATGGTAGTTTCGTGGCCGTTGCGCCGCACGCGCACTTTTGGTTGCGCAAACTGGTTCAAGGCCTCCAGCGCTTTTTCGCTGCGAAATTCCTGCACAATCTCAATGGCGATCACAAATGCGATGGAAACGGCCATGAGCCACGCCTCCGTGGTGTCGCCGATGGCAAAATACAGGGCGCAACCGGCCAACAGCAGCAGGAAGATGGGTTCGCGCAGTACCTCGCCGAGGATGTGCCATACCTGGCGCTTGGGCCGAAGGTACAGGATGTTTGGGCCATGCATGGAGCGGCTTTTGGCTACTTCGGCATCGGTAAGGCCAAAAAGCGGGGCGTTAGATTGGGCAGAAGGTGTAAGCACTGGATTTTTTTTGTACTGGTATTAGAGAATGGGGAGAAAGAGGAAAAACGTACCTTCGCAGCGTCGTTCTTTGAAGTTTTGGTCCCGTAGCTCAATGGATAGAGCACCTGCCTTCAAGTTAGGAGTCAACAAAAGCGAAAGCATTGTTGAGATTTCGGCTGATCAGGAAAACCTTCGTGAAATTCACATGGCAATCGTGAGTTGTGTTGTATTTTTTATGAAATGAAACGCAATGCAGAGACTGTACGCCGGACACCTACTGTTTGTGTTTGATCACAAACTATGGTGAAGAGACAGTCCAGACCACAAAAGTACTTCGTTGATACGATGTATTGCGGTGAAAACCGTAGTTGGTACGCTAAGCAGGCGGTTACTGGTTCGAGCCCAGTCGGGATCACTACATTTTTTTACACCTTTGCGCCAAACAAAACGATAAACTCAAGACGCTTGAAGCTGATCATCGCTATTGACGGCCACTCCTCTTGCGGAAAAAGCACACTCGCCAAGGGGGTAGCAAAAGCCCTGCACTATGCCTACCTGGACACTGGTGCTATGTACCGTGCCGTTACCTTGTACTTTTTGGAAAAAGGCGTGGACTACCAAGACCCTGCCGCCGTGGACGAAGCTCTACAGCACATTGACATCCATTTTGAACGCATTGACGGCCAAAACCACACCTTTTTGAACGGAAAGGACGTAGAACGAGCCATCCGGGAGATGCATGTGAGTGACCACGTCAGCCCCGTATCGGCCATTTCCGCCGTGCGGCGGGCCATGGTCGCCCAGCAAAAAGTCATCGGTCGCCGTCGGGGCATCGTGGCCGACGGGCGCGACATCGGCACCGTCGTTTTTCCTGATGCCGACCTCAAGATTTTCCTGACCGCCGATGTAGATGTGCGCACCAGCCGCCGCCATTTGGAATTGGCGGGAAAGGGTATTGATGCCGACTGGGACGACATCCGCCGCAACCTCGAAGCCCGCGACCACATTGACTCCAACCGCGCCGACAGCCCCCTGCGCCGCGCCGACGATGCCATCATCATGGACAATACGCTGCTCTCCGAAGAGCAGCAATTGGAAAAAGCACTGCAATTGGTTCATTCCTTGCGCGAACATTGACATGAAAAACGAAACAGCGACACGAGGGCTTCTTTTTCTGGCAGGGGCTGCCGCTGGCCTTGCCGCAGGCATTTACCTCACCTCGGAAAAAAGCAGCGGCCTGCGCGAAAAAATCGGCGGACAATTCGAGGCGCTGCTTGACAATTTGGAAGGAATGGCGGACGACCAGATCGGCGACCTGCTGAAAAGGCTGAGCACAGCTTTGGAAAAAGGCACTCTTGCCTTCGACGGTTTGGAGAACGCTGCCACCGATTCCGCCCGTGATATGCTGGACGAAGCCGAAGCCGACTTCGAAAACGGAATGGAAAAAGCCAAGGCGCGGTTGCAGAAAAAATTTGCAGAGGCAGGCCTGAAATCTTGATATTCAATTCCTCGACCATGAAAAAAGATACCGATCCGTTGCTCGAATCCGCTGGCGAAACCGCTGAGTACCTGCGCCAGTATGTGAAACTACAGGCCGACTATTTCCGGCTCGACATGGCGGAGCGTATCGCCAAAGTATCCTCGCTACTGCTGGTACTGCTCGCCATTGGGGCCTTGGGGCTTTTCGCTCTGGTCATGCTCTCGTTGGCCGCTGCCTTCTACCTCGGCAAATTGTGGGGATCGTATCCAACGGCCTTTCTCTGTGTAGGTGGCGGGTACGTCCTGCTGGCTGCATTACTGTGGGTGTTCAAAGACCGCTGGCTGACCAATCCTCTGCTCAGTAAAATTATTCGCACGTTTTTCAACTGAACCAATACACATGTCCGCTCGTTCGATTGACAATCTGGAAGACCTTTTGGCCGAAAAGGCCCGGCTAAGCGCTCAAATCCATATCGTGGAAAAGGAACTGGCTGCCAGTGCAGGTCGCACGCGCAGCCAGTTGAGCGATTTTTTTGAGAACAAGTTTTCGATTTCAAAGCAACTCGGAAAGTTTTTCCAAGGCGACGAGCCAGCAAACGCCGTGGGCGGATCCGTGCTGAGCACCCTGGGGCGGGCTATTGGGTTAGGTCCCGTATGGAGCGGGATTTTGTCCGCAATTGGCCCCATACTCGTGGGGTATTTCCGGACTCAACTGCGCAAACGCAAGGCCGAAAATGTGGCTGAAACGCCCGAACCGCAACCGAATTAACCGTTTACGGCCTCTACTCCGGCTATTTCCGGTATTTTCCCTTTGATAGCCTCGGCAATGCCGGCACGCAGGGTCATGCCCGACATCGCGCACGACTCGCACATGCCCATCCAACGGATTTGAACCTGCATGTCATCCGTGACCCCGACCAACTCCACGTCGCCGCCGTCAACTTGCAGGTGTGGGCGCACGGTGTCAAGAGCATCTTCGATGCGCCGGAGGAGTATTTCTTTTGCGTTTTCTTGCATTTGTATGTGTTTTTGGGTGTCACAGAGACTTAGAGCGTGTTTAAATTTCAGTCGCCGGGCTGCAAGCGGCGAATTTTGCTTCATGCTGCGTTGAAATAGGCACCCGGCTACGGCTGCAAATTTCGCCTTGCCTGAAACAAAATTCGCTTGCTTTCGCCTCGGCACTGAAATTTAAACACGCTCTTACGGGGAAAGCCCGACTTGGCGTAGGAAGTGTCACGCGCGGAAAATTCCACGAGCCTCTGCGACACTTTTTTTATCGCAAGCGCAAAGGTACACCCCTACCGCTTCAGTTTGTCCTGAAACTTATCCCGGAATTTTTTCACCTTGGGGCCCACCACGTACACGCAATAAGGCTGCGAGGGGTTGTCGCGGTAGTAGTTTTGGTGGTACTGCTCGGCCTTGTAAAATTTGTCGAGCGGGCCGATCTCGGTCACGATAGGGTCGTCCCAGAGCTCGGCAGCAGCGATTTTTGCCGCCTCGGCGGCGGCTTTTTGTTCGGCATTGTGGTAAAAAATAACCGACCGATACTGAGTGCCCGCGTCGTTACCCTGGCGATTCAGCGTGGTGGGGTCGTGGGTTGTGAAAAACACTTGGAGGATATCCGCGAAGGAAACAACCGAGGGGTCGTAGGTGATCTGGGCAACCTCGGCGTGGCCGGTGGCTCCCGTGCAAATTTCCCGGTAAGTGGGGTTGGAAACATGGCCACCGGCATAGCCGCTTTCCACTTTCAGTACCCCGTTCAGCTCTTGGTAAACAGCCTCCACGCACCAAAAACAGCCGCCGCCAAGGGTGGCTATTTCGGTTTTTTCACTGCCCGCCGATTGATTGGTTACGGCTGCGGGCGTTTGCTGATTGGTCAACATGGCTTTGTTTTTTGTGGGCGCTTCCTGGGCAGAATGGCAGGATGCGCCGAGAAGTGAGCAAAAAAGCAAGATGGTTTGTTTCATGGCAAAAATCGTTTTGCCGCCTACAACAGCATAGGCGCGGGCTATGTTTTTTGCGCAACAGGATCAGAAAAACAGAAGTCGCTTGGCCGACAACTTCCCGCCTATCTTTGCCCCTGTTTTCTCAACCCGAACATCGCAACGTGCTCATCAACCGTCCGATCCTATTGGTTTCCAAAAGCCCGCGCCGCAGCCAGTTGTTGCGCGAGGCTGGCTTTGATTTTTCCGTACACGGCATGGACGTGGACGAGAGTTTTTCGCCCGATATGCCTGTGGAGGAAGTAGCCGAGCACCTGGCCTGCCGAAAGGCGCTGGCCGCGCGACACCTTGTCCGGGACCGGGAAATCCTGCTCGCGGCGGACTCCGTGGTGATACTGGACGGAAAAATCTACAACAAGCCGGAGAACTACGCGGATGCTTTTCGCATGATCCGGCTGCTGTCGGGCACCCGGCACACGGTTATCACGGGGGTTTGTCTGCTCGATGCGGACCAGGAACGTTCGTTCTCCGACCGCTCTGAGGTTTTTTTTGACAACCTGAGCGATGCCGAGATTGAGTACTACATCCAAACGTGCAAACCCTACGACAAGGCGGGTGCGTACGGCGTTCAGGAGTGGATCGGCCTGTGCAAGATTCGCCGGATCGAAGGCTCGTACGCCAACGTGATGGGCCTGCCGGTACACCGGGTTTACGCCGAATTGCAGCACTTTTGTTGAGGGTGCCGCCCCAGCGCACTACTTTTGCCCAAAAATGCGGGCCAACCCCGCGAAGTAACAACCATGACAGATCAGCCCACACCCCAATCGCACATCCGACTTCCCCTGTTGCTGGCTATCGTGCTCGCGGCGGGCATGTTCATCGGACAACAATTGCCCCGGTACGAAAACCACCTGTGGCTGATGCCCAAGGAGCACCGGTCGTCCAACGCTATGGGCACGCTCGACGAGATACTGCGCTATGTAGAAGCCAAGTATGTGGACTCGGTGGACACCAAAGCGCTTCAAGACGAGGCCATTGCCAATGTTTTGGAACAATTGGACCCGCACTCTCTCTACATTTCTCCGGAAGAATTGGAGCACGAGGAGGAAGTCCTGAGCGGTAATTTCGAAGGTATCGGCATCGAGTTTTTGTTGCTCGACGACACCATTCAGGTTGTGGCACCTACGGCAGGCGGCCCGTCGGAGGCGGCGGGAATCATGTCGGGCGACAAGATCGTGACCATCGAGGACTCGCTCGTGGCGGGAGTGGGTATTTCCAATGCCGACATTTTCAAAAAACTGCGCGGCCCCAAAGGCTCGAAGGTTCGGATGGGCATTCGTCGGGGCAAAGAAAACCGCCTTCGGCAGATTGTTGTCACGCGTGACGTGATTCCCGTGCGCAGTGTGGACGTGGCGTATATGCTCGACAAACAAACAGGCTATATCAAGATCAACCGGTTCAGCGCCCCTACCTATCAGGAGTTTATGGAAGAACTCCGCCGCCTCGTGGAGGAAAAAGGGTTGAAAAACCTCGTGCTTGACCTGCGCGGCAATCCCGGCGGCTACCTTGACGAGGCGACCGAACTGCTGAGTCAGGTATTTCCTGAAGGCAAGTTGCTCGTGTACACCGAGGGCCGTGCTGAAGAACGCCAGGATTACAAAAGCAACGGGCGGGCGCGGTTCCATATCCAGAACGTGGCCGTGTTAGTGGACGAAGGCTCGGCATCGGCCAGCGAGATCGTGGCGGGTGCTATTCAGGATCACGATCGGGGATGGGTCATCGGGCGGCGCACGTTCGGCAAAGGGTTGGTACAGGTTCAGTACCCGCTCAGCGATGGCGGCGCGCTCCGCCTCACTATTTCCCGCTACTACACGCCCAGCGGCCGCAGCATCCAACGGGCCTACAAAGGCGAAGACGACTACGCCGATGAAGCCGAGCGCCGGTTAGAAAACGGCGAACTGGCCGACGAATCCAAAATCCGCCAGGCCGATTCCACCAAATACTACACCGGCATGGGGCGCGTGGTTTTCGGTGGCGGGGGCATCACCCCGGACGTGTTCATTCCGTTGGACACATCGTACATGAACGATTATTTCGAGGCTGCGTTTCCGAGCCTGCCCCAGTTTGCTGCCCGCTGGTTGGAAGAACAGAACAGGGCAAATCTGCCCGCAGACCCGCAGGTTTTTGCGCAGCAGTTCAAGGTAAGTGACGCGCAGTTTGGCGCGTTTGTGGCGTATGTCCGGGAGCAAGGCCATGAGCCGAACGAAAGCCAGATTGCTCGTTGCCGCTCGGAGCTGAGCCTGTTGCTCAAGGCTCGCATCGCCAAACTGTTGTTCAAAGAAGAAGGCCAATACCGTGTGCTCAACGACGACGACCCGGCGGTGGAAAAAGCACTGCAGGTGCTGAGCAGCGGCAAGCCGGTGGCCAAAAAATAAGTATCCGGTTTTGGATAGGCTTGGCTTTCAAAGCCTTGTAGCAGACTTAACAATTACTTAAACACCACATCAAATCCCGGCCAGCCGCTCTGGTGCTACCTTTGCAATAAATAAATGACATGAGGGAAAACCGGCCTACAGCAAAAATAATGATCGTGGACGACGAGCCGGATATCTTGGAGTTTCTGCGGTACAACCTGCGCAAGGAAGGTTACGACGTGGTTTCCGCCAACGACGGCCGCGCGGCGCTGATCGTGGCCGAACGGGAAAAACCAAGCCTCATCGTGCTCGACATTATGATGCCCGAACTGGACGGCGTGGAAACCTGCCGGCTACTGCGCCGGAACAAAACCTTCGAAAACACGCCCATTGCCTTTCTTACCGCTCGCGACGAGGATTTTTCTCAAATAACAGCCCTTGACGTGGGCGGCGACGACTACATCACCAAGCCGATCAAACCAAGGGTGCTCATCAGCCGTATCAACGCGCTGCTACGCCGGTCGAACCGTCAGAACGACGAGGAGCAGGAAACCATTCAGGCCCACGACCTTATCATTGACCGGCTTAAGGTGTTGGTATTTCGCGGCGAAACGGCCATCGAATTGCCGAAAAAAGAGTTTGAAATCCTTTGGCTCCTCGCTTCCAAGCCGGGGCGGGTGTTTACGCGCGAAGAGATTTTTGACAAAATTTGGGGCAGCGATGTGATCGTGGGCAACCGCACCATTGACGTTCACATCCGCAAACTGCGCGAACGCCTCGGCGAGCATTACATCAAAACCTTGAAAGGCATCGGCTACAAATTGGAGTTTTAGCATGACACCACGGTTCAAAAACCAAAGCCCACAGCAGCTCGCACTGCTCGCTGCGCTGACCTCCTCGGCTATTGTGGAGTTTATTCTTTTTGCTGTCAGCCGGGTCACACAGGCCGTTGATATTTCCAATTGGGGGCTTGTGGTGGTGTTCCTCGTGGTGTTTTCCACGAGTTTTTTGGCCAACTATTTTTTCATCCGCTACTATATCTACCGCAAGATCAAGTTGATCTACAAGGTCATCCACCGGCACAAACTGTCTGCGGAGTTCAAGGCCGACAAGATTCAGATGAGTGCCAACATCCTCGATGAGGTAGAAAACGAAGTAGATCAATGGGCCGAGGAGCGCACCCGCGAACTGGAAGCCTTGGAGAAACTGGCTACCTACCGCCGTCGGTTTATTGGCGACGTGTCGCACGAGCTCAAAACCCCCATCTTCAATATCCAGGGGTTCATTCACACCTTGCTCGACGGTGCCATCGGCGACCCGGAAGTGAACGTAAAGTACCTTCAACGTGCCGCCAAAAATGCCGATCGCCTGGAAGCCATCGTCGAAGATTTGGAAACGATCAGCAAACTCGAATCCAAACAACTGATCCTCGACATCCGCGAGTTTGATATCCGCGAACTGACTGACGAGGTATTCTCAGACATGGAAATGAAGGCTCACGAGCGCAATATCCGCCTCGCGTACAAGGAAGGAGCCAACCAGCATTTTCGTGTCCGTGCCGACAAAGAGACCATCCGGCAGGTACTCATCAACCTCGTCCACAACTCTATCAAGTACGGGCGCGAAGGGGGTTCGACCAAGATCAGTTTCTACGATATGGATGCTTATCTACTGCTGGAGGTGAGCGACAACGGCATCGGCATCGAGCCGGAGCACCTGCCGCATGTATTCGACCGGTTTTACCGTGCCGACAAAAGCCGCTCCCGCGATGCTGGCGGTACCGGCCTCGGCCTTTCCATCGTGAAACATATCATGGAAGCGCACAAACAGACAATCAACGTGCGCAGCAACATCGGCCAAGGCTCCACATTCGGGCTTACGCTTGAAAAAGCGTAAAAAATGGTAACTGTTTAGCCAGCCCCGTAGGGGTGG
>JBEBHD010000008.1:2500-46807 GCA_040080915.1 Saprospiraceae bacterium
TTAAGCGGGATAGCGCAAAAGAATGAGGATGCTCCGCTCGGAGGTATGGCATCGGCAAACGCGCGAATGATGAAACTGGAGTCGCCGTTTACTGAGAGCACGTGGTCTGCCGAGTCCAAAACCGTGAGCCGGTTCCAGATTCGCACCCAGTCGTACGATTTGTTGTCAACTATACTGACGACGCAAAAAAAATCGCCGCTGATAAAGCAGTTCTGATCCCGGTACTCGATGTTCGACGGCAAAAGGTCGTTGGGCAAAGGATCGGGTCGAAACTTGATGGAAACCGGATCGAAACCGAGGTTAGGTTCGGTTTCTTTAGGCGAATCGCCCTTGCAAGCGGCGGTATGGCACAATACGGCGGCAGCCAAGGCTACAAAGACAAACAACTGGGTTTTACGCATGTGCGAAGTGTATTTAGGTTATCTTGATAGTACGTTCATGGCTCGTTCTAAGCCTATCGTCGCGAACGCCTTGGTTGCTTCGGCGGCTTTTTCGAGGACATTGGGCAGTTCGGCAGCCTCATCCTGGGTCCATTTGCCAAGCACAAAATTCACTTGTCGGCCACGTGAAAAGTCGCTCCCTATCCCAATTCGCAAACGCGGATAAGTATCGGTGCCTAGGATTTCCTGGATATTCTTCAGGCCGTTGTGGCCGCCATCAGAGCCTTTGGCACGAAGGCGGAGTTTGCCAAAATCCAAGTTTAAGTCGTCACAAACAACAAGGCAGTTCTCGTTCGGGATTTTTTCCTTCTGCAGCCAGTACCGAACTGCTTTACCGCTTATATTCATATAGGTATTGGGTTTGAGCAACACGAGCACCCGGCCTTTGAAGCGCACTTCGGCGCGTTCGCCGTGATGATCATCCGTCCAGACCCCTTCCAACTGGCGGCATAAGAGGTTGACCACGTCGAATCCGACGTTGTGGCGAGTTCCGTCGTACTCATAACCAATGTTGCCCAAACCTGTAATGAGGTATTTCACAAGGATGCGGTTTTGAAAATCCGCGCAAATGTAGCGCAAGGGTGCCAATTTTGCCTCATAGCCTCAAATCCTTTCCAACCAATTTTGCAAAAACGATTTGAAGTTGTCCGTTGGAAAGTTCCCTTGACGCAGGCCCGTAGTGCGGCTGAGCTGCCGAATAGCACCATCCAGATCAAAGGCATTTTGATTTTGTGAAACAAAGACGTTCTGGTGCGACAAAAAATCGGCGAGGTATTCTTGCTCCGTCTGTCCGGGCGTAGGAATCAAAACCGCTTTTTTACCAAGTCCGGCCAAGTCCATCACGCTGCTATATCCCGAACGGGTAACCAGAACTTTGCTCGCCATGAGCACATCATTTAGATCCCTGGAGGTGAGGTACGATACTACTTCGATGTTGTCGGCGACGTAGTAGTGTTTCTTCGACTGTGTCTTCCCTTGAACAAAAATGAACTTGTGGGGCATAAAAACCGCTTGCTCCAACAGCAGCTGTTCCAATATACTGCGCTGGGGCTCAGGGCCGGACAGCACAACGGCCACATCATATTCCAGATCGGCCTCATAGGCCCGCATTCGGGTGAGCAAACCTACAAACCGCGTATCCTTGTGCATGTACCTCCCGTGCGAGAGGTCTCCAGACAGCCCCGGCGCTTCGGCGACATCGGGCACCCACACCGAGTCGAATTTGCCAATTACCAGCCGAAGAACATTTTTTACTACCCAACTTAGTATTTTGCCGGGCACACGGGGATGCAGCTGGTGGCTCAACAGCACGTTGTTGGAATTGCCGGAAAAACAGCCGTAACGGTTATCGGAAATGATGCCGTGGATGCCATGCTCGCGAACTAAGCGACCGATGGCTTTGTGCTCATGGCGTACAGCCCAAATAATTCGAGGCAATTGCTTGCCGATGTTCCAGATCATATTGGCCGACTCGTACCGGATGCGGTAGGAAGGTAGTTCAAAAACAGGCAGGTGCGGAAATTCGGCTTGAAGCAGGTGCAACGCAACACCATCTGAGGCCAGCATAACGTCTACCCCCTGATTTTCCAGCTCCTTGATGAGCGGAATGCAGCGGGTGGCGTGGCCAAGACCCCAGTTAAGCGGTGCTACAAGGATACGTTTCAAAACAAGACGACGTTTGTCAGAAGCCTCCAAGGTCAAAAACAATTTTCGACCGAGTAAAATCAATTGGGGTACTTTCGCCTTTGTAAAAGTAACCGGTTCGCTGGAATCGCACGATCACTTTTTTTTCATTGCAAGCAAATCACGTTGACATGGCCGAAAAAAGGACAATCTTCGCAAAAAAAATTAATTGGTGGCACCTTGCCATTTTTTTCATCATGCTGGGCATGATCGTATTGGAAAGCTGCAGCCTGTTCAAGCCCAAGTGCAACTGCCCCCATTTTTAACGGGGTACCACTGGAAGAGCGTGTTTGCGTTTCAGTTGCGGCTTGTATACTTCCCACTGCGGGGTTTTGTGCATGGGCTTCGTCATAACATTTTGACTAGCAGCGCTCAGTATGACAAAAACGGCTTCGCATCTTGCGGTGCGGGGTATAAAAAGAAAACTGAAACACAAACTCGTTCTTAGCCCAATCGAATCTCGTCGTCGTTGCCGACAAAAAAGCGGTATTCGCTGAGCTGGTAGTCCGAATGCGGTACCAAATGCACCCATTTGTTGTATTTCCAAAACCATTTCCATCGAATGCTCCTCCAGCCGCGCCGCAGGTAGGCTTCGATGTAGGGGTGTGCCCGTAAGTACAGATCGCCCTTGGGCCTTGATTGCATGACGAACTCCAAATCGCGCTCGATTTCGTCTGTCAGCAAAATAGTGGCGTTTACTTTGCCTGTTCCTCCACAAGATGGGCAGGCCTCAGCGGTATCCACAGCCACTTCAGGGCGGGCGCGTTCGCGGGTGATCTGCATCAGGCCGAACTTGGAAAGGGGCAAAATAGTGTGCTGAGACCGGTCGTTGCGCATGAAGCCCTCCATGGCCTTGGCCAGCATTTTTCGGTGCTCCACATTTTTCATGTCAATGAAATCCACCACGATCAAGCCACCTATATCGCGCAAGCGAATCTGGCGGGCAATTTCCTCGGCTGCTTCCAAATTGACTTTGTAAATGCTTTGATCTACATCGCCTGAAGTCATTTTGTGGCCACTGTTCACGTCAATGACGTGCATGGCTTCTGTTTTTTCGATGACGATATAGGCCCCGCTTGGCATCGTGGCCGTTTTGCCAAAGGCGGCCTTGATCTGCCGCGTGACACCGAAAGCATCGAAGACGGTCTTGTTGCCGCTGTACAACTGGACGATGCCGACCTGATCAGGACTGATGGTTTGGAGATATGTTCGTATTTCGGCGTACAAATCCTTGTCGTTCACCACTATTTTACCGAACAGGTCTGTCAGCAGGTCGCGCAACACGCTGGCGGGCTTGTCCAGCTCACTGAGCAGTTTGGCTGGCGGCACCACCGTCTTCAATTGTTTGTAAATTTCCTCCCACCGGCCTACCAAATGGGTTAGTTCTTCGTGCAATTCCTGCACTTTTTTCCCTTCGGCGGCTGTTCGCATGATTAGCCCGAAGTTTTTGGGCCGGATACTTTCGGCAAGGGTGTGCAGGCGCTTTCGCTCTTCGTTGCTGTCAATTTTTTTGGAAACAGTGACCGAATCGGCAAATGGGGTTATCACCATGTAACGCCCAGGAAGGTTCAGTTCGCAAGACAACCGAGGGCCTTTGGTGGAGATCGGTTCTTTCAAAATCTGGACAAGCACCGGGTGTCGTTTGTTGAGCACCTGATCAATTTTGCCTGTCTTGATGATCTCTTCCTCATACTTGAAGTGGTCCAGCTTGTGCGTGTTGATACTGCCGTTCATCACTCCATTCGTCCATTTGACGAGCGAACGCAGCTTCGGCCCTAAATCGGTGTAGTGCAAAAAAGCATCCTTGCGATGGCCTATATCAATAAACGCGGCGTTTAGGCCGGGCATTTGTTTGCGTATCTTGCCGATCAGGATATCGCCGACGGTAAAATTGTTATTTGTTTTCTGGTGATGGAGTTCGACCAACTTGTCGTTTTCCACCAATGCCATTTCTACTCCCGTAGCTGTGACATTAATAATGAGTTCTTTTTCCACGATATGCGAAGATGGTTTTCGTTAGGCTCGGCGACTGTGCCCGACCGATGTCAAACGGCAATAGGCACGCTTCCCGGTGACCGGAATCGGTGCGGCATCAAATAGAACCATCGAAGGTGCAACTAGTTGCTGTTTATTGATCAACGGCAACGGCAAGAAGCCAACGGCAAGCAGGTTCCTTGGCTTGTTGGAGCGAGCAGCGTATTTGGTTTGGGGTTAGGATGCTTTTAGCCAAAAGGGCATAAATGCTTGCCGATTGGGTTGCGGGGCTGTGCAAAAAGAAGACAAAAAGGGAAAGCTGCACCAAATGGATTGGCCATTTGATACAGCTCCCTGGTTCGACGGTGCCGTTCGGCGCTGATTCCAGTAATCCGAAGACCCCAAATTGGGTCGCCGGTGCCTGTTAATCAAGCACTAACGGTTCTTTTTCTTGTGTCGGTTTTTGCGCAAGCGCTTCTTGCGCTTGTGGGTGGCAATCTTGTGACGTTTGCGTTTTTTTCCGCAAGGCATACGTTTCGAATTATGAGTGGTGAATAAATGTTGAGTTCAGGGTTATAGGGTTTCTGGTTGTAAGGTTTGAAAACCGGAAGCCTTCCAACCAGAAACGCCCTAACCCATTTATCTGCATAAAGATTGATACTCTTTTGTTTTGTCGGCATTGCCAAGGCCCTCGTAGGCTCTGGCTAGCAGGCAGGGGGTGTTTGCGTTTTTGGGGTTGAGTGACCAAGCCTTTTCGAGGCGCTGGACGGCTCGTTCCCATTGGCCGGTTTTTATTGCAAGCCGACCGAGTGCGTTGTAAACGGCTGCGTTATCCGGGTGTTGGGCCTCTAATTCACGCAGCTGTTTAACGGCTTTCATCGGATCGTCGGCACTCGGGTTTTCGGCAAAAACTAGAGCCAAATTGACCCTGTGCTCCACGTTGTTGGGGTTTAGCGAAGCGGCACTTTCGAATGCGTTTACGGCATGCGCCGCGCAGAATTCGCGAACCTTGGGGTTTTCTGATACCACCAAAGCCTCATAAAATGTGGCCCCAGCTACCGACCAAGCCTCGTCCGTTTGAGCCAACTGAGCAGCCTGCTCGGCTACACCACCAGCTATTTCAGGATGCCCTTCGGCGTACCACCAGCCAGACAGGCGTTTTAGGGATTCTATTTTTTCTGTGTCCGAGCCAGCTGCAGACGTGTTTTGCTCCAATCGCAGAAGGTCAGCAGCCTGTTTTTCGGTCAGGTGCGCCTTTGCTTCGTCCAGAAGCGACTCGAACGCTAAACCTGTTTGTTGAACTGTTCGCGAATGCTCAACTCTTTTCTGATCGGCAGCAACGGTGCCAAAACCCAAATACAGCACGCAGAAAAGTGCCAGCGCACCTAACATTGCAACGTATTGTGGTTTGGTCATGGCTGCGCTCGGTTAGCAAGTTTTGTTTTAGGAGCAGTCCGCATCAATCCTCGCTTTCGTCGGACGGAAGGGACGTGACATTTTTCTTAACCTGCTCGATAAAGACCTTAGCTGGCTTGAACGATGGAATAAAATGCTCCGGAATCTCGATAGACTTGCCCTTTTTGATGTGGCGACCAATTTTTTTCGCGCGTTTTTTGATCACGAAACTACCAAAGCCGCGAACGTACACGTTCTCGCCCTCCTGAAGGGTGGCTTTGATCTCTTTGAACAGCGCTTCGAGCGAAACCAACACATCAACCTTGGCTACACCGGTTTTCTCGGAGATGGCATTCACAAGATCGGCCTTTCTCATCTTTTAGTAAGTTGATTTTGAACAAGTTGTAATGAAAAATAGGGTGTCTCCAAAAACAAGACGCAAAGATCGGACAATTTTCTGCCCACGCAAATTTTCGTTCTACTTTTTGCGGCACCAGCAAGTGCCCAAACGTATTTTTCCAAAACCACGACTCCTGCGGGGCTGATCAAAATCCGGTTGCAAACTTACTCTTTACCAATACATTGCATACCGTTTTAGTAAAAATACTTTTCGCAAGTCGGGTCGGAGGGTATTTTGCCTACCTTTGACCCGCCCCAATTCGTTGTACCAAACTCAAGTCCACAACATGCTTCTATCCATGACCGGCTACGGCCGCGCCTCCGGCAGCCATGCCGGAAAATCTATCTCCGTCGAACTAAGGGCGCTGAATTCCAAACTTACGGACTTGAAAATGCGCTTTCCGGGCGATTACAAGGAAAAAGAACTGGACCTGCGCAAAATCGTCATTGATCACGCCGAACGGGGAAAAATTGACCTGCTCGTGGACGTGCAAAGCGCCGACGGTGCCGCGCTCGTCAGCCTCAACGAGGGTCTTTTCAGGGGCTATTACAGGGAAATATCCCGCCTCGCCGATGAACTCGGTATGGCCAAGCAGGATATTTTGCCAGCCATCATGCGCATCCCGAACGTGGTGGCAAACCCCTCCGGGGAACTTGACGAGGATGAATGGACGGCGGTTTGCAAAGTAGTGGAACAAGCCCTGAATAACCTCCGGGCATTCCGCAAACAAGAAGGAAAGGCACTCGAATCAGACCTGCGCCTTCGCGTGTCAAACATTCTGGCCAACTTGGCTGAGGTAACCCCCTACGAACAGGAACGCTTCGGGCGCATGCGTGAGCGGCTGCGCACCAACATGGAAGAAGCCTTCGGCAGAGACAATCTCGACACCAACCGCTTCGAGCAGGAAATCCTGTACTACCTCGAAAAAATGGACATCACCGAAGAAAAAGTCCGCCTCGAACAGCACTGCAAGTATTTCCTCGAACAGGTCGAAGACCAAAGCAAACCCGCTGGTCGCACGCTCAACTTCATCAGTCAGGAAATGGGCCGTGAAATCAACACCCTCGGCGCAAAAGCCTACGATGCCGACATCCAACGCTTGGTCGTTCAGATGAAAGACGAATTGGAGAAAATCAAGGAACAATTGGCTAACGTACTTTGACCTTGCTCATCTCGTCCAGCACCCGTTTCAGCAATTCATAAAATTTCTCTACCGCCGGTACGTGTACGCGCTCGTCGGGTGAGTGCGCGCCCGTGATGGTCGGCCCAAACGAGATCATGTCCATGCCGGGGTATTTTCCTCCGAGGATGCCGCACTCCAAACCGGCATGTATGGCCTTGATCTCCGGCTCTTTGCCGTACAGATCTGTGGCCACCTTGCGGCAGGTTTCCAGTAATTTCGATTCCATGTTCGGCTGCCACCCACGGTAACCATCGGTATGCACCACCTTGGCACCAGCCAGTTTTAACCCGGCACCTACACTGGCAGCGATATAACGCTTGGCACTTTCTACCGAACTGCGCTGGTTGGTGCCAATAGTCAGGCTTTGGTCGTCACTGACGATGGTGGCCAGATTAGTGGACGTTTCCACCAATTCCTCGATATCGGCGCTCATGCGCACCACGCCGTGCGGCAACGCCAACAAGACTCCGAGCACTTTTTTTGCAAACGGTTTGGCGTAAACCGTGGCTGGCATGGCCACCGCTTCCAGCGATACACGCACACCACCGTCCGCCGTGCGAAATTCGTTCTGGAAGTCCTGCTCGCAACGCGCCACTACCGCCTTGGCCTTTTCCAACACCGAGTCGGACAAAAGAACCGTAGCCTCGGCCTCACGAGGAATGGCGTTGCGCTTGCTGCCGCCCTCCACTGCCGTCATTTCCGGAGCCAGCGGCTGCATAGCCAACAGCGTTCGCGCCAGCAACTTGATCGCGTTGGCCCGCCCGATATTGATTTCCATGCCGGAGTGCCCACCCTTCAAACCCGAAATGCGCAAAGCAAAAGCGGTGTGCCCATTGGCGGTAGCGGGTACGTTTTTTACCAAAAAAACGCCTGACGTGTCCATACCTCCAGCGCAACCAATGCAAAACACCCCGTCCTCCTCGGTGTCGAGGTTCAGCAGATATTTCCCCTTGAGCATTTTGGTTGAAATCTGGTTGGCTCCCGTCAGTCCTGTTTCTTCGTCCACCGTGATCAGGATTTCCAATGGCCCGTGAGCGGCGGTCGGGTCGGCGGCAATAGCCAAAGCAGCAGCCACGCCGATGCCGTTGTCGGCCCCAAGCGTGGTGCCGTCGGCCGCGATCCATTCACCCTGACGAACAAGGCGGATGGGGTCGCGATCAAAGTCATGCTCGGTGCCCCGATTTTTTTCGCAAACCATGTCGCTGTGCCCTTGAAGCACCACGGTCGGAGCCTTGCCCCTTCCCTTGGTGGCCGGAACGCGGGCGACGAGGTTGCCCACCCTGTCTTTCGAGTATTTCAACCCCATGCTCTGAAACAGTTGCTCAAAATGGGCGGTGATGCGTTCCTCTTTTTTCGAGGGGCGCGGTATCTGGGCAATTTCATAAAACCGCTGCCAGAGCAGTTCGGGCGAAAGGCCTTGTATGGCTTGACGTGATGACATGTTGCTAAACAGTTACTTTTTTTACAATTTGACCTTGCCGTTTTTTTTATCACCGCCCCTACCCTACCGGCGCCGGTTTTCGTCCAGCACCGATTCGATGCGCTCGAGGCAGTCCAAGTAGTGCGCGCGGCTCAGGACATCGTTCACTGAGCCGTAGGCCGCTGACAGGTCGGAACGCAGCTGGCGCAGGTGTGCCAGCGCCAACGATGGCACGTCCGTGTTGCGCAGGTTAGGCCCTGTCACGGCAGTAACGCCAGGCGGAAGGCCGGTCACCACAGCCGGTGCCGACCGGTACAGCCCAATCAGCCGGTCCACGTATGATTTTTGCAGGTTGCGGCGATGCATGCTCACGGTTGTTCGCGCCGTCATTTCAGACCAAATGCCGTTGCGCAAATCGTCGAGCAGGCTGCTGACTGTATAGGTTTTCGGGTCGAGCGCTTCATTTTCGATCATGCGCATCAGACGGCTGGTGCCAAAAAGGCTGCTCAGCGTATTTTCTTGCAAACGCTGTACCGCTGCCACGCCATTGTCGGGCCGAAGCAGGTTCAGGATTTTGGGATCAACCAGCCATTCCGGCGTTTGAAACAGGTGTTTTTGCAAAAAAGCCACGGCATCGCGCTGCTTGTCGGCTGGCGCGGCTTCGTACACCGCTCCGGGCTGGTCGTAGGTTTTCGGCGTTTCAAAAACACCGCCCACCCACTTGGTGACATGGCCGATGTAGCGAGTGTACTGGCCCACCACATTGTTGTACTGCTCGCTGGCCCGCTCGTAGGGTTGGGCTTCTTCTTTGGTCCAAACGGCAGAATTGGGCAGAATACGCTGGAGGTTTTTGATGCCGTACTCGGAGGCAAGGACGGAGTTGTCGCCAAGGTCTTCGCTTTGGGCGCGTGGGTCGTACGAACTGCTTTCGGTCAAAAAATGCAAACGCGGATTGTTGGCCGCTTTGTCCAGATACATTCGATTGAGCACTTTTTGGTCTTCTTCGGCATCCTTGGTGTTGTAAATCGGCTTGTAGCCCCACTCGATGGCCCAGCGGTCGTAGTCGCCCACGCGGGGCATGAGGTCGGCAATGCCGTCCTCGGGTTGGGCCACGTAGTTGAAACGGGCGTAGTCCATGATGGATGAGGTATGACCATTGGCGGCAATGAACGCCTTGTCGCGCAGTTTTTCAACGGGTGTGGCGTGGCTTGCACCAAAATTGTGGCGCAAACCGAGTGTGTGCCCCACTTCATGCGCAGACACGAAGCGGACAAGTGCCCCCATGAGCTCATCGTCCAGTTCATTTTTGCGGGCACGCTGGTCCACAGCGGAGGCTTGGGTGGTATACCAGGATTTGAGCAGGCGCATCACGTTGTGGTACCAACCAATGTGGCTCTCGATGATCTCGCCCGTGCGCGGGTCGTTCACATTCGGGCCGTAGGCGTTTTGGATATCGGAAGCAAAATAGCGGATAACCGAAAAACGCGCGTCCTCAAGGCTCATCGTGGTGTCGTTTTCGGGCCAGTCACGGGCTTGAATGGCGTTTTTCCAGCCCGCCTGCTCGAACGCAGGCTGCCAATCCTCCACGCCTTTTTTCAGCGACGAGCGCCATTTCGGCGGAGTGGCCGGGTCTATGTAAAAAACGATCGGCTTGGCCGGTTCAATTTTTTCCCCCTTCTGCTGGCGGCGCGCATCAGCCTCGTTTTTTGCCTCCAAACGCCAGCGCACGGCCACGGTCTCGTCTTCGGCACGCTGCTGGTCGTCGTCGTACACGGTGCGGCCAGTGGCAAAATAACCCACCCGCGGATCGAACAGACGCTTGCGAAATGGCGTGCGCGGCAGCAGGATCAGCGAGTTATTGATCTCGAAGGTGACTGCGCCAGCGTCCAGGCCGCCGGGCAGATTGACCGTACCGGGCGATTCCTCGCGCAGCGACGGCGGGGACACCTTGTACGTTTTCACCGTCCGCACCTCCACGTTGATCGGGTACGAGCGGATGCTCTCTATATAGGTGCGGTCTTTTTGCAGTTCACCCATTTTGTACAACTGTTTGGTGGTGGGCGGCAGGCCAAACACCGCGTTGTCTTCTTTGAAAAAATCCGTGACTTCGATGACTACTGAAGTATCTTTTCGGTTGGACTTGACATCGAACGCAGCAGCGATGGGGTCCACGTTGGAGTTGCGGACGGCTTTGTAAATCGGCTGCAGCGTATCCGTGCTCACGTTGCGGTAGGCTACTGCCCGGATAAACACCTTGTCGGAAGGGCCGCGCTCAAAACGGATGACCTGCCGATTAGCCTGCTCCCCGCCGTATCCGGCACCTGTAGGCACCTTGGCCATGCGCGTGATCGCCATGATCTCGCTGCCCAAGATCGAGTCCGGGATTTCGAGGAAATACTTGTCATCTACCCGATGTACAGTCACCAAACCGCTCATGCTGACGGCCTTGTCGGTGATGACCTCGCGGTACGGCTTGGGGCCTTTTTTCTCATCCTTGTCTTTTTTTCCGGTTGAATCTTTGGCCATAGCAGCCGTTTTTTCGGCTACAGGCGGCAAGGTGTCGGGTTTGGGCGGGACAGGAGTTTCCTGGGCAAAAAGGCAATTGGCTGCAAGCAAGGCCAACGAAAAAAGCAAAAAACGGAGGGTGCGGTGTTGTTTCATATTTGAAAAAAAGGTCGAAAAACAGATTGGTGCCAACCCAATACTCAGTGGCGGTAAAAATTTGAAAGGGCAATGTTAGGGAAAAACCAAGTACTAATGGGCGAGTTGTTTGGCATACGCTCTAAAACTTGAATCGAGCCTGAAACTTCCATTCGCTAAAACGGCCCGTCTGCGCTGATTCACTACCCGCTACGCGCTGGGTCGTTTGCTCGAACCGCCCTTCCAACCGCATCCAGTCGTTCACCCGCCAGTTCAGGTTGACAAAATACCGGGAGCCACGCCCAGCAAAACCGGGTATGCTGATGGCTGCAAACAGATCATTTTCAAATGCATAAACCCGCGCGCCGTAGTCCTGCGTGTCAAAAATCAAAAACCTCGCAGTGCCCGAAACGGGCGAACCGAGCAGTCGCACCACAGCCTCCTGGTACGCCAGGAAGCCCGTGGATCGCGGGTTTGGCGCTGCTTCAAAACCCGTCCACTCGATCCGGCTGCGCATCTCTACACCCGGCCCAACTTTGTAACTGGCGTGCAGGCGCAGGCGGCTTCGGCGGTTTTCAGCCAATCCCGTTGCGCCCTCGCCGGTGGCATCCTGTTCTTTGATTTCCAAAAACCACATCGCGTACACGGAAACGCCGCGCTTGGGCACCCAAACCACCCGGCCCAAATATTCACTGCCCCGGGAAGGCGCGTTTGCGCCGAAGCGCAGCCACGGGTGCCGCCAAATGTCGGCGTAGGCATTGATCTGCCAGGTTCGCCCAAAACGAATGTCGGCACCGAGGTACAGGCCCTCCTCGTTGTTCGCGCCGGAGCTTTCGGCAAACGGCGCGGCATACACCGACTGGTAGTCGCGCCCGAGGCTTCGGTGCAGTACGGCGAGGGTCACATGGCGGTCGGCGGTGAAAAGCAGGCCGTTGACAGTGGCCATGCCGCCGTTGTCGCTGCGGGCTATTTCGCCGAAGGCGTACCAGTTGCGCTGCCGCCAATTGTAGTCCATGCTGGTGCCGCTAAGCCGGTCGCCCCGAAAGGCAAACTGCCGGTACGGCGCGAGGGCGGGCTGCCACGGCTTGTCGTATCGAAGGTGCAGGCCGTTCACCGAAACTTGGCCGTTTTGCCATTTTCGGGTAGCCGATATGCCGCCGACCCACTCGCGGATGGCGTTTTCGTCTTCGATTTCGGCGGGTGTGCGGTGCAGTCCGGAGAGTTGGAGCGCCGTGAACGCCCGGTCGGCAAATTCCTGGTCGGTGGAGTCAGTCAGGGCTGTGATGTTCCCGTCGCGGCTGCGCCTGGAAAGCAGGGCCGTGACTTCCCAGTTTTTTCCGAGGTTTATCGTAGCCGCTGCACCGCGCAAAAAAGCGGCTTCGCCAAACGCAGCATACGGGCCAATGCGCGCGCCGCCGCGGGCGATGGCCGACGTTTCGGCGCTCTTGCCTGCGGCAAAACGGGTTTGCAACAACAGCCCCTGGCCAAAGCGGGCAGAGAAATCACCCAAGGCCAGTGTTTGCAGGGTTGGGCTGGCGTTTTGCAAAAAAAAGTGGGCGCTGTAAAAATCGAAGCCATGCGCGTTGCTGCCCCGGAAAAATGCCTCGCCGGGGTCGGTCTCCGCCGTAAAGCCGAAGCGCAGACGGTTGTCGAACGTGTGGCGGAAGCGCATCGCCCACGTGTTCGGCCCGCCCTCGGCGGCGGCGGGCAGGTTGGGGCGTACAGCCCGTCCCCAGCGTGCGATTAGTTCATTTTCGCCTTCGGCAAATCCGCGCCAGAGCGAAACATTCCGCTGATTCAGGCCCGCGCCCACTGCGACGAAGGGCTGCAAACGGCGAATATCGGCGAGTTCCCAAGCGGGCACGGCCTGCAGTTCGTACTCGTTCAGGAGTGGCCCAAACTGGTCTCGGTAGCGGAGGAAATTTTCAATCTGGAGTTCGTTGAGCAGGCCAAGCACGGACAGGTCGTTCCGCGTAGCGGCGTTTAGGTCGAGCGGTCGCTGGCGAAGGTTTTCCAAATGCTCCAGCACCAATTGCACCTCGGATTCGGAAGCCTGCTCGTTGTCGCGGAAAATGTTTTCCAAGAGTTCGCCCGTGGCGGGTTCTTCCACCTGGGCCAACAAGATGGCCGGGGCCAAGCCGATGCCCGCAAAAACGACGATGCCCGTGTATTTTTTCCACCGCAGAGACGCGGAGGAAAAAACGCGCGGCATCAAAGCGCAGGGCCATGCCGCCGAAACCAAACTTCGGCATATTTTTGCAAGCAAAACAACGAGGCGCATTCCGTGCTTTGTTTTTGTGACCAAACACACATTTCAATTATGAAACCTTGGACAACATGGGTCGAAATCCCGGCCACCGACATCACTCGCGCGAAGCAGTTTTACGAAACGATTTTTCAGGCCGAGATTGAATCGCTGGACCTCGGCGACCTGCAAATGGCCGTTTTCCCGCACGGCGAAGTCGGTGCCGCGCTTTGCCAGCACGCGTCGTACCGCCCCAGCGAAACAGATGGCCCGCTCATCTACCTGAACGGCAACCCGGATTTGCAACTCGTTCTCGACCGGGTAGGCCCGGCAGGCGGGCGGGTACTGCGGCCCAAGACGCAGATTTCACCGGAACACGGGTACATGGCGGTTTTCATTGATACCGAGGGCAATCGCATGGCGCTGCACTCGGAGGGGTAAGCGATTATTTTTTTACAAATTTCCCAGACCAGTATGGTTTGCCGTCAGCGTTCAAAAGCACGTTGTACATACCGGATGGCAAGTCGGATACATCAATTCGAAGAGCCGATCCACCCGTACCAGCAATGGCCCGAAGCGTTCGGCCCAACAGGTCGCTGACGCGAATGTCCACTTTCCCGGGGCTGTGCTCGGCAAATGCCAAAACGATCTCATCAGTTGCCGGATTGGGGTACAGCGTCACGCTGTTAGCGACGTTGCCCGGCAGGTCGGATGCTGAGGAAGTTTGCAACACGACGATGTTTTTCTCAGCGATGTTGGAACAGCCATTGGCAAAAACCGAGATCAACCTGGCCAGGTAGGTGCCGGTTTGGGTATAGGTGGCGGATGGGTTAGCGGTCGTGCTGGTTTGGCCGTTTCCAAAATTCCAGTGCCGGGACGTGGAGCCGGGCGCTTGCTCTGTGAATGCGACCATGCCGCCGCCAGAAATGTAGGTCGTGTCGGGTGTAGCCGTGAAACTGACGCTTGGCGCAACCTGTGTACTGACCGGTATCTGTACAGCGGTACGCCCGCAAACGGACGGCACTTCGATTTCCCAGTCGAAAAAGTAGTAGTAAAACAGCGTGGTGCTGCCGCCGCCAGTCGGTGCTCCCGAGTAAATATTCACCACGCCCGGCACCTGCTGCGGGTAATTGGTGGTGGACAGCACTTGTTTGAGCGGATTGGGGCTGGTGGAAGCCAGCATTAAACGCTGGCCGTCACCTACTGCGATCTCGATGTTCAAGTCAACGCGCCGTTCGCCAGCCTGAGGCACAATGAGCGGCTTGGCAATCAATACATTGCCATCGCGGTCCTGCAATTGCAGCAGCCGAACGCCGGGCTGGTCAGCGTAAATTTTTACCGACTTCAGCAAAAACGGCTTCGTGGCGTTGAAATTCAGGCCGCCACCGATGGTGTTGCTGGTGCTGGTACCGCTCTGGTCTATTTTGCCCACTTTGTACGTCCCGACGGTGCTGACGTAAAATGTCGTGTTCGAGGTCAGGCCAGCCGTGCGGTAGGTCGGCGTTTCGGCAAGCGGCGACACTGCAGCCGCTGATCCAAACCACCTAACTTTTTCCTGTGGCGTAAGCGTGCCGGTGTATTCCAACAGTACTTGCGCTCCGGAACACATCGGCAGCGGCTGGAGTGTCGAGATGATTCCCGTGGGGTAATCTTCGTTGTGCATAGTGAAGGGCCGGCGAAACTTGTTGTTTAGCGGACGCGTATCGGGCTGACCGTTGGGGTTGAGTAGTTCCACAACGTAGATTCGGTCTCCGGGCACGACACCGGTCATCTCCGGCAGGGCTATTGTGGCGTTCGCGTTAGTACCCAGATTGCCCGTCCAATTGAAGGTCTGCAACGCGGTTCCCTCTATGCCGTACTGGATTTGCAGGCTCGTAACAGGCTGGATACCGCCGTTTTCAATGGTCAGCGTGGCGGCTACCGGGCCTTTGCATTGACCTTTCACCTCGATGTTTATGGCCAGAGCATCCCGCTCGGCGGACACCGGCGGCACGGGCACGTTGCCTTGATTCACGAGATAATTGTACGCGCCTTCGAGGGTTATCATGCCCTTGCCGGTGTTGTTGTCCTCGCCGGTAGTTCCGAGATCAATAGCCGTGTTGTACAGGGCCAGTTTGATCTGAATACCGGACAGGTACGGGAACGCCTCGCGCAAAAGGACGACTGCTCCCGACACGTGCGGAGCAGCCATGGACGTGCCGTTGAATGATTGGTACGTGCCTCCAGGCGTGGAAGAACGGACCGAAACGCCGGGCGCACACACCTCCGGTTTGATGGCCAGCGACCCGAAGTTGCCGCATGGAGTAGGCCCCCGGCTCGAAAAGTCAGCGATGGGGAAAGCAGCACTGGCACCATCAATGGCACCCACGGCGAAGGTATTCACCAAGTCCATATTCATAGATGCGCCGGACGACACGGTTCCAGGTGTAGGCCCTTCGTTGCCTTGTGCCCACACGACGGCGATGCCAGCGGCCTCCACGGCGTTGAGCGTGTTGGTGGCCAGTGTGAGGCCGCAGCCAAAGTTGGGTGAGCGCCACGAGCAGTTGATCACATCAGGGCGGTCAGTGTTGGTAGCCGTGTTGCCATCAGGGTTGAGCGCCCACTGCATGGTGGCAATATTTTCAAACACGGTTTGGTTGAACGAGTGAGCGCAGCCAAGGTCGCTGCCGACGGGAAACTGCATGGGGCCGCCCATCCAGTGGGCATTGAAAGCCACACCGATGGTGTCGTTGGTCTTGCGGTCGAGGCCGCAAACAGTACCGGTGACGTGGGTACCGTGCTCGGCGCAGTCTTCGGGGTACTTGCTGCCGTTCCAGGCTTGTGCTACCGGCACTTGGTGCCCCCAAAAGTTGTCAATCAGTGCCGGGTGCTCCCAATCGTTGCCGGAATCAATGACCAATGCCTTGCGCCCGTAGCCAGTGTAGCCGAGATTCCACATGAATGGTGCTTTAATAGCAGACAGCCCAACCTCTTTGCCGTTGGCCACGGAAGGGGCCGTTTCCCGGCTAACAGGTTGCAAAATTTCCACGGGTGCGTTCCACAGCAGGTTTTCCACCTCCGGCCAGATCGTCATGCGCAATGTGGCGGCTGTTTTAGCCCGGACGTAGATCGCGTTGACGACCCAAAGGGTACGAATACTGCTGGCATCCACACCGTCCATGACCTTGAGCCGGTCTATCAAAGCAGGCTGTGTGGCGGCAGCCTTGGTTTGCAAACGAGTGATGGTCTGTTGGGCGCGTTCGTGGAGCGGCGTGCGGTTTGTTTCAAATTCGGCCAGCATAGCACGGGAATCTACCCGGTCGGTAAGTTCGATGATCACATCATGGTAGCCTGCAGGGTCGGCGTTCATCTGCTCATAGAGAGCGGGATCAAGTTTGGCAGACTGGGAAAAAACGAGACTTGGCAGCAAAAAAAACAAAAATGCGGCAGAGCGAAGACGACGGATGGCAAAAAAGGAAAGTTTGAGCATGGTAATTTTTTACACGGTGGATGGTGTTCGGATTAGCGCACGAAAGTCCCCCGAATGTTCGATACGGCCAAGCATGGGTAAAATCAAAAGTAGGGTTTGGCAAAAAAAACACACTGCCGGGTATTTTCTCTCCAGCCCCCAGACCTTCCACGTTTAAAAACCAGGAAGGTCTATTGTCCGATTTTGGCCCCCTCCCGAATAGCATCCACCACCTCCGGGTTCAGCAGGGTACTGGTGTCGCCGAGGTTGGCGGTATCGCCCTCGGCAATTTTCCGAAGGATACGGCGCATGATCTTGCCCGATCGGGTTTTTGGCAGGCCGGGTACCACCTGGATTTTGTCGGGCTTAGCTATGGGGCCAATCTCGCGGATCACGGTATCGAGCACGGCCTTGCGGAAAGCCGCCTCGTCGGTCACCGGGCCATCGGCGATGACGTAGGCATAAATACCCTGACCTTTGATGTCGTGTGGGTATCCAACCACGGCAGACTCCACCACGTGCAGGGTTTTATTGATGGCATCTTCCACCTCTGCGGTGCCGATGCGGTGGCCCGATACGTTGATTACATCGTCTACCCGCCCGATGATGCGGTACATGCCATCAGCATCGCGGCGGGCACCGTCGCCAGTGAAGTATTTGTTTTTGAATGTGGCGAAGTAGGTTTGGCGGCAGCGCTCGTGATCGCCGTAGGTGGTGCGCAGGATGGAGGGCCAGGGAAATTTCAGGCAGAGCATGCCTTCCACGTTGTTGCCTTCGATCTCGTTTCCGCTCGCATCCACGAGGCAGGGCTGCACGCCCGGCAGCGGCAACGTAGCGTAGCAGGGCTTGAGCGGCGTGATGCCGGCGACGGGGCTGATGAGAATACCGCCTGTTTCTGTTTGCCACCAAGTGTCTACGATGGGGCAGCGTTTTTTTCCGATGCGCTCGTTGTACCAGTGCCAAGCCTCCTCGTTGATCGGCTCGCCGACGGTGCCCAAAACGCGCAACGATGGCATGCGACGGTTTTTTACCCACCCATCGCCTGCCGCCATGAGCGCCCGGATGGCCGTGGGGGCGGTGTAAAAAATATTGACCTTGTGGCGCTGCACCACGTCCCAAAACCGTCCGGCATCCGGGAACGTCGGGATGCCCTCGAACAGGACGGACGTGGCTCCCGCCAACAGCGGCCCGTACACGATGTACGAGTGCCCCGTGACCCAGCCGATATCGGCGGTACACCAATATATTTCACCCGGTTGGTACTGAAACACGTTCCGAAAGGTAAACTCCGTGTACACCATGTACCCACCGTGCGTGTGTACCACGCCTTTGGGTTTGCCGGTGGAGCCGGAGGTGTACAGGATGAACAGCATGTCCTCGCTGCTAACAATGGTAGGTTTGCAATTTTTGCGTTTGCCCTTCACGGCCTCGTGCCACCAGATGTCGCGGCTCGGCTGCATGGGCACTGCATCACCGGTGTTTCGGTGTACGATCACGTGCTGTACGGAGTCGCAGCCGAGCGCGAGCGCCTCGTCCACCACCTGTTTTACGGGGATGTTTTTGGGGCCGCGGGAGTTGCCGTCGGAGGTAAGCACGATTTTCGCCTGCGCGTCTTTGATGCGGTCGGCCAGCGACACGGCGCTGAATCCGCAAAAAACCACCGAGTGAACGGCCCCGACGCGGGCGCAGGCCAGCACGGCCACCGCCAGTTCGGGGGTCATGGGCATGTAGACGCATACCCGGTCGCCCTTTTTTACACCCTGCGCCTTGAGCGCGTTGGCAAATTGGCAAACCAAGCCGTGCAGTTGTTTGTAGGTGATTTTGCGTGGCTTGCGCTTTGGGTCGTTGGGTTCCCACAAGATGGCTACTTGGTCGGGGCGGGTTTCCAAATGCCGGTCGAGGCAGTTTTCTGTGATGTTCAGGCGGCCGCCGACGAACCACTGCACGTTCGGCTGGCGGAAATTCCATTTCAGCACCTGCCGCCACGGTTTGCGCCAGCGAAAAGTAGCGGCCTGTTCGGCCCAAAAACCTTCAGGGTCGGCCACCGAGTGGGCGTAGGCGGCGCGGTATTCGTCAAGGGAGTTGATTTGCAGCGTCATCGAGAAAAATTATTTGTTGGAGGAAAATTCGCCTTTCAGGGCAAACCAACCGAACAGGCAAAGCCCGAACTGGATGGGCGCAAAAATCGGGACAATCACATACCAGAACATTCGAGTGTCCAACAACGGACGCAACCCGGCCTTGGCCTCGGCAATTTCAATGCCAGCCTGCCTGAGCAGCAAGGCAATGGCCGTGATGCCAAGGGCCATCCAGACTAACCCGGAAAAGCGTTTGATCGTGTTCATCATGCCGTTTCTTCATTTTTGTTGGGCAAAAACAACAGCCCGATCACGAAACAGGTGCCCGCCACCAAAATCGGATACCAAAGGCCGACGTACGGGTCGCCACCAGGATTGTCCGCTGTCTTGCTCGCGTCGAACAAGCGCGTGGCGATGAAGGGCGTGAGGCCGCCAAAAATACCGTTTCCGATGTGGTACGGCAGCGACATAGACGTGTAGCGGATGCGTGTCGGGAACAGTTCCACCAAAAAAGCCGCAATGGGACCGTACACCATCGTCACGTAAATGATCTGGATGAACACCAGCAGCGCCATCAGCCAAAACCCGCTGCTCGACAGCCAAAATGTTTTGATCGTCTCAGGCTTGGGCACCGGTTTGGACGGGTCGGCTGGCCGCTCCATTTTAGTCACGGTTTTCAGCGTGGAGCCGTCCGTGAAAGCCAGAACGACCATGGCGGTTTGCACGGAATCGCCATTGGCGTTTACCACCCAGACTGTGCTCCGGCTACTTTGTTCTGCCCGTTCGATTTTGGCCGCCGGGTCGGCCAGGTGGTACATGGCTTTGTAAATCGGAAAATAGGTGGCCACGGCCAGCAACATACCGCCGAGCATGATGGTTTTCCGGCCGACCTTGTCCGACCACGCCCCGAATATCAAGAAAAATGGCGTGGCCGCCAAAATGGCCACGCACAGCAGGTAGCGTACCTGCTCGAACTCGACCGAGAGCGTGCGTTCGATGAATGTTTGGGCGTAAAACTGACCGGTGTACCACACCACACCCTGGCCCATGACGGCGGCGAACAGCGCCAGCAGCACCATTTTCAGGTTTGATTTTCGGGCAAACGACTCTTTGAGCGGGTTGCGGGACAGGCTGCCCTCGTTTTTTATCTGTGTGAAAAGCGGCGACTCGGCCATTTTCAGGCGGATGTACACGGAAACGGCGATCAAGAAAATGGAGCCGATGAACGGCACCCGCCAGCCCCAGTCGTTGAAAGCGTCCACACCGAGGATTTTTCGCGTAGCGAGAATCACGCCGAGGGAGAGGAAAAAGCCGAGCGTGGCCGTGGTCTGGATGTACGCGGTGAAATAACCGCGTCGCCCCTTGGGTGCATGTTCAGCCACGTATGTGGCCGCGCCCCCGTATTCGCCGCCGAGGGCCAGGCCCTGCATGAAGCGCAGTGCAAGGATGAGTAGGGGTGCCCAAACCCCGATTTGTGCATAGCCAGGTATCAGCCCGATGGCGAACGTGGCGCCGCCCATGAGCAGCAGGGTCAGCAAAAACGTGTGCTTGCGCCCGATGATGTCGCCCAAACGCCCGAACACCAACGCCCCGAACGGTCGCACGACAAAACCCGCCGCGAACGTGGCCAAGGCCGCCAAAAACGCCGCCGTGGGGTTGCCCTGCGGGAAAAACTGCTTGGCGATGATGACGGCCATGGCCCCGTAAATGTAGAAATCATACCACTCAATCAGCGTCCCGACCGACGAGGCGGCGATCACCTTCATCAGCCCTTTGGGGGCGGCTTCCGCGTTTGTTGTGGGTACAGGCTCCATGACGGCGGCGAAGGTAGGGAAAGTTGCTTTTTTTTGCCGCTCGGTTTGTCCCTCCGCAGGAATGACAAGGGTGCCCACCCACAAAAGGTAAAAAAACCAAACCTTAGAGCGTGTTTAAATTTCAGTGCCGAGGCGAAAGCGAGCGAATTTTGTTTCAGGCAAGGCGAAATTTGCAGCCGTAGCCGGTTGCCTACGGCGAAAATTTCAACGCAGCATGAAGCAAAATTCGCCGCTTGCAGCCCGGCGACTGAAATTTAAACACGCTCTTACTCCCCTCGCGCTGTCCTGGCGAGGCGAAAGCCAATGTCATCGCCTCGGTCCGATTCTATGGGAATGTCGCGAAAGGCCGCCCGCAAGTTATTAGGTTCGGTGTCCCACGAACCGCCACGTATCACTCGTATCGTTCCCGAACCCGGCCCACACGGATTGGCCACTGCACCAGGCGGGTAGGAAGTATAAAAGTCCCAGCACCATTCCCGCACATTGCCGCTCATGTCGCAAAGGCCCAGCTCATTGGCTGAAAAACTGCCCACTTGTACCGTCATTTGGCGGCTTTCGCTCGTGATAGAGTAGACTGTTTTGAACACTTCGTCGCAGGTAAAATTGATTTCCTTGGGGTCAGCCACATCCTTGCCGTTGCCGAAGCGCACCCGTTTTCCTCTGCTGCGGGCAGCGTATTCCCATTCCGCTTCGGTGGGCAACCGATAGCCGTCGGCACTCCAGTTAGCCGTCACCGTGCTGTCTTTGATCGTGTACACCTTTTTCAGGTTATGCTGCCCGCTCAGCCAGTTGCAATAGTCCACTGCATCTATCCAATCCACATCTACCACAGGGCGTTTGCTTCGGCCCCAACCATGATCTCTGAGTTTCTCCCGGCCTGTGGCCGTGCAAAAAGCATCATACTCATTGAAGGTCACCTCTGTTTTACCAAGGTAAAAGCTGCTCAGCGTAACGGTGTGTATCTGTTCGTCCTCATGCTCTTTGTCACCCATAACATCCCCCATCTCGAACGTGCCGCCGCGCACGTGTACCATGTGTTCGGGGGCGGAGGCGACCCGCCGGAGCGATACGATTCGCTCCCCGGCCTCGGCGTAATGACGGCCCTGCGGGAAATCGGCCTGGTATTTCAGGTAGGCCTGTTCGGTGTTTTTTTCGGTGGCCACGTCCCATGCGAGGTCGTCGCGGCGCAGGGCCAGATCGGCTTCGATGGCACGGATGGCATCGGAGGCCTGCACGCGGAACTCGCCTTCGGTGTAGTCGGTCAGGTACTGGCGGTATGCTGCGATGGTGTTGGCATTTTTGGCGGCGCGCCAGGCGGCGAGGTCGCGGGCCAGGTCGTCGGTGTTTTCGATAACGAGCGGGACCTGCCGGGGCTTGACCGACACGAACACGAAGGAGCCTTTCGTGTCGCCGCCGAAGGTGGTGATCCGGGGCTTGGGGGCCGCGAAGTCCAGATACCCGGCGAGGATCGTGGAGGTAAGCACGCCGTCCTGTCGGGTGCCGTTTTGCAGGCCTTCGAGGAATTTTCGGGCGAAGTTGGATCGTTCGGGCACCTTATCCTCCCGCCCGTCGGAGGCGAACAGGATGCGGCACTTGTCGGATTCGTTGGTGAGCAGCAGTTTGTCGCCTTCGCTAAGTTCGCCGGGCCGCCCGAAGTTGAGCGTGTTCATGGAGGGGCTGTACCAGTCGGGGTCGAAGGTGACGGAGTAACAGGCATCTACGGCCACGAGGATGTGGCGGCAGTCCATGCTGTTGATGAACGGGCGCCAGATTTCGTAGGCGAAGGCGGTGCTGTACAGTTTTTTCAGGTCGCCGTCGGTGGGCACGAAGTAACCGTTGTTGTTTTCGGCGATGCCGTGTCCGGTGAAGTAGATGAGCAGTTGGCCGCTGGCGGGGTAGCGGCCCTGCGGGTTTTTGGCAAACAGGTCGCGGTACTCGCGCAGCTTGGTGCAGATTTGGTCGAGGGTGGGGTTTTTGACCACCTCGGTGGCAAAACCGTAGCGCTCGCGCAGTTCGCTGGCGATGGCTTCGGCGTTGGCCACGGGCTTGGTGAGCGGATCGAAGCCGGAGCCGGGGCGGTAGTCGTTCACGGCGAAAAAGAGCGCGTAGTCGCGATTGGGGCGCAGGGGAGGCGGCACGCCCGGGGCGGCGGAGCGCGGAGCAAACGGGCAAAGGAGGAGAAGCAGGGCGAGGAAATAGGCGGGCATTTTCATTGGCGGACAAAATTTTGGACAAAAATAAGGCGTGTCAGTGAAATGGCCGATAGGGACAATTTACGAAGGAGGGATTTTGCTCGTAGTTTTGTCGCTCTAAAAAAATTGGCAAAAAATCAACCCATGCCTATCACGTCACTCAGCCAGTTGGACCCCGAGGCCACCTACACCTACGCGGACTACCTTACCTGGAAAATTCAGGAGCGCGTGGAGCTGCTTCGCGGAAAAATCCGCCAGATGGACGCGCCCAACCGGGGGCATCAGGGCATCAGCCTGAACCTGTCCCGCCTGTTTTCCACGGCACTATTGAAAAGTCCCTGCAAGGTGTACGCCGCTCCCTTCGACGTACGCCTCACCCGCTTCAGCAAACTGAAAAATAAGGAAGTGACCACCGTTGTCCAGCCCGATCTGTGCGTCATCTGCGACCCGGAAAAACTGGACGTGCGCGGCTGCATCGGCGCGCCCGACCTTGTGGTGGAAATTCTCTCCCCCGGCAACAGCAAGACCGAAATGCGGGACAAATTCGATCTGTACGAAGAGGCCGGGGTGCGCGAGTACTGGCTCGTACACCCCGGCGAACGCAGCGTACAAATCTTTCAACTGAACGAAGCCGGCCGCTACATCGGCTTGCGCCCGTACGTGGACGGCGACATCGTGACCACGCCCATCGTGCCCGGCATGGAGGTGGTTTTGGCGGATGTGTTTGAGGGGTGAAGGGAGGGCAATTCTCAAATCGGGCATAAAACACGCATATTTGCACAATGATTCGTCCAACTGTTTACCTTGACACTTCGGCCATCAACTTCCTTTTTGCAGACGATGCTCCTGAAAAAAAAGAAATTACCGTTGACTTCTTTGAAAACTACGTCAAAACCGGCATTTACAAAACGTATTGGTCTGACTTTGTGGTGGATGAAATCAACCAAACGGATGACGAGCGTAAGCGCCATCAACTTCTGCGCGTTTTTGAAGATTATTACCTCGAACGCTTGGCGATAAATTCGCCGGAAGATGTTGACAGCCTTGCAGAGCAATATCTCCAAAGCGGTGTCATGCCGCCAAAAAAGTTATATGATGCCTTGCACGTTGCCTGCTGCGTGATCGAAAAAATTGACTATCTCGTTAGTTGGAACTACCGGCACCTCGCCAACGTGCATCGTGAACGCAAAGTACTCGCCTTAAACTATCAGTTAGGCTATTTGCATCCGTTGCGCATTTTAACACCTACCGACTTGATCTATGTATGAAAAAACAAACAAGTAATAGCCCGCTTACCATCTCCAAGGCCCAACTGGAAGTATGGGCCTGGAAAGACAAAGCCGCCGAAAGCGTTGCGCATTTGCCTGTCGGCGAACGCGTCAGGATCATCATGGAACGCGCCAAACGTACGTCCGACAAGATACAAATTCAACAAAAAGAAAAAGCAAGCGGACAACCGGCCCGATCCAACGGGTAGCCGCCGCCCACACGCGCCTCCAACAATAAAAAGGTAAAAAAACCAAATCTTACCCCCCACGTGTTGCCTTGGCAAGGCGGAAGCCCACGTTGCCGCGGCCAGCCGCCCGCCCTTCCGCCTTCACCAGCGAACCGGCTACCGGCGGTCGGGAGGCACTACCTATTTGATCCCGACTGCCGTCGGGATGCGGGCACACGACGGAGGACAACCACGCATCAGGCCATGCCGGGCATCCGTGAACGCGCCGGTTCGGGCAAAATGTCGTTGACTTGGCGAGGCGGAAGCCCATGTTGTTGTTGCGGTTAGACGGCCCGTTGTTGTTGCGGTTGGCCACCCGCACGTTGGCGGGTTTGTTGTTCCACGAGCCGCCACGCAGCACCCGGTTACTGCCTCGTTGTGTCGTGCGCCTTGCTCTTTTGCACGCGCCACCGGAAGGTATTGTACTGCTCCCAGTGGCCATAATAACTGCCCGCCGAAGCGAGCATCTGTTCGTCATTTGTCACTCCTTCCGCCCAGGCTGCTTCCCGCGCCAGCAGCCGCCGGCTCGCCCGCACCAATGCGGGGCGTTTCAACCGCACCACCGCCGGGAAAATGCGCGTGCCAAGAAACGGCAAGCCGTTGGCCCTCCGGTTGACAAACGTGGCAGAGGGCTTGAGCGCCAGCAACAACTCGTCGGCTAAAAACACCGCCACCCGCTCGCGCACCGCCAGCAATCGGGCCTTGTCGGTGTCCAGTACCACAAAATCGTCCATGTAGCGCACGTAGTACCGCACGCCAAGGTCTTGCTTCACGAAGTGGTCGAGCCGGTCGAGGTACACGTTGGCAAAAAACTGGCTCGTCAGGTTGCCGATGGGCAGGCCGAGCGGGCCGCCGTTGCGGACGATTTTTTCCACCAAATCCAGCAACGAGCGGTCTTTCACCTTGCGGGCCACGAGGGCCAGCAGCCGATCGTGGTTGATCGAATCGAAAAACTGCGCCACATCGGCCTTGAGGTACCAGTCGTTGTTTTTCAAAAAAATCTGGGCGCGCCGAACGGCCAGGTGCGTCCCCTTTCCCTTTCGACAAGCATACGAATCGAAGATGAACGCCCGCTCGAAAATCGGCTCCAAAACGTCCACCACGGCATGATGCACCACGCGGTCGCGGAAGGGCGCCACCGAAATCACCCGACTTTTCGGGTCTTGTATCTGAAAATAGCGGTACGCGCCGGGCCGATAGGCACCGCTCGACAGTTCTTCCCGCAACTGGGCTACTTCGTTTTCGAGGTGAAAAAAAAACGCTTGCGCCCCGCCAGCGTGCAGGTTGCCGCGCCGCGCCCGCAGGGCGGCCTGGCGCAGGTGCTCGAATGTGTACACTTGCTCAAACAGATGATTTGCTCTCCGTCGCATGGATCCAGCCGCCGAGCATGCGCCCGACTTCGTTGATTTCGAGTGAAACGTGTTCGTATTGCCGCAGCGACACATACCGCTGGTCAGCACTGATGCGAAACAAGATGCGCATTTGTTCCAACAACAGGTTGGCCCGCTGCAAGATCGGCTTGCGCTCGCGGGTGTAAACCGCCTCCACCAGCAACGCCGTGAAATCGAGCGCCAGATTGGCTATGCGGTTGCCCACCGTGAAGCGAGCGTGCTTGGGGTACCCTTCGCAGCGCTCCAGCATCCAGTTGAGCAGCGGGTACCACTTGTTGAAAATGGAATAGTCCGTGGGTTTCATGGCACGTCCTGTTGGGCTTTTTCTTCGAGCAGGATTTGCAGGATGAAGGTTCCAAATTTCTCGCTTTTGGCCTTGCCAAAACCTCGTAGGCCGCCGAGTGCTTCCAACGTGGGCGTTTCTATTTGTGTCATCTGCTTCAACTGCCGGTTGGTGGCAATCAGATACGGCGCTATGCCCAAGCCCTCGGCGTAGGTGTTGCGCCATTCGCGCAGGCCTTCGTAGCGCTTTTTTTGGACCTCATCGAGGTCAATGCCCGTATCGTCGGCCTGGCTGCTCCGGCGTTGCACTTCCACAAAGGCCGTCCAGTACGAACGGCCCGAGGCCGACTGGAAAAAACTGGCCCGGCACTGCCGGATGTCGTAGCGCTCTTCCAGCAGGCCCATCTCGCCGGAGTCGAACTGCTCCGTCGCTTCGTCAAACGGTAAAACCAAAAAACGGTATGGCATGAGACAGTTTTGTGTTTTGGTATCCCCACCGCGCCGCCGAAAAAACCCCTGCTTGGGGTTGCGGGGCGGTAGGCCGCGGCCTTTGGGGCCGTCTGGCCTGCCGCCCCGCAACCCCGCGCAGGGGTTTTGAAAAGGCCCCTCGCGGCAGCCCGGCAAACGTACACCGTTCCTCCCCTACACAGCATACTACCAAAGGTAAAAAGGTAAAAAAACCAAATCTTACCCCCCACGCGCTGCCCTGGCGAGGCGGAAGCCCATGCTGCCGACGCGGAAAGACGGCCCGTTGCTGTCGCGGCCGGCCGCCCGCACGACGGCGGGATCGCGGCTCCACGAGCCGCCACGCAGCACCCGGAAACCGCCAGAACTCGGCCCTATCGGATTCGTTTCGCTACGGGTCGGGTAGGTGCCGTACCAGTCCCAGCACCATTCCCACACGTTGCCGCTCATGTCGTGCAAGCCAAGGCCATTCGGGGAAAAACTGCCTGCGGGCATTGTTTTTTGGCGGTATTCGCCCGTGCGGGAGTAGGCAGTTTTGTACGACGCGCTGCCGTCAAAATTGATCTCCGCCGGGTCGGCCACGTCTTTGCCGTTTCCGAAGCGCACGCGCTTGCCCCCGCCGCGTGCGGCGTATTCCCACTCTGCCTCGGTGGGCAGGCGGTAGCCCTCGGCGCTCCAGTCGGCTGTCACCGTTTCGCCGCTGATGGTATAAACTTTTTTCAGGTTTTGCCGCTCGCTCAGCCAGTTGCAGTACGCCACGGCATCGAGCCAACTCACGTTGATCGCGGGCCGCTTGCCGCGGCCCCAGTTGCTGTCCGAGGGCTTGTCGCGGTCCGTGGCCGTGCAGAAGGCCTCGTACTCGTCGAAGGTCACCTCGGTTTTGCCAAGGTAAAAACTGCCGACGGTCACGGTATGTACCTGTTCGTCCGCTTGCTCCTTGTCGCCCAGCACATCCCCCATCTCGAACTGCCCGCCCGGCACGCGTACCATGTGTTCGGGGGCGGCGGGTACACAGCGTTGTTTTTCAAAATCCTCCGCCAGCACGCGGTAGGTGCTCAGTGGGTAGTCACGCAGGAATGTGCGGTAGGCCTCGCAGGTGTTGGCTTGTTTGGCGGTGTTCCAGGCGTTTATTTCGAGTTCTTCGGCTTCGCGTTGGCCAGCACGGGTTTCGGCCAGGGCGCGAAACTCGCCCCGGGGCTGCTTGCTCAGGTAGGCGCGGTAGGCGGCGGCGGAGTCGAGGCGTTCTGCCTCCTGCCAGTCGGCGCGGTCGCGGCGAGCGTCGTACAGGTTTTCGGGCGGCAGCGGTGGGGCTGTGGCGTTTTTTATGAAGAGGAAATTGGCCTCGTCTTGGTGTCCGCTGAAGGTGGCGACGTGGGGCTTGGGCAGGGCTTTTTTGAGTTCGGCTACCAACTCGTGCATGGTGAGCACCGAGTGGTCGCGTCCGCCGGTACGCAGGGCACGCAAGAAATAGGCGGCGAAGTTGGAGGCATCGGGCGTTTGCTCTTTTTTGCCGGAGGCCACGAAGTAGCGGCTTTGCAGGGTGAGTTCCCGCTCAATGAAGCGGTCGCGTTCGCTGCCGGGGGGCGCAGGACGGCCGAAGGTGAGTTCCTTGTCGCCTTTCATGGCCACGAGCCGGTCGAAGGTGCCGGAGTAGCAGGCATCTATGGCGAGCAGGATGTGGCGGCAGGGGATGTTCTCCACGATGCGCTGCAGGCGGCTGAAGGGCAGGTAGGAAGTTTGGGTGGCATCGTCGCGGCGGCCGCCGAGCGGGATGAAAAAGCCCTCCTTGGTGAGCTCGTCGAAGTCGCCATGGCCGGACAGGTAGAGGAGCAGTTGACCGTCGTCGGTGTATTTCCGCTGGGCGTACCTGCGCAGAGTAGCCAGTATCTGTTCCTGCGTGGGGTTGCGCAGGATGAGGGTGTCGAAACCGTAATCGCGGTGCAGTTCGGCGGCTATTTTTTCCACCTCGCCTATGGGGTGTTTGAGTTTTCCCCAGAGCTGGTAGTCCTCCACGGCGATGAACAGGGCAAAGTCTTTGTTGTGGCGCGGAGGCTTGGTGGGAGAGGCCGAGGCGGCGAGCAGGATCAGGGCGAGTAGGAAGCAGAGGGAGTGGGTGTGTTTCATTGGTGGATCAAATTTTGAATACCGCAATACAAGGCATAGATTATTGATAAACAAGCAGATTACATGATTGTAGATTACATTATTATTGATTTTAGAAGTACCGTGACTTTGACCGCCAGCGGGATGATATACAGTTGGGGTGTACGCTTCGGGCACTTCTAAAATCAACAATTATGTAATCTGCAATCATGTAATTTTTATTGACTTCCGCCCCGCTTGGTGTTTTCACCAAGCGGTTCTACGCAGGGCTGCTTGGTGAAAACACCAAGCAGGGCGGAAATTTTTATTGACTTCACCCTTGGTTAACCTCAATTTTCAAGCATTTACCGCCCCTCTCCACCCGGGAAAAACGTCCGCACGATCCGCGCCAAGTACACCCCCAATCCGCTTTCGATGAGGGCGATGGCACCTGCGAGTTGGGCGTAGCTCAGCGTGCCTCGGGCCTTGGCACCGATGGCCAACACGAGCGCCAGCCCGTAGCCCAAGATGACGGCATAAATGGCCCACTGTACACTGCGGCGGATACGGGGGCCGTGACGGCTGGCCAGTTCGTCGGGCTGGTGGCGGTGGTCGAGAAAATCCTGAAACATGAGGCCCGCATAAGCGGCCAACACGGGCAACAGAAGGGTCAGGGTGCCGGTAAACTGGTCGTCGCTGAACCCGCGCGACTCCCAGTGCGTGAATAGCCACAGCACCACGACCGCTTTCACGCCCACAGTGAGCAGGAGGATATGCTGTTTCATGGCCTGCTCGCCGATGCCCGCAGTGGGGCGGCCAGTCGGCAGGGGCGGTGCGTCGGGCAGGCGGCGGAGGAGTTCCAGCACCGCGTCGGCGAGGCTGTTGTCTTCGCGGTCCACGGCTTCTGGGTCACGAGTTTTGAGGCGTGCCTGGCGGCTGTTTTTGGCGTGGCGTTTTTCCAGTACAGTGATCTCGTCCGCCAGATCAGGCGGTGCGGCGAGGGCCGCGGCGGCGATGCGCAGTTGGGCGAGTGCCGCATCAAGGTCGCCCGCCGCGATGTGGTCGCGAATAGTTTGTTTCATGGCTGTCGGGAGAGGTGATTTTTGATTTCCAGCACGATAGCGTCGGCGTAGGTTTCGAGTTCCTCTTTGAAGTCGAGTTCCATGTCCATGTAGCCGCTGCGCTTCACGTTGTCGTAGTATCCGCTACCCACGCGCCCTTCGAGGGTGAGGTGCAGGGTGAATCCGTCGGCGTTGGGCACATAGATAAAGGTGAAACTGAGCAGTTCGCGGGTGGTCCAGTTGCAGTTGTAGCCAAGGTATCCGAGCCATCGGCAGATGGTGGGATTTTCGGCTTCCTTGACGACCTCGCGGCACAGGTCGCTCACGTCGAAGCGCAGGTAGTCCTCGTGAGGTTTGGGCCGCACGGCGGGGTGACGCAGGTCGCAGGGCGATTTGGCGTATTTCTGCTGCACAAAAAGCATGACCTGCTCGAAAACCCGGTCTTTGGTGTAGGCTTTGGCGACGGCGGCCTTGCCCGCGCGGCTGCCAGTCTTGATGTCGGCAGGGTTGATGGTAATGAGGCGGGGCAAAGCGCCCTTGGGGTTATTTTCCTCCACGATCAGGCGGCCATTCTGGAAATGGATGCCGCGAAAAAAGAGCGTTTCGCGGCTCATGTCGTAGGTGTCGTACACTTCGACGACAGCGGCCTGTTGGCGCAATCCCATGAGGTTGGTCATGCGGAAAAAGAGCGCTTCCTCAAACGTCGGCCCCGGTTGCGCCTCGTGTGCGGCCTTGATTTGGCGCCAGATATCGGCGATGGAGTCGGTGTCTGTGCTGTGAAAACCGAGGTACAGCCGCACGTGTTGGGGTTCCACGCGCAAGTCTTGCACGCGCAGGTGGCCGCCCAGACCCGTGCGGTCGAGCCAGTGCTGGTACAGGATTTTTTGTTGCTGAAAAAAGGCCGTGTCGTCGGTCAGGTTTTCGGTTTGCGCCTCGGCGGGGGCTGCGGGCATGCACAGGAGCAGGGCGGTGAAAAAAGCGAGCGCTTTCATGGTTGCTGCATTTGGTGAAAAATGTGTGGCGAAAGTAAAGCCCCAAAGGTTTACCGTTTCCATTTTTTTTGGGCCTTTGCATGCCACCTCCATATTTCTCCTACATTTGTCCATCTTTCACCAAACACATTTCCTTTACCAATGACATTCTTTGAGCGCCTCAGCAATGGCTGGAGTCTAGCCAACCTCAGTTACAAAACCATCAACGAGAATCGCACCCTGCTGCTTTTTCCCGTGTTTTCCGTTATCGCCCTTGTCGCCGTTTTGGCCACTTTTTTCGGCGGCACTTTTTTCTTCGTGGGCGACCAGATCGAAGCGCTGTTCGCCGACGAGCAGTACGGCAGCATCCTCGGTTACGGGCTGATTTTTATCTACTACTTAGTGAGTTACTTCGTGGTGGTGTTTTTCAACGCCGCGCTGATTCACTGCTCTATGAAAATCCTGAACGGCGAATCAACCGATTTCCGTGACGGGATTGATTTCGCATGGTCGCGCGTAGGCAAAATCCTGTCGTGGTCGCTGCTGTCGGCCACCGTGGGCACCCTGCTGCAAATGCTGAACGAAACCGGCAAGATCGGCCAGATCGTATCTTCCCTCATCGGGGTGGCGTGGTCCATTATGACATTTTTCGTGGTGCCGGTACTGGTTTACGAAGACCGCAGCGTGCTGGACTGCGTCAAGGAATCGGGTCGCCTGATGAAAGCCAAGTGGGGCGAGTCACTCTCGGCCAACGCCAGTTTTGGGCTGTTCAATTTCCTCGGCTTGCTGCTCTGCTTGGCCATCGGCGTTGCTCTGAGTTTTGTGAACATGACGCTGGGCATCGTAGTGGGCGTGCTGCTGGCCGTGCTGGTCAGTTCGATTTCCTCGGCTGCACGCTCCGTTTTTGTGGCCGTTGTGTACAACCACGTCACCGGCAAGCCTATCGGAAACTTTGAAGGAGCTGCGCTGGACAGCGTTTTTGTGGCTAAATAGTGTTCGATCGTGGTGGCGCTAAACGCAAAAAACTTGCACCACAGATTTTCACAGATTCACACAGATTCACACAGATTTTCCCCTTTCCGCTTAAAAATCTGTGTGAATCTGTGAAAATCTGTGGTGCATCTATGCCGCACAATGCGGTTTCATCGAAGTATAACAGCGCGGGCACCCCGACTACCCGGAGCGCCCGCGCGTTTTGTTTTCATAACCAGTTTATTGTCAAAGCCGGACGGCGTTTGCCGCTCTGCCAGAGGAAGCCCCGCTTCCGGGCTTGCACTTGGACACGTCACAGTTTTTCGGATTGCAATCCGAGGGCTTGCATTTGCTCCAGTCGCAATTTGTCGGGTCGCAGTCGGCCTTGGCGGCATTGCCGCTCATTTTGGCGCAAGCCGCTGGCGTAGCGCTGGCAGCCTTGGCCGTTTGGCCGGAGCAGGCTTTGCTGCCGCCGTTGGATGCATGCACCACGGCTACGGCTGTGCCGTCCGACTTGTAGTTGGCGGCGGCCGACGGACACAACAGCTCGCAAAGCGGGTTGGGTTTGCAGCAGGGAGTTTGTGCAGCGAGCGTGCCGCTGAAACAGCAGCCAGCCACGACGAGAGCGGAGATCATCAGGAAATGTTTCATAGTAAAAAAGACGAAGTTGTTGGTTGCACCCGGATCCGCCGGGCTGGCGGGTCGGCGGCAAAACGGTGTTCGCTGCTGACGGGACAAAGGTGGCACCCAGCTACCGCGCGATCTTGTTTTTGGGGCGTTAGGCACCTGTTAAGCACCTGTTAAAAACGCTTGGCGGCCTTCGGAAAAGCCGGTCATTTGTGCTCGCAATTTTTTTTGACATGAAAATCAACCACATCGCGTGGCTCATTGGCGCTGCGGCGCTGGGCATCCTCGGCCTCATCGTTTTTCAGGTCGTATGGATGCAGCACTCCCGTCGCCTCCTGGAGGAACAGTTCGACAACCGTGTTAAAATGGCGCTCTGCTCCACGGTGGAGCGCCTCGCCTCCAACCCCGGCTGCTCCGACGACCTGCGTGCCTGCTGCTCCGTCGGCCAAACGGTGGAGGCCTGCAGCCGAAAGTTCGACTCCCTGCTCCAGAAACCCGAAATGGAAGCGGCGCTCACAGAGGCCCTGCATTTTTACCAGGTTGACCTGCCGTACCAGATCAGCATCGTGCCAAAAGAAAGCCGAGGTTGCGCGGAAGAGCCGTTTTACTCCTGCTCGCTGGGGCCAATACTCGAGACGGACACCCACCACTTGCAACTCGAATTTCAGGGCAAAACCGAGTATTTTCTTCAGCGCATGGGCCTTATGGTGTTCGCCTCGGTGGCCATCCTGTTGTTCCTGTGCGCCATTTTCGCCCTGGCGACCTACTACCTGATCCGGCAAAAACGCCTAAGCGACCACAACCGCGATTTTTTCAACCTGATGACCCACGAGTTCAGAACGCCGCTGACCAATATCCGGCTGGCGGGCACCATGCTCGCCAAGAAAAACCCGGAACTGGCAGGCAACCAGTACCTCGGCATCATCCAGCGGGAATGCGGACAACTGTCGCACCAAGTGGAAAACGTGCTGCACCTCGGCGGCCTCGACAAGGGCGAGTTCCAGTTGCAAAAACAAGCGGTTGACCTGACCGATCTGGCCAACGAAGTCGTAGCCGACATGGACATTCAAATCCGCGAGCACGATGCCCGCGTGGTAGTGAAGGCCATCGGGCCGGGAGGCACTATGGAGGCCGACCGACTGCACCTCGGCAATGCGTTTCGGAACATCCTCGACAACGCGCTCAAGTACGGCAGCGACAGTCCGGTCGTACACATCGGGATCAAATCCGGGGCCGAAGGCTGGTGTGTCAGTTTTTCAGACAACGGCACTGGCCTCACGGAGAAGGAACAGAGCAGTGTTTTTCAAAAATTTTACCGCTGCGACAACGCCCTGCGATCCGGCAAAAAAGGCTTCGGACTAGGACTGGCATACGTCAAAAAAATCGTGGAAATGCACCGCGGACAGATCACCGTGACTTGCCCCGAAGGCAGGGGCACCCGATTCGTCCTGTTTTTCCCGTCAGCAAAATAACCCGACCTGACCATGCCCACCGACAAGCGCATCCTGCTCGTAGAAGACGACCTCAACCTCGGACTATTGCTGATGGACTACCTTGAGTCCGAGGGTTTTCAGGTCTGTTGGCGCCGCGACGGACTTGGCGGACTCCAGCAGGCCCGCCGCCAGCCGTTCGACCTGTGCATCCTCGACGTGATGATGCCCGGCATGGACGGTTTCAGCCTCGCCAAAAACCTGCGCGAGCAGCACCCTACCCTACCCTTCCTGTTCCTCACGGCCCGGCTGCTAAAAGAAGACAAGATGAAAGGCTATGCACTCGGTGCCGAGGACTACCTGACCAAACCGTTCGACGAGACGGAGTTGCTCTGCAAAATCAATGTGATCCTGCGCCGCACCGCATCGGCCAGTGGGCCGGCCGAACCGCCCAAATCCGTGCAAGTAGGCCGCTACCAGTTCGATCCGGGCCGTCAGGAACTGCGCTTCGGCGAACGCACCGTGCGTCTCACGGAAAAAGAGAACGACGTGCTGCACCTGCTTTGCCAGCACCAAAACCGAATCCTGCGGCGGGAGGAGGCTGTGGAAAAAATATACGGCAAGTACGACTATTTTCTTGGCCGCAGTTTCGATGTGTTCATTTCCCGGCTGCGAAAAATCCTGAAGGACGACCCAGGCGTGAGCATTGACAATGTCTTCCGCGTGGGCTTTATCCTGAACGTACGCGAATAACTTGCAATGAAAAAACCTCGCGCATTCCCATTTGGTCTACGGGTTTTGTCCGTAATTCGCACCCGCAATTTCAACTCGTTACCAACCGCCAAACGCGCATGTTCAAGCATACTGCCAAGGAACGTTTCCTCCGATACGTCCAAATTGACACCCAAAGCGACCCCGAAAGCACCACTTCTCCCAGCACAGAAAAACAAAAGGACCTCGGTCGCGTGCTCGTGCAGGAATTGCTCGACATGGGCATCGGTGATGCCGAATTGGACGATTTCGGCTACGTGTACGCCACTATTCCGGCCAACACGGACAAAAAAGTGCCCGTCATCTGCATCTGCTCGCACATGGACACCGCCCCGGACTGCTCCGGCACAGGGGTAAAACCCATCGTTCACCCAAAGTACAAGGGCCAAGACCTGGTGCTGCCAGACGATCCCACCATCGTCATCCGCGAGCACGAGCACGATGACCTGAAGAACCAGCACGGCAATGACATCATAACGGCCAGCGGCACCACCCTGCTTGGTGCCGATAACAAAGCCGGCGTGGCCGCCATCATGGACGCGGCGCATATCCTCGTCAACAACCCCGCGATCAAACACGGCAAGGTGCGCATCCTATTCACCCCTGACGAGGAGATCGGCCGCGGCGTATCCAACGTGAACCTGAAAAAACTCGGTGCCCGGTTCGGCTACACGATTGACGGCGAAAACGCCGGCAGCCTCGAAAACGAGACGTTCAGCGCCGACGGGGCCGTGGTCACCATCCACGGCGTGTCCGCCCACCCCGGCTATGCCAAGGGGAAAATGGAGCACGCGATGAAAATAGCGGGGAAAATCCTGGCCAAGTTGCCCGAAAAACTCAGCCCGGAGCACACTGAAGGAAGGCAAGGGTTTATCCACCCCACTATGATCGAGGGGGGACTGGAAAAAACAACAATCAAATTTATCCTGCGTGATTTCACTGAAGGTGGCCTCAAACGCCATGCCCGCACGCTCCAAAAGGTAGTGGACGGAGTGTTGAAAAACTATCCAAACACCCGCGCCGAAGTCAAGGTGAGCGAACAATACCGCAACATGGGCAAAGTGCTGCGTCGCTACCCGCAAGTAGTGGGATACGCAGAAGAAGCGCTGCGCCGGGCGGGGTTTGTCAGCCCTGAAGTCGGCGCGATCCGCGGCGGCACCGACGGGTCCCGGCTGTCATTCATGGGGCTTCCCTGTCCCAACTTGTTCGCAGGCGAGCACGCATTTCACTCCAAATACGAGTGGGTATCGGTGCAGGATATGGAAAAAGCCGCCGAAACCATCGTTCACCTGGCGCAGGTTTGGGAGGAAAAAACCGCTTGATTTTTGTAAAATGCTGAAACGCCTGCACATACGCAACTACGCCCTGATTGATCGGGTCGAGATGGATTTTTCGGACCGGCTGACCATCATCACCGGAGAAACCGGGGCGGGCAAGTCCATCCTGTTGGGTGCGCTGGGCCTCGTCATGGGCGAGCGTGCCGACACCAAAATTTTTTACAATGATGCCGAAAAATGCGTGGTGGAGGCCTGGTTCGATGTAACCAAGTACGACCTGCGCAGTTTTTTTGATGAAAACGAATTGGATTACGAGAACGAGGTCGTCATTCGCCGCGAGTTGTCGGCCTCCGGCAAAAGCCGCGCGTTCGTAAACGACACCCCCGCCAACAACCAAGTGCTGCGCCGCTTGACCGAGGCGCTCGTGGACCTGCACCAGCAGTTCGACGTGCTGGACATCCACAACGTCAACTTCCAACTCCGTATGCTCGATGCGCTGGCCGACAACAACGCCCTGCTCGCCGACTACCAACGCGGCTACCGACAGTACCAGGCCGACCGCAACCAACTGGCCGGCCTGCTCGACCGCAGCGCCAACGCCGCCAAGGAAATGGACTTCCTCCGTTTCCAGTACGACGAACTCCGGCAGGCAGCCCTCGCACAAGGCGAGCAGGAAGACCTCGAAAACGAACTGGCCCGCCTCACCAACGCCGAGGACATCAAGCGCACCTATGGCGCTGCCGCCAACTACCTCGCGGAGTCCGAGCAAAACGTCGTCGGCCATTTGCAGGAGATCGCCCGCTCCATGAACGCCACCCGCAAGGTGTCGGGCGAACTGGGTGCCCTGAGCGACCGCTTGGACGCGCTTGTCGTTGACCTCCAGGATATTGCCAAGGACTGCGCCCGCATCAGCGAAAGCACCGAGCACGACCCGGCCCGCATCGCCGAAGCACAGGAGCGGCTGAACACGCTTTACAAATTGCAAAAAAAACACGGCACCGGCACCGTGGAAGAGCTGCTGCAACTTCAGGAAGACTTCGAGCGGAGGCTTGGCGGTTTCACCGATCTCAGCGACCAGATGAGCCGATTGGAGCGCGGTATCGCCGCGCAGGAACATCAATTGCGCGGGCAAGCCCGGCTGCTCGGCGAGCGGCGGCGCATCGTGCCCAAGTCGTTCGAGGACAAAGTACACGTCCTGCTCGCGCAGTTGTCCATGCCGCACGCCCGGCTCCGGGTGGACATCCAGGAGACCGAAGCCCTCACGCCCACTGGCACCGATGATGTACAGTTTCTTTTCGCGTCCAATGTTGGCAGCCGCTACCTGCCCATACGCGACGTTGCTTCCGGCGGCGAATTGTCCCGCCTCACCCTGTGTACCAAAAGCCTCGTGGCCGATGCGATCCCCCTGCCCACCCTCATTTTCGACGAAATAGACACCGGTATCAGCGGCGATGTGTCGCTCAAGATGGGCCTCATCCTGCGCGAGTTGAGTGACCGCCACCAAGTTGTGAGCATCACCCACACCCCGCAGATCGCTGCTCGCGCTGACAAACACTACTTCGCCTACAAACAAGTGGAAAACAACCGAACGATCACGCACCTCCGCGCCCTCACCCCCGACGAGCGCGTACGCGCCCTTGGGGTCATGCTCAGCGGAAATCCACCCAGTGAAGCGGCGTTGGCCACGGCACGGGAACTGATGGGGCAGTAAAGGAAACCGCATTGGCCAAGCACCCGTCTCGGTAGCACTTTTTCACTCTAATTCTACGTCCAGCGAGTCACCGGGAAACAAGAGCCTTTCCTCGCCAGGACGCAAGGTATCCACCGGTATGACCATGAAACCTTCCACGCGGTGTACCAACCAGCGGCCCCGAATGCGGTACAACACCAGCGTATCCGGAATTTTCTCCTCCAACTCGCCTTCGATCAGGTAGTGGCAAACGGCGGAATCGCCCCGCACGTCGCATTCCAACTGGTACAACACCGTGTTGGAAACATCACCGGTGTCGCCCTGTACCAGTGCATCGAGAAAATCAATGTAGGAACGGGCCAGTTCGGTACTGTGCAGCCGGGCTGAGTCGAACTGGTTTCGGTCAATGTACGATTGCCACAGGCGAACGACGGCTTCCGGGGAATCATCCGATTCGCCCCAGCAGGAACACAGGAAAAGGGCAAAAAAAGCGCAGAAAGGGGCGATAAATCGCATAGCGTCGGCGGTTGGTTTCGATGCCCAAAAGTAGGGCGATTTCTTTGGAAATATTTTTTGGAAAAAGCCTTGGGCAATTGGGGAGCGGGCGTTTACCTTTGCCGCCGCTTTTAAGAAAAGGGCGCATAACTCAGTTGGTTCAGAGTGGCTGCCTTACAAGCAGCAAGTCGGAGGTTCGAGTCCTTCTGTGCCCACCAGGCCACCTTCGGGTGGCCTTTTTTTTGCCCATTTCAAACCTTGAAGTGCTGGGCATTGAACTGCCGCTGATCGAGGTGTTTTCGTGATGCGCCCCTCACCAATTCACCCTACCCGTTACCCACACATTTCTCCCCGGCGCATTGATACCAGACGCAAACACCCGATACTGCGTGTCCAACAGATTGTCCACGCCGACATGCACCGAAACCGCCCGCGAAAACTGGTAACCCGCCCGCAAGTTGGCCGTTAACCAAGCGGGCATACCTCCGGGCGGCGCGTACCGTTCGTTGTCCTCCCCGTTCAGTAAATATTCCGAAATCGGCTTTTTTCCGTTGAAAACGGCAAAACCTTCCAGTTGAAAAGCGGGCGTATGCCAGCGCAAGCCCAACCTGCCGTGCAAGGGCGGAATATGGTCGAGCGGGCCGTCGCCGCCCGTTTCCTGAATACGGCCAACGGTGTAGGCAACAGTCGCCGTGGCAGCAAGCCGATCTGTCAGGTCCATCGCAAACGCACTTTGAAAGCCCCAAAGTCGTGCCCGGCGCTTATTCTGGTTGGCAAGTACGCGGCTGAACGTGCCGTCATAAAATATGGAATCTTGGCCCTGAAACCGGAAATTGTCGGTCACGATGGCATCACGCATGAAGGTCGCCCAGATCACGTTTTCCCAGCGGAAACGCCCGCTTTCCTCCCACACCACGTTCAGGTCGAGGTTGAAGGTTTTCTCCGGCGCAAGATCCGGGTTGGGCACGATCACGCTGCCCGACTGCGACTCGAACACCTTGCCGAGGTCGTCCACGTTGGGCACGCGGAACCCGCTGGCTGCATTCACGGCCAACCGCCAAGCGGGCTTAGGCCGCCAGATCACTCCGAGGCTGCCCGATGCGACCATGTGTTGTTGCCGGGTTTGATCAAACGGGAAAGGGAAAAACGACTTGTCCACAAAACGGGCCGTCAGACCAGCCGTGCCTGCCCGAGCACCGGCGCTGACAGTCCAGTGGCCTTCGCCGGGGTGCCAGTCGTGCGTAGCAAAAAGGGCCGCCTGATATTGCGTGCTGCCGCCATCGGGGTAGCGGGTGTCGAGCGGCAGGAGCAGTCCGGTTTCCACGTTTTCCGCTACCGCAGCCGATTGTACGTCGTTCAACTGGGCATCCAGCCCAAGGCGCAGGTTTCGGGCAGCCCAGTTCTTTTCGGCCACGGCGACCAAGCCATATACCTGCACAGTTTCCGTGCGGTGCTGGAGGCCCATCTGCCCAAACCGGCGCTGGTGCCTGCTTTCTTCGATGCCCTGAAAACTGGCCGTAGTCGTGAACTGATCAAACCAGCCCGCTTCTTCGAGTGCAAATGTGTATGCCGCCAAAAGGCGTTTTTGCGGGCCGTAGTACCACTCGGCATTGCGGAGGGTGGTGGCAGCGTCCGGGTCGGTGAGGCGGTCGTAGCGCGGGATGCTCGAAGAATTACTGAATTGGACGTTGAGTGTGTGCGTGGCTCGGTCGTTGGGCTGCCAAAGGATTTTTTCCAAAAAATCATACTGGCGGTAGCCGCTGAATTTTTGCACGAGCGGGTCACTGTTGCGCACCAACGAATCTTTTCCGGCGATGCGTTCCACATAAAAATCGCGCAGTCCGAAGGCATCGGAGAACGTGTTGCTCGCTCCCATGCGCAGGTCGCCAAAATCGCTGAACGTGAACGAGGTAAATGCTCCGAGCCGCGCTCCGCCGAGGCTGATGTCCGTGTGGGCCGTTTTTTCGTCGTTGACCGTTCCGTAGCGCACGAAGGCGTTTCCGGTGGTGCGAAGCCGCTCGCCAGTTGCGGCCAGCACAGGTTTTTTGGTAAAAAAACAAATGGCCCCGCCGAGGGCATCGCTGCCGTAAACGGTGGAGGCTGGGCCGTACAGGATTTCGGCGCGTTCGAGCGCGGCGTTGTCCAGGGTGATGGCATTCTGCAAGTGCCCGCCCCGATAAATGGCGTTGTTCATGCGCACGCCGTCCACCACAAGCAGCACGCGATTGGCCTCAAATCCACGCAAAACGGGGCTGCCACCGCCCTGCTGACTTTTTTGAACGAATACACCAGCCGCATTGCTGAGCAGGTCGGCGGTCGTTTGTGCGTTTGCCCATGTTATGGCTCGTTGTGGTAAAACATGTACCAATTGGGCCACGGCGGTACGGCCCTGGCTGGTCCGGTTGGCAGAAATGACGGTTTCCCGAAGGGGCAGCACTTCGAGCATGGAGTCGGCCTCCTGTCCGACAAGAGAGCTGGTGCTCGTAAAGGCAATGGCGAAGAGTATGACTGTCTTGTTCATGAAATTTTTTTGTTGATAATGCTCCGCACGCATACGCGGCCATGCTCACAATGGCACGCGAACGGCATGGCTTTGACAGCAGTATTGGCCGGGTGACTGACAGTCGCCCGGCCAATAGGCAGAATAGGAAATCATGTGAATTTACTTTTGAAAGCCCTGCGTCACCCCTTTGGTGGCGGACCGTGTTGTGGCAAAACCACCTGACTGCAGGGGATCCCGATCGGGGGTAAGCTCAACCGAATTTCCGCACCGAAAAAACCAGTCAAGCACGGAGGCCGGGGCGGCAGCGCACCCGCATGCAGCCACATAGATAGCAGGGAGTACAGTGTCGGCGGGCCAGACACGGGCTGCGGGCTGGCATCGAAAGCGGGTGCGAGTATCTGGCTCATTTTGCTGTACAACTGCTCCTCCCGGATGTCGCGGTACAGCAGCAGCCGGACGGAATCGCCGCACAGTTTCTCGGAAGCGATGTCAAACATTTTGCCGTCGAGGCGAACTTCCCGCTTGTCCACCCGGCATTTTCGGTAGGTAGCCGCGCTGAGGGTGCGCTCCACGAGGTGGTCGCATTGGAGGCGCATGGCTTCTTTTGCATGTTGACGGGCCTCGCGATAAGCAAGTTGCCACAAGGCAAGCCAGCCCGTTGTTTGGAAACCGAGCAGGGCAAGCAAAAGGGCCGTTTGCACGGCTTTCCGATGTCGAAGTGCGTGGAGCAGAACCGGGCGCTTTTTTCAGGGGCAAGGTAGTCGGTTGCTGCCAATTGCCGGTTGCGCGTTCGGTATTTCAGTCCAGCACCACGATCGTGCCCGACGAGCGCCACCCCGTTTCATCGCTGATGTGGAAAAAATAGCAGCCCCCCGGCAGCCCATCGCGGCGGAACTCAAACATTTGCCCGGAAAACCGCGCCGTGCGCACCGGCTTGCCAAGGGCATCAAACAGGTCAAAGCGTTTTTCACCGGGGATTTCTTTTTCCGCTTGGAAAATGGCCGCGTCACGGGTGGGGTTGCCCAGAACGCGCCAAAGTACGGGCTGTTGCCCTGGTTCGTCCACGCGCACGACCAAGCGACCGATCGTGTGGCGCACGGTGTTGGTGATGATGGGCGGATTGAAATCGAACACGATGGAAGCGGTATTTTCGAAAACGGTGCCGTCCGGCAAATCCGGCTTTTGTTCGATCTCGAACGTGAAAAAGCCGTGGGAAGCGGGTTCGTTTACGTTGCTGTCGGGCAGAGCAATGGGCTGAAAAAGCACTTCGAGTGTGTTGCCGCGAATTTGCCACGTGCAAGAGTCCGAAAACGCAACGGGGCGGAACGTGGCGATGTCAAAATTGGACGGCAGCACGTCGCGAAGCAGCACGCGGAAAGCCGTGTCTGTGCCCGTGTTCTGAAAATCAATCGTGTATTGCAGCGGGCGGTTGGCCTCAATGGCGTTGTTGGATCCAGCCCCGGTTGGCAAGGCGGATTTTTGGTTCGGATCGAAGGAGCCGATGACTTGGCGGCAGTCGAAATCATAGGCCGAGCCGCCTTTTTCGAGCCAAAACGCGGTAATCCAGCCCGGTGTAAGGCCTCCACAGTGTTCGAGGGCAGTGGCTGTGCGCGTGCCGTCGTTGAGTTTGGTGGCTTCCATCCGGTAGGTAGCCCCGTCGGCGGGCATATCTACCGTCATAGATTGTTGGTTGGCGAGACTGAACGGGACGGGCGGATTGGTGATATCGTTCCGGATTATTCGGTACTCGTGCGGGGCTTGCGTAGGCGCGTCGCCAATGTTTTTGAGGGTGAAGCGAACGAGCGTGTCACCGACGCATTTTGCCGAAAGTTTGATGTCGGAAAATGCCGGGAGCGTGTTCGGGCAAGGGTTGTCCATGACTGAAAAGGCTTCCCAACAGAGCGTTTGGCCGAAGAGAAACGTATCGCACTTCGTTTTCACCGTCAGTTTCACAGTCGCATTTTCAAAAGGATTCAAGCCGCCCAATTCAAAGAACAAGGTGTCTCCTTGTTGCCCCGCAGGGAGCGGCATGGTGGAAATGATTTCAAACACCGGCGGCACGACGACGGCAGTTTTCACACCCTCGGCCCGGGATGCACCCGTGTTTTTGGTTAAAACCCGAATCTCGGAGTTGACCAGACAGCCCCGGAAATTGGTCGGCAACGCCAGTTCGGTTGTCAATTCGGGGCATTGTGTGGCAGCTTCGAGCACGAAGGTTGCCCGCAAGGTGTCGGTTTGCCCGGCGGGGGCAGTGAGCTGGATTTCAGGAACGCATGCCGTCCAGTGCGCCGTCGGGAACTCGGGCAGGCGCAGCGTGAACATGCCGTTTTCCAAAAAACCAAACTGCGCTCGCCCGGTCGCGTTAGTAGGCCGCAGTGTGTTTTGCAAGTTGCCCGCGAGCAGGATTTGCACCGCTCCAATGGGCAAATCGCCGCCACCTGACAGGCAATCGGCGTTTTGATCCAACAAAACCGTGACCAGAACGGGCGTGGCCTGACAGTGGGCGACGACTTCGGCTTCCGAATCGCAGCCGGTAGCGTTTAGGTATATCTGGGCTTGGCCGGGGAAGCTGCTCAGGTAGTCGCACAACGCAAAAACAGCGCAATCCGAAAGCGCGGGGTTGTTGGTGATCTGGACTACCTCGCCAATTGAGGCGAGGTTCGACAATCCTGTGAGCGAGGCCAGTACCGGGTTGTAGTTGATCTCCAAGTTGCGGCCGATGTGCGTCAATCCTTCCAAACCCGTGAGCGAAGCCAGAATGTCCATGTCTGAAATTCCGAACGACGCAGCGACCATTTTCAGGTTCGAGAGCGCGGAAACATTAGTCAGCAAAGGCGACAGGGAAAGGACGAAATTGCCGCCGACCCGGTTCAAATTCTCTAAGCCATGTAGATTTTGCAAGTCTGTTCGCACCAATTCGACCGACCCTTCGACGTATTTTACGTTTTGAAGGCCGTTCAAGTCGGGCATGGTGGTGCGTTGAATGGAAAGGGAGCCGCCGATCGTGTCAATTTGAGCAAGGTTGACCAGCGCGTCGGTCAAAAAAGTCAGGTCGAGGAAAATTCCGCCGGGGAATTTTTTCAGTTTTTTGAAACCCGTGCCAAGTGTCGTCAGGCTTTGGTTGTAGGTAATCCGCAGGTCGTGGCCCAGCGATTCGAGGTTTTCAAAGCCGTTCAAGTTGGCCAGAGTGTGGTTTTCGCGGATACTTACCGAACCGCCAATTTTTTGAATCCCGGCGAAGCCGTCCAGGTTTTGAAGCAAGGGGTTGATCGAAATGCCGATCCCCAGCGTGTCCACGACGCGAAGATTGCTAAACCCGTTGATATTAACCAATTTAGGGTTGTCATTAACCGTGAGAAAACCAATGGAGTCGAGGCTGCCTAGGCCAGTGATGCCTACCAGGTTTGGGTTTTCATAAATGAGAATAGCGCCCGCCGAAACCAGACGGGGCAGACCGTTCAGTTGGGTCAGGTTCAACGAATTGCCCATGTTAAAATATCCGCCAACACTGCGCAGACTGTCCAGTCCGGCCAAACTGATCAGCAGGGCATTGTTCACCACATTCAAATTGCCCCCCACGGTTTGCAGGTGCTCGAAGCCTTCGAGGTTATTGAGATAGGTGTTGCTCAGTATGCTCAAACTACCCTGCACTGTGCGGAGGTTTTGGAAATCGGGAAGATTGTACAACAGCCCGTCGCACTCTTCGACAGCCAAATCGCCGCCGATGGTTTGCAGGTTGCCCAGGCCATTGATCCAGTTCAACTTGTCGTTCCGTTTGATTTCAAAATTGCCGCCGATGCTGGTCAGCGAGTCGAGGCCCGTCAATTGTTCGATCGGCGTATTTACCAGCAAAAAATTCCCTCCGATGGTTTTCAATTTACTC
>JBEBHD010000133.1:0-14278 GCA_040080915.1 Saprospiraceae bacterium
GGTCCAGGTAGAGCAAGTCGAAGTGCTCGGTAGTGGTTTCCAAAAAGGCCTCGGCAGTAGTTTCGGCCACCCGGATGTTAGCAGCGCTTAGGGCAGCAAAGTTGTGGCGGGCAAGGGATGCCAGTTCGAGATTGCACTCCACATAGGTGACGTGTTCGAATTGTTGGGAAAAAAAATAGGTGTCTGCTCCCATGCCGCCAGTCAGGTCGGCCATTTTTTTCCCGGAAAACAGCGCCGACTTGAAGCGAGCCGTTGGTTCGGACGATGCCTGCTCAACGGACAACAGCGGCGGCATTTCCAGATCGAAGCGAAACCACGCTGGCAACTTGGTGCGCATTTTTTGTAGCGCCTCGATCTGGGCTACGCACGCTGGCACAGTCACATCAGGGTACCGCCGTGCCGACAAGAGCAGGCGGTGCAGGTCGGCGTTCAGGTGTTCCTGAACAAACTTGCGGTCAGCAGCGGTAAGCATGGCGCAAACATCGAAACATTGGCTTTATATTTGTCCGCCTTTTGAGGAAAGATAATCTATTTCACAACGATGAGAACAATCATAGTTGCCCTGGCTGCCGCTGGGTGCCTGTTTTTTTCCGGCAAAACAATTGCCCAGGAAGCCACCGTTCAGGAGCTCGAGACCACCCTTCGGTCTGCCGCTGGCCCTCGGCGGGTAGAAGTGCTGCTCGAACTGGCCAACGCGCACAGCCAAAGCGGCGACTACGACAAGGCTTTGGGCTACGCCGAAGATGCCACGAACCTCGCCGACCGCATCAAACGCCACGACCTGCGTGCCACGAGCCTCCACCGCGAAGGCAAAATACTGGCCTTGCGCGGCAAAAAAGGCCTCTTCGCCAAAGACCCCGCCTCGCGTTTTCGCGACAGCAACAAAGCCCTCGACAAAGCTGGCAATCCCAACCGTAGCCTGATGATCGAAAACCTGGAGCAATTGCGCGAGCTGGCTGTTCGCAACAACCGAAAGAGCGAACTTGCCGATATCGAAGCACAAATCGCTCGGGTCAAGGGCGTGGGCGAAACCGCCCCGGCACTGGAACTGCTCGTGCTCGAAAAACAACAGGAAATCGCGGATCAAATGGCGGCCATGAACAACCAGATTCTGGAACTGTCCAAATCCCAACAGGGCACCAAAACGAGCGCCACCAGCATATCCACCGGCGACCGCGAGCGCCAAAAACTACTGGAAGAGCTGTCCGCCAGCCGTGCCCTCATTGACCGCATGACGGACGACCAGTTGAAGGCCTCCCTGCTGCTCATGCAGCAACGCACCAAATTGGACTCTATGGAGTACCAAAACAAGGTGGACAGCCTGAACATCGCCAACGCCGAACTGGCCGTGCGCGAATCCAAAAGCGAACGCAATTTTTACATCGCCGGCCTGCTGATCGTCCTGTTGCTGGCCGGAGGCACCACGTACAGCTTTGTGCGGGCGCGTCAAAACGCCAAAATCCTGGAGGAAAAAAACAAGATGATCCGTGCCGAGCAAGAGCGTTCCGAAAACCTGCTGCTCAATATCCTGCCCGCATTAGTAGCCGACGAACTGAAAAAACAGGGCAGCACCAATGCCCGCTACTTCGAGGATGTGAGCGTGCTGTTCGCCGACTTTGTGGGCTTCAGCAAGATCGCCGAAAAACTTACCCCGCAACAATTGGTCTCCGAATTGGACACCTGCTTCCGGGCTTTCGACGAGATCATCGCCAAGTACAACCTGGAAAAAATCAAAACCATCGGCGATGCCTACATGGCCGCCGGCGGCCTGCCTAACGGCGGCGGCAGCCAACTACGCGACATGGTGGATGCCGCCCGTGAGATGCAAACCTGGTTGGAAACCTGGAACATTGACCGCGCCCGTACAAAACAACCCCTGTTCGAGGCCCGTATCGGAATCCACAGCGGCCCCGTGGTGGCTGGAGTGGTGGGTTCCAAAAAATTTGCATTCGACATTTGGGGCGACACCGTCAACATCGCTGCCCGCATCGAGGCCGCTGGCGAAGGCGGTAAAATCAACATCTCCGGTGAGGTACACAAAGTGATCAAGGAATTCTTCGACTGCGAGTACCGGGGCAAGATCGCTGCCAAAAACAAGGGCGAAATTGATATGTACTTCGTTTCGAATTGAGCTGCCAACCAGACTACTGGGCATATTCTCGCAAGTACCCAGACTTTCCAGGTTTGAAAACCTGGAAAGTCTATGGCCCGAAAAAATGCCCAGTAGTCTGGCCGCGAGTCTGTCTGGTATCCCGCCTATCATTGCTCTAAACGAAAACGCCAGTTCGTTGTTTACCCCGTCCAACGCACATGACCAGACACGATGCGCACCCTTTTTTTCATGGCAATACTGACGTTCAAGGGCTTGTTCTCAGCAGCCCAAGGCACACCGTACCCAGGCCAACCGGCCTCCGGCCCCGGTGGCGCGGAGTACACCCATCGTTCCGTCGCTTTTTTTGACTCCGCCGCCCGCGCCGACGGCTACTGGCTGTTCGAGCCTGCCGACCCCCGCCCCGATTCCGCCGAGGTGGTCGTTTTTCTGCACGGGTACGGGGCGTACAACCCCGTCGCCTACGGCAAATGGATCAAACACTTGGTAGCCAAGGGCAATATCGTGATCTACCCACGCTACCAAAAAAACCTGCTCACCCCGCGCCCGGACGTATTTCCAGCCAACGCCGCCAAGGGCATCCGCGATGCACTGGCTCAACTGCAAACGGGCCACCATGTGCGCCCGCACACCGACAAAGTGGCCTACATCGGCCACTCCTACGGCGGGGTCATTGCCGCCAACCTGGGCGTACACTGGGAAAAACACCAAATCCCACACCCTGCGGCCATGCTCCTGTGCGAGCCGGGCTCCGGGCCGCTCAAGGGTGCCCGCTTGGGCAACTACGCCGGGCTGCCACCCGATATGAATTTGATCGTCATCGTCGGTGAAGACGACTACGTGGTCGGCCACGAGTTCGGTCAGTTGGTCTTCGAGACCGCCGTCAACACACCCAAGCGTAACCTCGTACTCCAACGCCGCGACACCGACGGCCGTCGGTGGGTGCTGGCCTCGCACTCCGAGCCGTACTGCTACGACCTCGACTTCGACACCGGCGTGCGCAACTACACAACCCGGCGCGTGTTCCAAACCTCCCGCTTGAACGAAGTGGATTTCAACTGCTACTGGAAACTCGGTGACGCGCTCATCGCGTACGCCCGCACAGGTGCCCACGGCGATGTGGCTTTCGGAAACACGCCCCAGCAGCGCTTTCTGGGCCAATGGTCGGGCGGAAAACCCATACGCCCGTTGGAAGTTTTTCTGCCGCACCCGCCAGCTGTAGCCATGCCCGTTTTGGAAACAGAAAAATAGATCACAACGCCCGCACTGCTATGTCAACAGCGCTTTCTTTTCGCCCTATCCAACCCGCTGATAACCCTGCCGTGGCCAATATCATCCGAACAGTGATGACCGAGTACGGGGCCGTGGGCACCGGGTATTCCATCAACGACCCGGAAGTGGATGCCATGTTCGAGGCGTACGACCACCCGCGCGCACACTTTTTGGTTTTGGAAAATACCGAAGGCCAAGTGATCGGGTGCGGCGGCATAGCCCCGCTGCTCGGCGGCGATGCGGACACCTGCGAACTCAAAAAAATGTATTTCCTCCCCGAAGCACGGGGGCATGGAATGGGCCGCCACCTGGTACAAACCCTTGAAGAAGTGGCCCGTCAGCGCGGGTTTCGGTATCTCTACCTCGAAACTATCGAGTCTATGTGCGAGGCCATCAGCCTCTACCAGCGTTTGCAGTTCGAGGCGCTGTCCGGGGCTATGGGCAATACCGGCCACTCGGCCTGCGGGCGGTTTTACGGAAAAAAATTAGTTTGAGTCCGTTCACGCCACGAGAGTAGCTACACTGCGCTTTGTCATTTCGCAGAAATCCGCCCACGTCATGAATGAACGCGCGATCGGGGCCGCCGAGCGCGATTGACCGTTGCGACGTGGGCGGATTTCTGTGAAATGAAAAAACTGCGGTTACAATCAAAGATTCATCGGCGGGTTTTTCTTCCCGATGGCTGCAGCGATCAGGCCGCCAATAAGGCCGTTGAACAAAACACCGGTCACAAGATTTTTAGCTGCTGTGCCCAGCGATCCGGCGTTGTCAAAGTTTTTCAATACTTCATTCATCCGTTCTTCGGGCATACTTTCTCCCCATTGCTCGACAAACTGCTCCTTTACCCGGTTCATGTAATCGGGATCAATGACCGTGACCAAAATGTAATTCCAGACATTGAACAAAAATACTCCGATGGCAATAGCCAATGCTGCGATCACAAAGGCCCGTCCAAAGGCCATGTAGCCCCCGTCGAGCGAACGCTGGTTTTGAATGGCAATGACACCCGTGCCCACTGCAACACTGACGGTCACAACCAATACCAGCAGCCCGGCGATGATACTGGTCATGTTCATGTCCATGACATAGGTGAGCAGAGAGAAAACGATCAGGGCGACACCGCCGTAAAGGCCGTATTTCAAAACGTTGTTCCAGTACGGTGGCGGTGTGGATGCGGGCATCGTGGTGGGAGAGTCCAAATTTTCCATAACATAGAATGGTTTAGGTTAACGAATGGCCAAATGTACGTCAAGGCTCTCAAACAGTGCGATTAACCGGTTGATCACGCCCATCCACCGACGAAGTGTGGTGAATCAGCCACAGTTTGCTTTTCACTCGCGAGGGTCTCGGTTTCCGCTCGTGAGGGTCTCCGACCCGAAGCGGTTCTCCGTCATCGCCAGCCAAGCCATACCGAGGCTGGCGACCAGGTCGCCAGCGATCAACCCCGGCTGACTTTTTTCATCGGCGGCAATATCACCGGCCAGGCCATGCAGAAACACACCGATCAGGCAGGCATCCCGCAGCGGGTAGCCCTGTGCCAGCAGCCCGGTCAGTATGCCCGTGAGCACATCGCCGCTGCCGCCGGTGGCCATGCCGGGGTTGCCGGTGGAGTTGAACCAGCAGGTGCCATCGGGGCAGGCAATAGCCGTGTTGGCACCTTTCAAAATGATAAAAACACCGAGTTCTGCGGCCTTGGCGCGTTGCAGGTCGTTGCGCTCAAAGTTGTTTCCGCTGGAGCCGAACAGCCGCTCGAACTCCTTGGGATGCGGAGTCAGCACGGTATTTTTCGGCAAACGAGCCTGCCAAGCCGGGTGCGTCGCCAGCAGGTTGAGTGCATCGGCATCAAGCACGAGCGGCACGGCCGTTTTTTGCAAAAGCCGTTGGAGCACCCGCGCCGTTTGGGTTGCCTGGCCGATGCCACAGCCCGCGCCGATGGCCGAATAGCGGCTCAGGTCGGGCAGTTCAGTCCAGTGCCCCTCATCGGTATCCGTGCTGCACATCGCTTCGGGCACGCGGGTTTGCAAAATGTCGTAGCCGCTGGCGGGAACGTGCGCGGTGAGCAAGCCCGCGCCCGCCCGCAGGCAAGCCTCCGCCGCCAGCACCGCCGCGCCCATGCTGCCGCGACTGCCGTTGAGCAACAGCGCGTGACCGTAGGTTCCTTTGTGCGAAAAACGCGGGCGTTTTTTTACCAATGCCTGCACATCAGCGCGAGTGATGAAATGGAACAGCGTGTCCGTTTTTTCGGCGTAGCCGGAATGCAGGCCAATGCTGCCAAACGCCCACTCCCCCACCCTATCTGCGTTTTCCGGAAAAAAGAAGGCGCGTTTTGGGGTTTCAAAACTGAATGTTCGGGTGGCATGCACCACGGTATCGTCTGGCGTGCGTTGGTCACCGAACAACCCGCTGGGCAGGTCAATGGCTGCAATGTCGTTGGGCAGTTTGTTCAGCCAATGCACGGTTTCGGCCCAAGGGCCGTCGAGCGGGCGCGTGAGGCCGGAGCCGAAAAGCGCGTCCACGAGCACGGCAGACACGGGCACTGCGGGCAGTTCGTCGGGCGAGCGGAGCCAATGTACGTCCACGGCCCCGTGCGGGGGTAGCGCAGACACTTGGGCATCAAAATCCGCGCTGTGCTTTCTGCCAAAGGCACAAACAAATACCTTTGGCGCGTAAAACCGCTGGTGTAAGAGCCGGGCCACCGCCACGCCGTCGCCGCCGTTGTTGCCGGTACCGGCAAAAACCCAGACCGGGCGTTCGGTATCAGGCCAACAGGAGACAAACCAATCGGCAAATGCAGTGGCAGCGCGGTTCATCAGGCCCACCGAGGCAATTGGCTCGTGCTCCATCGTGTGCGCGTCCCAGGCGCGGGTTTGATTCGTGTCGAAGAGTTTCATAAAAAAAGTAGCGCCATGACGCAAGCAAAGTTAGCGACATTGGAGGAGATCATCCTGCACCCAAGCAACTGGGACGATGCCACCAATTATTTTCTCGACCATTTCGCCACCGAGCCGGCGTTTCTCCAGATGGGCCAAAAGACCAGCCTGCCCATCATCATCAAAATGATGGGCGAACTGGCGAAGCACCTGTTTCAAAAAGAGGCTGTAGCGTTGGTGAATCCGATGATGTTCAAGGTCAAGAAGTTCCACATGATCCACGGCACCTGCCTGGTGGAAGGGCGGCTCATCACATTCGTGTACCTGACCACCGTACACAAGGGCGTATTTACGGTTAGCAACCTCGCTTTGCAAAAAATGGAGCACAGCTCGCGGGTGTCGGCCCTGCCGTTGGACCAAATGGACGACGAGGACGAAATGTACCAAGAACCCTGGAACGCCAACCCAAACTGAACATGACCGACACGTTTTTCACGGGCCTGCGGGTGGTCGAGTTCGCCTCCGTGCTGGCTGGCCCGGCAGTGGGCATGTTTTTCGCCGAACTGGGGGCCGAAGTGGTCAAAATTGAAAACAAAACCACCGGCGGCGACGTGACCCGTGGCTGGAAACTGGCCTCGGAAAACCCTGATTCCGACATTTCCGCCTACTTCTGCAGCGTCAACTGGAGCAAAACCCACCTCTTCCTCGATCTGAACCAACCCGCCGACCTGAAACAGGCGCTTGACCTGTGCGACCGCGCCGACGTTGTGATTTCCAATTTTAAACCCTCTGCCGCCCGCCGCCTCGGTGTGGATGCCACCGCCCTCCGCGCCCGCAACCCGCGCCTGATCCACGCCCAAGTGTATGCATACGCTGACCCGGAGGACGAAAGCCCGGCTTTCGACGTGGTGCTGCAGGCCGAGGCGGGGTTTCTGCACATGACCGGCGAACCCGGTGGCCCGCCCGTAAAAATGCCTGTGGCGCTGATTGACCTGCTGGCCGCGCACCAGCTCAAAGAGGCGATCCTGCTCGGTTTGCTGCACCGAGAACGAACGGGAACGGGTTGTGCGGTATCGGTGTCACTTCTCGAAAGCGCGCTGGCTTCGCTCGCTAACCAGGCTACCAACTGGCTCATGGCTGGCCATATTCCGCAGCGCATGGGCACGCAACACCCGAACATCGCCCCCTACGGCGATATTTTTGACTGCGCCGACAGGCGGCAAATCCTGCTCGCAGTGGGTACCGAACGGCAGTTTGGGCAACTCTGCCGCTGCATCGGGCAGGAAAATCTTGCCGAGCAGCCCGACTTTGCGACGAACCGGGAACGGGTACAGCACCGCGCGGCGCTGAACGCCGTTTTGCAAGCCGTTTTTTTGAAAAAAAACCGAAACGAGTGGCTGGCGCTGCTCCGCGCGAACGCCGTGCCCGCTGCGCAAATCCGCGACATGGCTGCGGTGTTCGAGATGCCGGAAGCGCAGGCGATGGTGCTGGAAGAAGGGATGACCAGGCGAATGCGGACGGTGGCGTTCGGGATGGAATGAAAATGCCGGAAAGGGCTTGGGAATCTCCGGCGTTCAATCGAAACCTGTAATTTTGCCCGTTCAAAAAAACAAGCGCCATGCTAAACGTTGCCATTGCCACTACCCACATCGAGTCTGACGCGCAGTTTCCGGTGCCAGCGCTCGAGGCGGAACCGGCCTTCGAGGACGTGTACGAAGGCGTACAGTTGGGATAAAAGTCACGAGAAACACACAAAAATGGAACAAGAAAAAATCCTGAACGCGCTCCGCAAGGTGCTCGACCCGCAAACCGGTCGCGACATCGTCACCGCCGGTATGGTGCAAAACCTCGTGACGGAGGGCAACAACATCAATTTTTCGCTCGTCATACCGTCGCTGCAAATGCAGGGGAAAGCCGAACTGAACTTCGCCTGCATCGGTGCCATCGCCGAATGGTACCCCCAGGCCAGCATCAACGTACATTTTGTGGCCCGTACACCCGGCAGTCAGGAGTCGGCCAGTAGCGTACCGCAAATCAAAAACATCATCGCTGTGGCTTCCGGCAAGGGCGGCGTGGGGAAAAGCACCGTGGCCGTCAACCTCGCACTCGGCCTGAAAAAACTCGGTGCCCGCGTCGGTCTCATGGATGCCGACGTGTACGGCCCCAGTATCCCGACGATGCTTGGCCTCGTGGGCCAACGGCCCAAGGTGCAGGACGTGACAGGGCAGATGAAAATGGTGCCGCTCATGGCCTACGATATGCCGACGATCAGTATCGGCAACATTATTGAGCCGGAGCAGGCTGTGGTGTTGCGCGGCCCGCGGTTAGCGGCTATCATCAAGCAGTTTTTCAATGACGTACTCTGGAGCGACCTCGATTTTCTCATCGTGGACCTGCCCCCCGGCACCGGCGACGTGCAACTGACCCTCGTACAAACAGTGCCCGTGACCGGTGTGGTGCTCGTGACCACGCCGCAGGAAGTTGCCGTGGCCGACGCGCTCAAGGCAATGAATATGTTCCTGTTGCCGCAGATCAATGTGCCCATCCTCGGGGTGGTGGAAAACATGTCGTGGTTTACGCCGGAAGAATTGCCCAACAACAAATACTACCTGTTCGGGCAGGGCGGCGGGAAAAAACTCGCTCTGGCCAGCCACTCAGTACTGCTGGGACAGGTGCCCCTCGTGCAGGGAATCCGCGAAGGCGGTGACACGGGCAAGCCAGCCGTGCTTAATGAAAACAGCCCCATGGCCGAAGCCTTTTTGGCCGTGGCCCAAAATACCCTGCGCCAGGTGGCGGTGCGCAATGAAATACTGTCACCTACAAAACGGGTGATGCATACGGAGTGATGGGTAGGTGCTACAGGCACTGGGGTTAGATAGTCAAACCGCCGCCACCGCTTGAGCAATTCGTCGTTTTACTGTTATCCAATCTAATTTTTCAAACAAAACCGGGTCAGCGTCTGCTTCTGCGTCTTCAAAATAGGTGAGGCTGCGGAGCGCGTGGAAAAGGGAGGATTCACCGTATTTTTCGGCATAAAAATCCAACAACTGCGGCAAAGTAAACTGTTGGAGCAAAAAATAGAGGTCGTAAAAATCACGCTTTCGACCACGCCCGGCGATTGCCGAGATTTTCATGGCAGCGACATCCTCGATGTGAACAAGCCGAAAACCCTCAACTTCCACGAGTGGGTGTTTGTAATGGTAGGGATGGTAAACGCAATCAACCTTGATATCGTCAATCATCGCAACCAAAATCTGCCGGCTTTTGCTGATGAGATTAGCCTCGAAGTTTTTTTCAAGAAAAAAAAATAATTCGTCGGTGGAAAACTCGATCCGAGAAAACAAATCCAAATCGTAGGATTCGCGGTGTCCGAGTTGCAACGCAAGCGACGTGCCGCCCGCCAGTGCAAAATCGGCGAGTTCGGTGGTTTGCATTAGTCGGTTCAGAAGTCCCACTGTTTTTTCAGCGACGGTTCGGTATTGTAGCATCGAAATTGCTCTTTAGGCAAATTGAAAAAAACAGAACAATAACTTAACGCTCGTCTATCAAGGTGCCGCAGATTTTTGACCACCTCCCGGACTGTTTGGAAACCGTAGTATTCGAGTACCTGTTTCCAATCTCTCAACGTCCCATAGTGGAGCACTCGGTCAATAACATACGGGCCATTTTTATCCCATTGGATAGACTCGTAGCGGGTGTCCCAGAAAATGTTGCTGCTGAGTTGCATTTTTCTTGCTTTTTTTACTGGCAAAGATAAGTAAATAACCCTCCTTGGCCAACGAACTTTCCCGTCCCTTTCTGCCCACTCATTCAACAAGAGCGTGTTCGATTTTATTTGGTCAGCCACCCTCTCGCATCCCTCGCTTGTACTGCCATTGGTAAAAAAACCACAGCAACAGGCCGAGTACCAGACCCGCAAGCAGGCACCATGCCCAAAACTGGAGAAACGCCCGCGAGCGGTAGGCTGCCAGCAGGCTGTTGGCGCTGAGGTCGTGCCACAGCAGCACGAAAACAAACCGGAGAAACAACGCAGAAAATGTGCCCCAGCCAATAGCCGTGCCCAGCAGGTACAGTACGATGCCCCGCTGGCGCACCTTGGTCCAGTGGGTAAGAAACTGGCGTTTCTCGGTCGGGTTCATGGCTGTGCTTTCAGTTTTCGGTACTGGCGCTCCATCAGGTACCAATTGAGGAACCCTAGCCCCGTGCCTGAAATGGCATGGAATAGCAACCTGATTGGTTTAAGGTTGCTCGAAACCGCCTCGGAAAATGATTGGTCGAACAAGTCCACGAGTACTGCCACCACGGACATGGCGACTAAAAAAAATACGGCCATGCGTACCACAAAGATCAGCCGGCCCTTTTCTCGCTTGGCTTCCCACCTTTCGATAAATTGCTGTTTTTCGTTGCCTGTCATGGTTTGTTTATTTTGAAATTACGGTACAACTCTTCGTTGCAATACCAGAGAATAATACCAACGACCAGCCCGGCAATAAGAATGGGCACGAGAAAGTTGCCAATCCCATGTTCTGCCGCCCATGCTGTCCAGGTTTCTGCCAAAAACGGGTCAGAGCGGAAAAGCGGATCGAACAATTCCGCAGCGCCAAACAGCAGCACCAATATCGCCATCGATCGAAGCAGAAAAAACACCATCCCTCTTCGGCGTAAGCGCTCCCAAATGCGTACGAAGGCCGCTTTTTGCTTTTCGGTTCGGTATTCGTTTGTGTTGTAAATCATCTTGTTTGCGATTTGCTTGATTAAAAAATAGATAGCCCATTTCTCAAATCAACCCCCTCGACTTCAACTCCAAATACTTGTTTATCGTGTTCAGCGTCAGGTCTTCGGGTTTGGTTAGCACGGCCTGGATGCCATACTGGCGCAGTTTGCTCACCATTTCTTTTTTGTCCTGCAAAAACTTGCGCGCCACCACCTGGCGGTAGATGTCGGCGGTGTGGCGTACCTCCTCGTTTGCGAGGGCGCGGATTTCGGTATTTTCAAAAAAAACAACCACCACGAGGTGCAGGCGGTTGAGGCGGCGCAGCGTGGGCAAGGCACGGTCGAGGGCGTGCATACTCTCGAAATTGGTGAACAGCAGCAGCAGCGACCGCATCCCGATAAACCGCCGCACAGCCTCGTAAAGCAGTTCGTAATTCGACTCGCCCACCCGCTCTTTCTCCCGGTACAGCGCCTCCAATATTTTGTTCAATTGCCCGGCGTTGCGCTCGGCCTTGAGCGTAGCACCTACCACGTCGGAAAACGTGAGCAGCCCCGCCTTGTCCTGTTTTTTCAGGATAATGTTGCTGATCGCCAAACTGGTGTTCACGGCGTAGTCCATCAGGCTGAGGCCCTCAAAGGGCATGCGCATGGCCCGGCTTTTGTCCACCACACAGTACACCTGCTGGCTGCGCTCGTCCTCGTACTGGTTCACCATGAGCGCGGCCCGACGGCCCACGGCCTTCCAGTTGATGCTGCGGTAGTCGTCGCCCTGCACGTAGTTTTTGATCTGCTCGAACTCGTAGCTGTGTCCGATCCGCCGCATTTTTTTGATGCCCGTCTCGTGGGCGATATGCCGCATGGCCCGCAGTTCGTATCGCTTCATCTGGATGATGGACGGGTACACGGCCACTTCCTGAGGCTGATCGAAAACGATGCGCCGCTCCAGCAGGCCGAGGCGCGTGGCCGCGAAAACATTGATTTTTCCAAACCCGTACACGCCCCGCGTCAGGGGCCGCAACTCGTAGCGGATACTGGCACGGGCACCCTGCGCAAGGGTCAGTTTTTCCTCAAAATCGCGGCGCTGAAATTGCACGGGCAGCTCGTCCAGCACGGTCAGGTGCAGGCTGAGGGTTCCGGTATTGTGCAAATGCAAGGCCACGGGGTTCGGATCGCTCAGCGAAAAAACCGGGTTCAGCGCCCGCACGCACAACACATTTGGCCGCCAGCCAAACAACAATACCGCGTCCACGCATACCGCCGCCACCGCCACGGCAAACGCTGCCTGCGCCACCGGAAACAAAAATCCAAAAGCGAAGGCCACGGCGAACAGCCCCGAAAGGCCGCCAAAAAGCCAGAAAAAACGGTTGGGTAAATAAGGCATCGAATGTTGGAAAGTTTCAGGTTGGAGCGAAGTTCATCATTCATCATTCATCATTCATCATTCATCATTACAAAAACACTCCCGTTTTTCATCACAAAAACCACATTTTCCATGGCGCGGATATCGGTGAGCGGGTCACCCTGAACGGCCACGATGTCGGCAAACCGGCCCGGAGCGATGGCACCGACCTTGTCCTGCATGCCCATGAGCTCGGCGGCGTTTCCGGTGGCGGAGCGGAGGATGTCCCAGGGCTGCATGCCCGCTTTGGCCATGAATTGAAATTCCAAGCCGTTCTTTCCGTGCGGGAATACACCCGAATCGGTTCCAAATGCGATCTTGACTCCCTGCCGGTAGGCCCTGCCGAGGGTTTCCGAAATTTTGGGACCGATGCCCATCGCCTTCACGCGAACGACTTCGGGGAAAAAACCGGGGGCGTACTGGGCGCTGTCGCTCACGGCCCAACCGGCAGTCAGTGTTGGCACATACCAGGTGCCCATTTTTTTCATGATTTGGAGCGTCTCGTCGCTCATAAATGTGCCGTGTTCGATGCTGGCCACACCGGCAGCTGCTGCGCGGCGGATGCCCTCGTCGCCGTGTGCATGGGCAGCCACCGGCACGCCGAGGTCGCGGGCAGTGCGCACGATGGCGGCCAATTCGTCCTCGGCGTAGTGGGGCAATCGTCCGTCGCGGGCCATGCTGAGCACGCCGCCGGTGGCTGCCACCTTGATGAGGTCGGCCCCGCGTTTTACCTGATTGCGCACGGCGGCGCGGCAAGCGTCGGGGCCGTCGGCGATGCCGTCCTCGAAACCGGGAGGTGGGTCGAACAGGTCTTCGCGGGCACCAGTGGTGATGTCGCCGTGGCCCCCGGTGATGCTGAGCACGCGACCCGCCGTGAGGATACGCGGCCCCTGTACCCAGCCTTGGTTGATGGCGTTGCGCAGGGCGATATTGGCTCCGCGCCCGCCGAGGTCGCGCACGGTGGTGAAACCCGCCCGCAACGTGCGCCGGGCGAACACCACACCGCGGATGGCCGACTCGGCATCGCCGACAGTAAACCGATCGGTGTACGAGGTGCGGCTCTGCTCCCATTCGAGGTGAACGTGGCAATCAATCAGGCCGGGCAGCACGGTTTTGTCGCGCAGGTCAATCACGGCCACGCCCGCTGACGGGGTCAGGTAGCCCTTTTCGACGCGAGCAATGCGGTTGCCCTCCACCACCACAGTTGCCTGGGTCAGCACCTGCTCGTCGGTCATGGTCAACAGGCGACCGCAGTGCAGGTAGGTGGTTTGGGCGTGTGTCAGGGTGTGGAAAAAAAGACAAAAAAGGATGGTGTGCAAAAGACGCATGGCTGGGTGCTGTTTTGACGGTTGTATTAGTGTTGTGGGCAAAGGTAGGCTTCGTGTTTTCAAATCAAAAACTGCCCGCCTCGGTAGATATACTTCGCGCTGCGAGGTTTTGTGCAAGGCCTTCGGCCTACTATTTTGATTAGCAGCGTTCAGTATGACAAAAGCGGCTTCGTACCCTTCGGTGCGAGGTATACAATTTCATCCCGACCAAGTTGGTATTGCGAGGCGGCTCAGTACCAGCCGCTCAAGGTTATCCACCGAAGACTACTTGCCGAACTGCTCCGTGAGCATAGTACTAAACATTTTCGTAACGAGACTTTTCAGGTTTGGCAAACCTGAAAGATCAGGATACCCGAAAAACAAAAATGTTCAGTATTGTCCTCCGTGCGCCTTTGGGTCGACAGCCGCTGCCGGTCATGGGTTGAAAAATCTGTCCGCCGCCCATTGTTGTGGATTGACGATGATATAGTGACTGATACGCCCGTATTCCACTTCATTGCGAATGATATGGTCATGGAAACGGGATTGCCACGCAAAATCAGGACGGATTTTCCGCATTTCAAAGGTGCATCGGCCTTTGTACCAC
>JBEBHD010000350.1:0-3785 GCA_040080915.1 Saprospiraceae bacterium
CACGCCAGCCGCACGGCCTTGAATAGCGTTTTCAAACGACTGTACCGGCTGGAGCTCGAACTCCTTGGCGCTCAACTTGGAAATGGAACCGGTCAGGTCCTGGCGGTAACTGGTGCCGAAACCGACCACCACTACCTCGCCGAGGGCAGAGCCGCTCTCGGTCATGGTCACGTCCAATTCGCGCTGGTTGTTCACCGGCACCTCCATACGGGCGAAACCGGTGTAGGAAAAAATCAGGACGGCATCGCCACCTGGAACTTCCACAAAATAGCGCCCGTCGTTGCCGGTCACAGCGCCTTTGATGGTGTTTTTCACAATGACGGTCACGCCAGGAAGTGGTTCGCCGGCTTCATCCTTGACTTGGCCGCTCACGTTCAGGCTTTGTGCCCAAAGGAGCGAGCTTGCGCAAAGCAAGCACAACAGTGTTGCTACTTTCTTCATACAAAATGATTGAGTTTAGTTAAAAACTGTGATTATAACCTGTTTCAAAAGCCCGTGGAGTGCCTGCAAAGATGTGCAATTCTTTCAAAACAGCTCAAAATTATACCTTCGCCCAAAACCGCTGCCGACACCATGCGATTCGACGAGTACAATCTGGCCACCGAGATCAAAAGAAACCTGGAAACAATGGGCTTCAAACGGCCCACCGATATTCAGTACAAGTCCATTCCGCCCATTCTGAAAGGGGAGGACGTACTGGCTATTGCCCAAACGGGAACCGGAAAAACCGCCGCTTTTGCCATACCGATCATCCACCGCCTGCACGAACGCAAGCAGTCGGGGCGCTCCGAGGGCATCCGGTGCGTGGTCATGGAGCCTACCCGCGAACTGGCCTTGCAGGTCACTGACGTGTTTTTGGAAATCGGAAAAAACACCCGCGTCAAAACGCTTTGTGTCTTCGGCGGCGTGGACCAGGATCCACAAATCGCCCGATTGGAAAAAGGCGTGGATATCCTAATCGTCACACCGGGTCGTATGTTCGACCTCGTCAGCCAAGGGCATATTCACCTCAATACCGTGGAAATCCTTGCCGTGGACGAAGCCGACCAAATGCTCAAATTGGGTTTTCTAAAAGATATCCGTGACCTCATCTGGCACCTGCCCAAAAGACGCCAGACCCTGTTTTTCTCCGCCACCATCAACGAAGAGATCAAAAAACTGGCCTACTCGCTGGTAAACAGCAGTGCCATTCGGATTCAAATCTCTCCCAAAGACCCTGTATCCAAAAACGTGAGCCATGCCGTGGCTTTTGTCGAAATGGACGACAAGCGTTTTTTCCTCGAACGGTTCATCGGTGAACAACCCGACAAAAAAATCCTCGTGTTCGTGCGTACGCAAGTGCGGGCCGAACGAACGTGCAAGGCAATGGCGCGCGTGGGCATAACCTCCGAAACCATTCACGGCGGCAAAGAGCAAAAAGACCGGCTCGAAGTTTTGGGCCGTTTCCGCGACGGAACGCTCAAAATCCTCATCGCCACCGACGTAAGCGCCCGCGGCATTGATATCCCGAACGTAGACTTTGTGGTCAACTACGACCTGCCCGATGTGGCCGAAAACTACGTCCACCGGGTAGGCCGCACCGGCCGCGGCGACAAAAAAGGACAGGCGCTCTCCTTTTGCAGCCCCGAAGAAAAACCCCTGCTCGACGAGATTCACGCCTACCTTTCCCAGCCCATCGCGATCCTGGAAATCGAAAAAAACGAGTACGCCGAGACGATCCGCATGACCGGTGACGTGGTCAACAAATGGAAGGATGTACTGGACGAAATTGAGGAGGCGGAAAAATGGGCCAAGGGGAAGAAGAAAATGCGCTCTTAATGTGAGAATGTGCTAATGATGCCCGTTTTAACGCCGCGCTTGGTGTTTTCACACCTAACTCACAGGAATCCGATTGCGCTTGGTAATAACACCAGGTGCGGCGATGGAAAGGCCATTCTCCATGTTCACAACTTGTTTTTTACCCGTCCCTTAGCACATTTTTTCATTTTTTTTCACCTCCTACGAACGTGTGAAGCACATTGGCCGTCAAGATTTTTTCAGGCGCACAGCGCAGCATGTCTACGGACAGCACCACGATGTCGGCTCGTTTTCCGGGCACGAGCGAGCCTTTTTCGTTTTCTTCAAAAGCCGCGTAAGCGTTCCAGATGGTGTACGACAGAAGGGCTTCTTCGCGGGTCATTTTTTGTTCCGGGAAAAATTCCATGCCGGTGTCGGCGCGGCGGCGGGTGACGGCAGCGTGTATGCTGGCAAGTGGGTCCACATCTTCCACCGGCGCGTCGGTGCCGTTGGATAGCCGGGCACCGGAGTCCAGCAGGCTGCGCCACGGGTAGGCTCCAGTACGGGCACGCTCCTCGCCGAGGCGCTTGGCGACGAACGGCGCGTCGCTGGTGCAATGGATCGCTTGGATGGAGGCGATTACGCCTTGTTTGCCAAAGCGCGGAATATCCTGCGGGTCAATATGCTGGGCATGCTCGATGCGCCAGCGAAGTCCCGTGCAGTCGCCAAATACGTCCAGCATTTCCCGGTTGGCGCGGTCACCGATCGCATGTACGGCCAGTTGGAGGCCGTGCTTGCGGCACTCCGCGGCTAAGCCCCGAATGGTTTGCACGGGTGTCGTGTTCTGGCCGAGGTGGCCCGGCTTGTCGGTGTAGGGCTGGAGCAGCCACGCGCCGTAGGAGCCGAGCGCCCCGTCCAGGTAGGCCTTCACAGCTCGCACGGTGAGGCGGCCTTTTCCAAGACCGATCCGGGGGTAATCGCGCAGTTTTGGGAAATCCGCCGAATCCGGCTGGCCGATCATTACCCAAAGGCGGAGCGGCAGTTTTCCCTGCCCGGCAAGCCGGGCAAACTGCTCAATTTCCCAAAAACTGCTACCGGCATCCTGAAACGACGTAATGCCTTTTCTCAGACACTCCTCGGCGGCCAGTTCAACTGTGCGGTCAAAGGCTGCCTGTTTTTCGGTTTCGGAGCGGCGGTTTTTCCAGTCAGAAAACGGTTCACCGATTAAATCCATCGCGTTTTCCTCAAACACGCCGGTGAGGTTGCCGGAAGCGTCGCGCACGATGCGACCGCCCACGGGGTCGGGGGTTTCGCGGCTGATGCCAGCCAGTTCGAGCGCGCGGGCATTGGCGATGAGGGCATGGCCGCTGGCGTGCTTGAGCACCACGGGGTGATCAGGTGCTGCGGCGCTGAGGGCATCGTGGTACGGGTAGCCGTTCACCGAGCGGCCCGGGGATTCGTTCCATTTTTCCTGGTGCCAGCCGCGCCCCTCGATCCACTCGCCAGCAGGCGTTCCCTTGGCTTTTTCTGCCACGAGGCGAACGATCTCGCTCCAATTGGCAGCCTTCATCAGGTTCAGGTTTTGCCGGCTCAGGCCAAGGCCGATAAAATGGCCGTGCCCTTCGATGAAACCGGGCATTGCAAACGCGCCCTCCAAGTCAATCATTTCCGTGCCCGTACCGGCCAGCGCCTTGGCACCGTTGTCGTCGCCGACGTACACAATCGAATCGCCGCGAACGGCTACCGCGCTGGCATGAAGCATGGTCGAGTCGGAAGTGAAAAAATTGCCGTTGAACAGGACGAGCGTGGCGGGTTGGGGTTTTTGAGGTGCGGAACAGGCTATCACCAACAGGACGGCGAAAAGTAATGGGAGAACGTGTTTCATGTGAAAAAGTAGTGTTTGAATCAAAGAAAAGAGGAGGGGCGGGCTGAAAATTGGGTTGAGGGGCAAGTGCTTTCCGCCCTGCTTGGTGTTTTCACCAAGCAGGGCCGCAGAGAGCCGCTTGGTG
>JBEBHD010000351.1:0-3779 GCA_040080915.1 Saprospiraceae bacterium
GTACCACCCCCTCCATGTGCCCCGCGATATGCCGGATATGTTCCGGCGTGGTGCCGCAGCAGCCGCCGACGATATTGACGAGGCCGGAGCGGGCGAAATCCTCCACGAAGGCGCACATCTCGTGCGGGGTCTGGTCGTACTCGCCGAACTCGTTGGGCAGGCCGGCGTTGGGGTAGGCGCTGACATAGCAGTTGGCGATGGTGGCCAGCGACTCGAGGTGGGGGCGCATTTCTTTGGCACCGAGGGCGCAATTGAGGCCAACGGAAAACGGTCGGGCGTGCTTGACGGAAATCCAGAACGCCTCCACGGTTTGGCCGCTGAGGGTGCGCCCGGAGGCATCGGTGATGGTGCCGGAGATCATAAGCGGCACTCGTATGTTTTTTTCTTCAAAAACCTCCTCGATAGCAACGAGGGCTGCCTTGGCGTTTAGCGTGTCGAAGATGGTCTCGACGAGCAGGATGTGTGCGCCGCCGTCAATCAGCCCGCAGGCCTCCTCGGCGTACGACTCGCGAGCCTCGTCGAAGGTAAGGGCGCGATAACCGGGATTGTTTACATCAGGCGAGAGGGACAGAGTTTTGTTCAGCGGGCCGAGAGCGCCAGCCACAAAGCGGGGCTTGTCGGGGTTTTTGGCTGTAAACTCGTCGGCAATACGGCGGGCAATTTGGGCGGCAGCCCGGTTCATTTCGTAGGCGTACTCGGAGGTGTCGTAGTCGGCCTGCGAGATGCTGGATGCATTAAATGTGTTGGTCTCGATGATGTCGGCTCCGGCTTCGAGGTAGGCGCGGTGTATGGCTTCGATTACGTCGGGTCGGGTGAGGCTGAGCAGGTCGTTGTTGCCCTTGAGGTCGCGCGGGTGGTGCCGGAAGCGCTCGCCCCGAAAGTCGGCCTCCTCCAGCGGGTACTGCTGGATCATGGAACCCATAGCGCCGTCAATGACGAGTATGCGGCGTTGGGCGGCTTGGGTGAGCAGGGACAGGGTATCGTTTGTCACGTGTTCGTGTGTTTGGCGGCACGAAGGTAGGGAGTTGTGCGGCGAAACACCAGATACGATGGTCGCGGAAAGGACGGTTTGAGGTTATTTTTTTAGTGATATCCACCCGGCCGCTTGACGTGTTGGGTATGCAGAAGGTTGGCAACAGTACGCAATGCTATTTCAGCCATTCGTCCAGATACCGCAGGCAAGCAAATTTGGGTTTTTTCACCGAGCAGCGTGCATTGAAGGCTTCACGAATTTCTAGCACCATCGGGCGGTAGTCGGTGCCGTTGTCCTCGAATCTTTTCAGGGTAATCAACACCCGTTCGACCTCCCACATAAACTGGCCCTCGTACAGGTGGTGGCTTTGGGAAGCCTCCCCGAGTTTTTCGCGGATGAGCAAGGCCTGCATCCGAATGCCCTCGCCGATGGGTTCGGCAAACATGTTTTTGTTGTCCACGTCGTTTCCGGCCAGAAAGGTGAACACCTCGGGTGCCCAGCGTTCGTGGAGTCCCTGGGCGAGTTGCTCTTGCCAGTCCGGGCAGGATTTGATTTTCGCCAAAGCGGGTTCGCGCACGGATATATGCTTGTTTAAATCGGTAAAAATCAGCAAGTTGGTGATGCCCTGTGACACATCGTACGCTTCGACTTCCTTGGCCATTCGGATGTCGTTGCTACTGGGCTTGCCCATTGCCTTTGCAGAGGCGGCGGCATTTTCCAATTTATTTTTCAGTGTTATCCCAACGATTGGCAGGCAGGCCATCATTCCCAGTGCGGCGGCTACCTGTAAGGATATTCGGTATGCTGCGGGCGGCGTGCAGTCATTGAGTAAACCGGCCAGCCCCGTGATTAGCAGGACAGTTACTCCTACCTGTGCGAACGGCCCCATCCAAGTGTTCAGGATCGGTCCTTCCCGATAAGATGCGAACAACGAACCAACTATGGCCAGCATCAACCCCGCCGAAATCCACAAAAAACGCGATGTGCCCGACGACCCAGCCCAGGAAAACTTGCCCTGCTGCCCGACGATGCCCGCCACGGCGGCCGCGCAAATCAACAAAGCCAGGTGGAAAAAGAACACGGTGTAGGCCTTGCCAACTGCCCCGTCGCCACCTATCTGGGCTGGCCTACTGTATATTTCAAAAGCAAAGAGCAAAAAAAAGAGGGTTACAAGACCGAGTAAGATATTGCCGATGAGGATCATGGTGGTGGGTGCGTTGATGAAAAATAAGTTGCAACAAAGTCGGCACGTTTACATTTTTTCCCTACCTAAAAATGTGCTTGAGAACATTTTTTTCCTACTAAAATGTGTTCCCCCATTTTCGGGTTTTCAAACACCGCAACGAATCAGTACAACGTGTACCATGCTCCTTTTCCCTTTCCGTTCAGTCGGATCAGTTGATCCCGAATTAATTTCTCCACCTGCCGACGCAGGCTGCTGCGGGGGTGGCTCGTCAATTTTTCCAATTCGCCCATCGTCGTCCGTCCTCTTTCTTTCAGGATATCAAGGATAAAATGCGCGGTCTGGTTTTGTTGCGTCAGTAGAATTTGCTCCCGGCTGATTTTTGCGTTCAAGGTATCCTTTTGGCGTTTGAGCGATTTCAAAAAGAACACGATCCACGCTTCCCAATTGGGCTGGGGAAAGGAAAGCGTCGTTTGGGTTTGCCGCAAGGACAGGTAGTATCCCTTTTTTTCCTGTTCGATAACGGCCTCCAACGAACTATATGGGACGAAAAGGTAGCCCGATTTGAGCAACAAGTAAGTGGTCAAAGCCCTCGACAACCGCCCGTTTCCGTCCTGAAAGGGATGAATTGCCAAAAAGCACACGATAAAAATGGCGATTATCAACAACGGGTGCAGATCGGCTTCGGCAAATGCCGTTTGTGTCCATTTGACCAATTCCTGCATTCGGGCAGGCGTTTCGAGGGGCGATGTGGTCTCGAAGACGACCCCGATTTGCTGCCCCTGCGCGTCGGTCGCCACGACGTGGTTGGGATGCTGCTTGTAGCGGCCCCTGTGCCATTGGTCTTTGTCGCTGTGTTTGAGCAGGATGCCGTGCAGTTGCTGGATGAAATTTTCGGTTAGCGGGATGTCGCCGTAGCTCGAAAAAACGGTGTTCATCAGTTCTGCATAGCCCACCACTTCCTGTTCGTCGCGGGTGTCAAATGATTGGATTTGCAGTCCCGAAAGCAATTGACCCACCTGCTTGTCGCTCAGTTTGCTGCCTTCGATGCGCGTGCTCGCCCCGATGCTTTCAATGGTTGCGACCTTTCTCAACTGCAACAACTTGTCGGGAGCAAGATTGCCAAGTGCCTGCCAAGCGCCTTTGAACTCATCAATTTCAGCGATGAGACGTACCATGGCTGCGCTGAAAACCAAGTTTTGCGCGTGAATCATTGACGTGTATTTTGACGCAAAAGTGCGCAAATAAACTTTATTGACGCAAAAAGTGGCGCAAAAAGACGCAAATAATTTTGCCCGAAACCCTTACGCCTTGCGCACAAACTCCGACTTCAGGCCCATCGCCCCGAAGCCTTCGATTTTGCAGTCAATGTTGTGGTCGCCGTCGGTCAGGCGGATGTTTTTCACTTTTGTGCCGGCTTTCACTGGGCGCGGCATGCCTTTCACGGGCAGGTCTTTGATGACGATGACCGAGTCGCCATTGTGCAGTTCGTTGCCGTTGGAGTCCAAAACCCGGAGGCCGGGGTCTTCGCTCGCGGCGGCCTCCGTCGTCGGATCCCATTCGTGAAAACACTGCGAACAGGTCATCAGGCCTTCGTTTTCGTAGCTCAGGTCGGATTGGCAG
>JBEBHD010000134.1:0-14116 GCA_040080915.1 Saprospiraceae bacterium
GAAATTTAAACACGCTCTAATGAAAATTAGGTACTGCGAAGAGGGTTTGCAATTCACTTGAGGCTGAACTTGACAGGGACGATCACACGCTGGGGTGCGGTGTGGCCGTTGCGTACTGCGGGCATCCAATGCGGCATTTCGCGCAACAATTGGATGACTTGGGTATCAACAACATTGCCCATACCTTCCAAAATACGCACTTCCGTTACTTTCCCTACTGCATTGAGCAGCACTTCGGCCTTCACCGTACCCTCCAAACCATTTTCGTGCGCCAGTTGGGGATAGACCAAGTGTTGGCTCAGGTATTCGCTCAGGTTGGGAAAGCGGGCATTCCGGTCGGACAGATATTCTGCCACTGGACTCTTGGGCATATCCGCAGCAGATGCTTCGGTTTGGGCGCAGATGCATGAGATATTCAAAAAAACAATCAAGGTGGCGAGGCAAAAACGGTAATTTTTCATAATTGAATGAATGTGGTGGTCTGGACAATATGCCCAGCGTTGTGATGAAAAAAAATGAAGGAAAGCGTTGTCCCTTTCGGGCGGGACAAAACCGGAGCGTTCTCGCCCCGGTCGGGCCATAAAAGGCACACAAATGTTGCCCCCAATGGCACCCGGCTCGTTTCCGTAGTGCAAAAGTGTGGGGCAGGGCGGGGAAGGCAGGTTTGGCGGTGTAACCAAATGGTTTGCTCTTGTAACAAATGCGGCGGAGGTTCGGAGATGTAACACGGGGTTGGAGCATGTAACATCTCAGGAACGGTGCTGGAATAAAGGTGCAGATTTGGCGGCCTTGTTTTGCGCCTGTCTTCGTTGCTCGTCGGTTATTTAGTACCGCCAAACGCCCTTCTCGCGCCTTGACAGACACAAAACCGGCTCCCCAAATCCGCACCTTTATTCCAGCACCGTTCCTCAGCAGGGGCCAGGGCGGCTCACACCTCGCTCGGTGAAACCCCGAACCGTTCTTTGAAGACCGTGGAGAAGTACTTTTCGTTGCCAAAACCGGCCATGCCTGCTACTTGGAACACGTTGCCTTCGCGGTTTTTGAGCATCGCCATCGCCCGGTCGAGGCGGTAGTTGCGAATGTAAGCGGTGGCGCTCTGGCTGGCAAGGGCCGTGAGTTTTCGGTGCAGTTGCATCCGGCTCATCAACATCTTGGCCGCAAAATCCTCCACGCTGAGGGCTTCGTCGTCCAAGTGCTGCTCGATCAGCAAATTGATCTTCTGCAAAAACGCCTGATCGGGAGCCGACAAAAATTCCGGCAGCTGCTCCGCTGTTCCGAGTGCCCGGCCTGCTGTCTGTTGGGCAAACCGCTCGCGCAATCGGCGGCGGGTCTCCACCAGATTTTCCATACGGGCAAGCAATTCCTCCACACTAAAAGGTTTGGTCAAATAATCGTCTGCGCCGTGCTGTAGGCCTTTCAGTTTTGATTCGATGGTCGATTTGGCGGTGAGCAGCACCACAGGTATGTGGGCTGTCAATTCATTGGTTTTCAATTCGCCCAACAGCGTTAGCCCGTCTTTTCGGGGCATCATCATGTCTGAAATCACCAGATCGGGCACCAGGTCGAGGGCTTTTCTCAAACCCTCTTCGCCGTCGGAGGCTTCCACGACCTGCCAGCCTTGGCCGATTGATTTTTTGATAAAATTGCGCAGATCAGCATTGTCTTCCACCACCAGTACGACAGGTGTTTCGGCGGACGCTGGACGCTGGACTGGGGGCGATGTAGGTAGCCTTGCCAAGCTTTGCTCGACGGTGTTGAGATGACTTTGAGTCGCTCTTCCGGCGGCACTGCCTGCGCCGCCGTCTGCCGCCTGCCGTCTGCCGCCCGCCGTCACGGGCAGCCAAAACGCGAACGTCGAACCTTTGCCCACTTCGCTTTCCACCAAAATCTGGCCGCCCATCAACTCCGCCAATTCCTTGGACAAGGCCAGCCCGATGCCCGTGCCCTCGCCAGCCCGCGTGTGGGAGCCGTCCACCTGGTAAAATCGGTCGAAAATCTTGTCCAATGCCTCAGGCGGAATGCCGATGCCCGTGTCGGAGACTTTTAGAATGATGAATGATGAATGAGGGATAGCCTGTCCCGATCCATCGGGAATGAATGGCGGCGCACCTAAATTTTTCGAAAGTTTGAAGATTTCGGGAAGTTCTTGACCGAGCGTTATCACGACACTGCCGCCCTCGGGTGTGAATTCCAAAGCGTTTGAAATCAAATTATTGAGCACTAATTCTACTTTACCCGCATCAAAATCGAACGTAGGCAGATCGGTGGGTAGCGTGGGCATAAACAATTTGACCCCCCGTTTTTCGGCCAATGGCAGGAAGCGCTCGAACACGCCCCGAACGGTTTCCCGGAGGTCGGCCCGACGCAGGTCGAGGCCCATTTGGCCGCTTTCGAGCTTGGCCATGTCCAAAAGTTGATTGACTAAGCCGAGCAATTGGCGGCTGTTTTTTTCGGCCAACCTCACGTTTTCCAGCACTTCGGGGTCTTTTATTTTGGGCAAAACTCTGCGCAGCGGCTCAATCATCAGGGTCAGCGGCGTGCGGAACTCGTGGGTGATGTTGGAAAAAAAGTTGGTTTTCAATTGTTCCAAGGCCTTCACGCGCTCGGTTTCGCGATGTTCGAACGCGAGTTGTTCGCGCTCTTTGATGCGCTGGATTTGAAATTGGTACACGCGCCAACCCGCCCAGGTGAGCAGTAAAAAATAGCACAAATACGCCAAATCGGAGCGATACCAGGGCGGATGCACCACCAGCACCAACGGCTGCGCGGCTCCCCAGGCACTTTCGCCCTTGCTGCCTTCGACGCGCAATTCATAGCGGCCCGGCGCAAGGTGGTTGAATTGCGCGAAGCGGTAATTGCCCAGTTCCACCCAATCGGCATCGAGGCCGACGAGGCGGTAGCGGTAGCGGTTTTTGGCCGGGTCGGTGAAATCAAGGGCGGCAAACTCGAACGTGAGGTTGCTCTGGTCGTGTGCCAGTTCGAGGGTTTGCAGGTGTTCGGGGCAGGCGATGGCGGACTTTTGGTGGTTGATTCGGATGTCCACCACGTACACGGGCGGCGGCACGGTGTCGGCACGGAATTCGTCGGGGGAAAAACGGTTCAAGCCGTTGATGCCGCCAAAAAGGAGTTCGCCGTTGTCGTTTCGACAATACGAATAGGTGTTGAACTCATTGTCTTGCAAGCCAAGCGCGGCGGTAAACGTGGTAACCAGCGCCTCGCCTCCGGCGGTCGGGGCGGCTACGATTTTTGCCAAACCCCTGTTCGTGCTACACCAAAACTCCCCCGTCCGGCTGCCAGGCAGGATGCCGTAAACGACATTGTTCAGCAGCCCGTTGGCCGTCGTGATGTGCCGAACCCGGCCCGTCCGGGCATCCAAAATATTGATGCCGCCGCCCTTCGTGCCGAGCCAAATTTGGCCGTCGGGCGCGGGATGGATGCAGGCGATGGAGTTGTTGTTCAGACCGTTTGGATTGTTTGGGTTGGCGACAATCAGTTGAAAGTCAAAACCGTTCCCTTGCTCCCCTGAACGGCGGTTTTTCGGCACCGCCTTGACCAGGCCCTCCTGGGTGCCGATCCAAAACACGCCGTCCGCATCTTCGGCCAGCGCGATGGCCCGCACGAGTTTGATTTTTTCCCCGAACAAATGGGCGAATGAAAAATAGTCAAATCGTTCGCTCGATGGGTCGAAACGGATGAGCCGGCCGTTGTTTGCCACGAGGTAAAGCCGCCCGTCGCGCCCGCGCAGCAGGGGGTCGAAGAAGTTGAGATTGGCCTCGAAGGGGATGATTTTGTCGGCGCGGCTGAGTTGGTCGGGTGCGTAGTGGCGCAGTTGGGGCGGTTGGGTTTCGTTCCGGGCGGCGAGCAGCCAGATGCCGCCTTGAGGTTCAAAAACGAGGTTGATTTGGTATTGCGGTGCGTCGGGGAAGGCCGATTCGTCGGACAGGATGCCCGTTTTCGGGTCGAGTACCCTGATGGTGAAATAGCCTTTTGTAAGATACCGCCCACCGCTGACCCAAATGTTCCGCAGGCTTCTGCCCGTTCCGGCAGTGTGGAAAAGGTTTTGCCGATTGGAGATTTTCCGTAGGCCAAAGCCGAGTGTGCCCACCCAGAGGTTGTTCGCCCGGTCGGTGAAGGCGCAATTGACAGGGTGACCGAAATTGAAATCGGGGCGCGAGAAATCAGGTATTTCGCCCGGCGCGAGGTCCCAAAGACTGGAATTGACGGAGAACAGGGTGTGGCCGTGTTTCCCGAGCAGCATGCGTACCGATTCGATGTTCTGATCAAATGCAAAGGGGAAAAAACGGCTTTGGCCCTTGCGGATATTCTGCAATTTTTCAGGTAGGAATTGCCCCTGCTGTTTGGCCTCCACGCAGAGCCACATATCGCCTTCGGGTTGCCGGGGATCGGTGCTGTGAACGGCGACATTGTTCAGCGGAGGGTGCAACAGGGTTTCGTGCATGCGCCGAGGGGCGAGGGTTTTGGGGTCGAAGGCAATTTGCACCGCACTGGTGGTGAGCAGCATTTCGTCATTGGCCAGTCGGGTCAAATCGTAGTAACCGAGCCGAATCGAGCTGTCGGCGAGCGCATAATCGGGCACCTGGAGGCGTTGTGGCGGGCAGAGGCCGGACAAATCCGAGGCTTCGGGCAAGCCCTTTTGCCAGTCGGCCGGCAGCGGGATGCGCACCAAAGCGCCGCCGCGTTGGATGAGCCAGATGGAGCCGTCGGCGGCCTCCTGAATTTTGAGGACGTTTCTGCCGTCGAACAGCGTGTTGTCGCCAAAATCGAGTGTAAAATGACGAAAACGGCTCGTTTTTGAGTCATACAAGTCCAAACCCTTCGTTTCGAGGCCGACCCAAAGCCGGCCCCGCGAATCCTCAAACAGGGCCGTCGCCGTGTTTTCGGCAATGGAAAAAGGGTCGAAAGCATTGTTGGAAAATACCTTGAAATTGTAGCCGTCGTAGCGGTTGAGGCCGTCCTTCGTCGCCACCCACAGAAACCCGTCGCGGGTTTGCAGGATGTCGAAAATCATGCCCTGCGAGAGGCCCTGCTCGATGGATATCTTCTCAAAAGCAGTGCTCTGCGCACACAACCTTGCGGCAAGCGCAAGAAAAACCGGCAGGAGAACGCAGGAAATGATACGCATGGCTATCGTGAAAAAGCGGCGCAAGGTAGAAAAAACCTGCACGGGTTTTTCGGATTTGCGCGCACTCCAACGACACTGCCCACGCCACCGGATGTGTACAAATGCACCGCGGAGGCGCAGAGACGCGGAGGTTTTTGTTTTTTGAAAAACAAAACCTCCGCATCTCCGTGACTCTGCGGTTTAAAAACCAGGGGCACTCACTCCACCAGCACCACCCGCGCCGCCGCTACCCTGCTCGCCGAGCGCACACTAACGGTGTAAATCCCCAACATTGCCCCCGCCTCGTGCAGGCTGATTTGCAGTTTCAACTCCTCGACAGCCGGAATCCGGTTTTCCCAAATCAACTGCCCCAGATCGCTGACGATCGAAACCGTCACGGCTTCGTTGGCAAAGCCGGACAAGTCGAGCCAGATGCGATCGGTGGTCGGATTCGGGTTAGCGATGAGTGAGGAGCGATGAGCGGTGAGTCTCATAGCACCCTCTGCGCGGTTTCCCGCTCCTTCCTCTCCGTAACCGTTGTTCCCCAGCACAGTAATCATCTGCGAAGTCGTAGTCGAGTTGCCACACAAGTCTTCTGCACGCCAGGTACGCGTGATCGTGTAGTCCGCCGTGCAGCCGCTGCCCGAGGGCACGTTGCCGAGGAAGGTGATAGCCACGTAGCCACCACAGGCATCGGTAGCCGTCGGGTTCACCAGCGGCGGTATGGGGTCGCCGCATTCGATAGTCAGCGGGCCGGGCGTGGAGGTGAACACCGGCGCGCCACTGTCCGATACCTGAATGGTTTGCGTGGCAGCCGTGCTGTTGCCGCAGGCGTCGGTGGCACGCCAGGTACGTTTGATCTGGTAGTTGCCCGGGCAGTTGCCGCTTGTCGTGGTCTGGCCCAGATACGTCACAGTGGCGCTGCCACAGCCGTCGGAGGCAGTGGGACTGCCCACCGCCGGCGGGTTTTCGTCGCAGGCGATGCTCAAGTTGGTCGGAAAAGCCGTGAACACGGGTTTGCCGTTGTCCACCACCGTGATGCGCTGGGAAATGCTGCGCGTGTTGCCACAGTTGTCGGCAGCCGTCCAGATGCGGGTCAGGGTGTACGCGTTGGCACAGGCGCCGTTGGTTTGTGTCTGGCCGTTGTAGGTCACGGCTACCGAGGCATCGCAATTGTCCGTAGCCGCCGGTGTCGTTGGCGCCGGGATGGCGCTGCACTGCACCGTGATGTTCGCCGGTGTGCTGGTGAAATTCGGTTTCTGCGTATCCACTACCGAAATGCGCTGCGTGGCGGTTTTGGTGTTGCCACACCCGTCGGTAGCCGTCCATTGGCGGGTGACGGTGTACGCATCGGTGCAGGTGCCGTTGGCGATCGTTTGGCCGTTGTAAACCACCGTCACTGCGCCGCCGCAGCCGTCGGAGGCAGTGGCCGTGCCCACGGCGGGCACGCTGTTGCACTGCACCGTCACGTTGGCGGGCACCGAGGTGAAGTTGGGCTTCACGTTGTCGAACACCGTGATCACCTGCGAGCAGGTGACGCTGTTGCCGGAGCCGTCGGTGGCGCGGTACGTCCGTGTGATCGTTTTGCGGTTGGTACAGGTCATGTTGCTGGTCGCGTCGCCGACGTGCGATTTGACGGGCGATCCGCAGTTGTCCGTGGCGGTAACCGCTGCGATGTTTACCGCAGGGACATTGCCCGAGCAGGTGACGGTGACCGCGTCGGGGCAGGTGATTCCCGGTAATTCACCGTCGGTCACTGTGACGGTGAATGCGCAGGAGGTAGCGTTTCCGCCCGCGTCGGTGACGCTCCATTCCACATCTGTTGTTCCGATTGGGAACGCCGAACCGCTGGCCGTACCCGCCGGGCTGGTGCGCGTGAGGGTGTATGCGCAGTTGTCGGAGGCTGTCACGGTGTAGGTTGTCACTGCGCTGCATTGGCCTGCGTCGGTGTTTTTGGCGATGTTGGCCGGGCAGGTGATCGTCGGGTCTTGCTCGTCGGTGACCGTGACGGTGAACGCGCAGGACGTGGCGTTTCCGCCCGCATCGGTGACGCTCCACTCCACGTTGGTTGTGCCGATGGGGAATGCCGAACCGCTCGCCGTACCCGCCGGGCTGGTGCGCGTGAGCGTGTACGCGCAGTTGTCGGAGGCCATGACGGAGTAGGTCGTCATCGCGCTGCACTGGTCGGTATCGGTGGTTTTGGCGATGTTGTCGGGACAGGTGATCGTCGGCACCGTGTTGTCCAGCACATGTACCGTCGTGGCGCAGGTGCTCGTGCGGTTGACGTATGTGGCGGTCAGCGTGACGGATTGGCTGCCAATCTGGCTGCAATCGAACGTGATGGACGACTGCCCATCAATGTAAAAGACAAGCGGGGAGCAGCCCGTGGAGCCGTTATTCAAGGCGGTAGCGAGTACAGTTGCCTGACCGGTGTTGTCGAGAACTGCATCCACCGATGTCTGGCAAGCGGCGACCGTCGGGGTGGCTTCATCCTGATATTCATACGCGCCCATGTCGGCAATGCTGCCGCCCGCGAGGGCATCGAATCGGGCGTTGCCGTCGAGGTCGTTGGCGGGCGCGTCGGCGTCGTTGGCCGCGTCAATGGCGGGGGAGCAGGCTTGCAGGCGCAGGTCGCCGTTGGGTGCGTCCACAAAGAGCGGGTCGGCGTTAATGTTGCCTGCGCCTGCGTAGCCGCCCTGCACATCGCAGTAGGTGACGCTCGGGCTGGCACCGCCTCCATTGTAAATTTGGGAATTGTTGCCCCAGAGGATGCAGTTGGTCAGGGTCGGGGAGGCGTTTAGGAGGTTGCACACCCCTCCGCCATTGGCGGCGGTGTTGTTGGAAAATGTACAGTTGGTCAGGACAGGAGCGGACAAATTGAAATTGTACATGCCGCCGCCATTGCCGGGAGTAGTATTTTCAGTGAAAATACAATTCGTCACATTGGGGGAAGATTCAGATATGTTCGACATACCACCGCCTTCTCCTCCCGAATTATTAGTGAAGGAACAATTGACAACCGTGGGCGTGGAAGAGAACAGGTTATACATCCCACCACCGCTAAAAGCGGCATTGTTATCGGTAAAAGCACAGTTGCGTACAGTTGGGCTTCCAGCATTGTTGTACATCCCGCCGCCACATTGTTGAGGGTCAAGGAATCCTCCAGGTCCGTCGGCATTCCCCAAAGTTACCGTAAAACCATCCAGTACTGCTGTATTGTTTGTTCCGCTTCCCATTACAACGGAATAGCTGTTATCCGAATCAGTACCAGCGGTGTTGATGTCGCCGCTGAGCACGGTGCCGTTGGTGGCCGGGTTGGGGTTGCGGTCGCCAAACCCCGGGTCGCCGGTGTTGGGAAATCCGCCGAGGATTTCCACCCCGTTTTTCATGACGAATGAAATGCTGCGATCGGTGCCGCTCGTGGGTTTGTAGGTGCCTTCGGCCACCCAGATTTGGGTGATGCCGGTGCATGGGCTATTGAGGGCATTTTGCAAGTCGGTGAAAGCATCTGCCCACGAACTGCCATTGTTTGCGCCCGTTGCGGCGGCATTGACGTAGAAGATGTCGGCAGGCGGGCAGCAGGCGGTTTGCTGTCCCGGGTTGGTGGTCAGCACACCGGTGTTGTTCGTGATATTGAACGAACCACCGCCGAGGTTTTGCACAATACCGGTGTTGTTGGTGATGCTGCTGGAGCCGCTGGAGTTCTCGGTGAGCAGGCCGTCGTTCGTGAAGGTACCGCCGGCAGCCGAAAATCTGTTCAGGTTGCTGCCCGGCTGATCGAGGATGGTGGCCGAGCAGGGTGTGTTGCTGAACGTGCCGCCGAAAAGCACGATGGCCGTTGAGTCGGCGGTCACGCTGCTGAACACGATGTTGGCATTGTTGACAAAACTGCCCGCGTCCTGAAAAATACCGCCGTTGCATTTCGCAATGCTGATGGAACCGCCGGTGGCATTGACAAAACTGCCCCGGTTGTAGATGCCTCGGATCGTCTGGCTGCCAGAGTTGCCGAGTTGCAGCACGTTATTGTTGGTAAACGTGCCGGTCTCCAGATTGAGCAGCCGGTGGAACTTGAACGACACGGAGGTATTAAGCGAGATCGTGCCTTCGTTGACGACCGTGCCGCTGTTCGTGAAGAGCGGGCTGGCAGGCGAGTTGATGGGCAAGGAGCCGGTCGCTTCAACTGTGAGCGAGCCGCCGGCTTCTACATTGACGGAGTTGGCTACCGCCCCCGCTCCGATGACAGGGTCGTTGATGGCATCAGGAACGACCGCGTTGTCGGCAGCGGTCGGCACGGAGCCGTCGAACCAGTTGCCGTCCGTGTGCCAGTCGGTGGAGAGGCAGCCCGTCCAGATGTCGCCCGTAGCGGTGGTCAGCCCGCCTGTGTTGGTGGTGATGCTGAAGGTGCCGCCGTTGAGGTTTTGCACGGTGCCGCTGTTGGTGGTGATGCTGCTGTTGCCCGTGGCGTTTTCGATGATGCGGCCGCTGTTGGTGAAAGTACCGTCATTGGAGAGGACGGCATTGGCCACAATGTTCAACAAAGCCGTGCAGCCCGAGTTGGTAAAAGTTGATCCCGACAAATTTTGAACACCGTTTGTCCCGACGCTGGCCAGCGCCCCGATGGTGATCTCCGCGGCGTTGGTGATCGTCCCGGTCTGGTTGTACAGCCCATTGAGGGTCGAACGGTCGATGGCGATCTCCCCGCCCGTGTTGTTGCTGAAAGTGCCTGTATTGCGCAGCCCATAGTCGCCTACGTTGGCCACCGCCCCGATGGTGATTTTTGCCGCGTTGGTGAACGTCCCTCCTTGGTTGTAAATCCCTGCCGAGGTCGAGTTGTCGATCTTGATCTCTCCGCCCGGGTTGTTGTTGAAATTGGTAAAGCTCGTGTTGCGGATGCCGTTGATCCCCACGCTGACCGAGGCCGCCCCGATGGTGATCTTCCCGGAGTTGTTGAAGGTCAGCGCAAAATTGGCCAGGCCGAATTCCGTCGAATTGTCGATGGTGATCTCGCCGCCCGCGTTGTTGTTGAAGTTTTGCTGGTTTTCCAGCCCACGGAAGCCGGTGCTGTTCGATGCGCCGATGGTGATCTTCCCGGAATTGTTGAACGTCCTCTGGTTGAAAATCCCTTGGCTCGTCGCCCGGTCTATGACGATTTCCGCGCCGGCGTTGTTGTTGAAAAGGGCGAACGGGCCGTAGTTGGAGAGGCCACTATGCCCGGAAGAAGTGGTGGCACCGATGGTGATGACCCCGTTGTTGTTCACCGTCCCATTGTTCTGCATGGCCTGGCTTCCTTGATAGGAAAAACTGCCATCGAGGGTCAGGCTTTTTGTGGCATTGATGGTGAGCGTAGCGCCCTGCAGCACATGGACGGTCTTTGCCAAAACCGCCGCGTCGATGATGGGGTCGTTTGCCAGTTTGGCGATTTTCACGTCACTGGAGGAAGTCGGCACCACACCGAGCATCCAGTTGCTCGCCGTGTACCAGTCGGTCGAGGTGCAGCCCGTCCAGACGACACCGGGAGCATTGAGGGAGGAGTTGCCGCTGCCAATGAAGAAAGAGCCGCCGTTCAGGTTTTGCACGAAGCCCGAGTTTGTGCTGATGATGCTGTTGCCGGTGGCGTTCTCGATGATGCTGCCGCTGTTGGTGAAAGTACCGCCCGAAGTGGTGATGACAGCATTGGTATTGACCCTAAAAAGCGCGGTACAACCCGAATTCGAGAACGTGCCCGCGGTGTTGAAGACCCCGGTGGGGCCTACTCCGGACCCGACGCCAAGGGTGATTTTCGCATAATTGGTGAACGTCCCCGAGTTGAAAATCCCGCGCGTGCTCGCACGGCTGGCGGTCATTTCGCCGTCCGTGTTGTTGTTGAAAACACCCGTGTTGACGAGGCCGTTTTGCCCCGAAGGGGTGGTCGAGCCGATGATCAAGATGCCGCTGTTGTCCAGCGTCCCGTCGTTTTTCAGGGCCTGCGTGGCCCCGGCATCCGAGAAACTACCGTTGACGGTGAGGCTCGCGCCGGCATTGATGGTCAGCGCGCCGCTGGTTTGCACATGGACGCTTTGGGCTACTGCCGCCGCACCAATGATCGGGTCGTTCGTCACGTTCGGGATTTTCACGTCGTCGGCAGCAGTCGGCACTGAGCCGTCGGCCCAGTTGCCCGCCGTGTGCCAGTCGGTGGAGACGCAGCCCGTCCAGGTGTCTGTCGTGGTGGAGGCGGTGAAGGGCGAGACCAGTTCGACCGGATTACTCGCGTAAGTCGTTTCGCAGGTCGGGTTGGCTTCGAGGCGCACTTTGATGTGATAATTACCGGGCGTGAGGCCGGGGAAATTCTCGCTCAATTGCCAATCCGCACCATCGTTTACGCTGTATTCGAGCGTGCCGCCGCCGGAGGCATTGACAAAAATGGTCCCGGTCGGCAGCGCGCAGGTCGGTTGTGTGACGGTGGGGGCCGTGACAACGGGCAGCGGGTTGTCATCGTCGGCTACGGTGATGGTAGCCGAGCAATCATCGGTGTTGTTGAAGGCATCGGTGACGGTGAGCGTCACGGTGTTGACGCCAATGTCGGCACAGTTGAAGGTGCGCGAGGCCTGGCCGTCAATTTCGTAGGAAAGTGCGCCGCAGCCGCCCGTGCTGCCGTCGTTTATGTCCGCCGCCGGGACGGTGACGGAGCCGTTGGCATCGAGTTGCACGGTGATGTTTTGGCAGGTTGCCGTGGGTGCAGGCAGGGCTTGCTGGTATTCGTACGCGCCCATGTCGTAGTTGCCGGCCACATTGGGCGCAGCATCGAAGGGGCGGGCATTGCCGTCGAGGTCGTCACCCGGTGCGCCTGCGTCAGTACCCGCATCAATAGCGGGGGAGCAGGCTTGCAGGTGAAAATCGGTGGAGGAAACAAAAAGCGGGTCCACATTCAAGTTGCCTGTACCCGCGAAGCCGCCTTGCACGATAGAGTAGGTGACTGTTGAACTTGCACCATTATTAATGATTCCGCCGTCGTTGCCCCAGATGATGCAGTTTTTGATGGTAGGGTTGCTGTTTGCGTATCTATTATAAATGGCACTTCCAATGTTGGATGTATTCCCTGAAAAAGTGCAATTGAGTACCAGCGGATCGGAATTCTCTCCATTGTGCATTCCGCTGCCCGAGATACCAGCCACATTATTGGAAAAAAGGCAGTTCGTTACTGTCGGGGAGGAAAATTCATTGGCCATGCCGGCGCCGTATTGGAGGCCCGGGCCATCGCAGATGTTCTCGGAAAAAATGCAGTTTGTTACCGTGGGCGAGGCGAATAAGTTGTACATCCCGGCCCCTTGCAGGGCGGAGTTTTCGGAAAAAACGCAGTTTTTCACCGTGGGCGAGGCGTATTGGTTGAACATGCCGCCGCCATTTGCACCTCCGGCCCCTCCCGTGATGGTGAACCCGTCCAACACTGCCGTGCCGGTGAGCGGGCTGCCGACAGTGAAGTTGTTGTGAATGACATTCGTACCGCCGCTGAGCGTAGTCACATGCGCCATCCAGTCGCGGTCGCCCAAGCCCGGGTTGCCGGTGTTCGGGAAGCCGCCGAGGATTTCCACGCCGTTTTTCATGACGAAGGAACCGTTGCTGTACGTGCCTTCGGCCACCCAGATTTCGTGCCCCGAACTGGCGGCGGTGAGGGCGAGTTGCAAACTTTGATATGCATTGGCCCACGATGTCCCATTTCCGCCAGAGGAAGCAGCAGCATTGACATACCAGGTGGTTTGGGCCTGAAGCCCTTGTGCAGCCAACAGCCAGCAAATGGCCGGCAGCAAAAAGAAGGCTTTGAAAAATTTGCCGGTAAACAGGCAAAACGGGTTAGTTGGGTTTGCCGCAGCGGCAAGTCGGGAATGGTTGAGTCTCATAGTCTGAAATTGAATTGCAGTAAAGAGTAACGGTAGCGCCTCAAGCGGGGCGTGTTGCCGACCGGATACCGCAAAGTTCCGGGCTGCCCCTTCCGGGCACAGGTAGAATCGTTTCAAATTCAGGTAATCTCGTGCCACAGGGGCAAAAAAACGGGTAATCTCGTTGCATGGAACGAAATTGCCCGTCGGGTAAAAATTTGATTTTCAGTTATTTGAAGGTTGTGCTGGGCGTTTCTCCGAATTCCTCCTGATACAATTTTGAAAAATAGGAAGCGTCTTTGAATCCGACCTGCCAGGCGGCTTCCGCTACGTTGGCGGCACCACTTTCGAGCAGCGTTTTGGCCTTGTTCAGGCGGTGTTTTCGGATAAGGTCGGAGGGTGCGATGTCCGTCAGGGCCTTCATTTTTCGGAACAACTGCGAGCGGCTCATGCCGATTTTCTGGCAGAGCTGTGGGAGGCCGAAGTCTTCGTGCTGGTAGTTGGTCTCCACAATGGCTCGGACTTTTTGCAGGAATCCGTCCTCCGGGTCGGCTGCCGGCAGCGCGGGCACTTCCCGGGCGAGTGCATGTTGCTGGTATTTCACCTGCAATTTTCGGCGCAAGTCGAGCAGGTTTTCCACAGTCACCAGCAATTCTTCCTGATGAAAAGGTTTGGAAAGATAGGCATCGGCGCCCCGACGCAGCCCGGCCAGGCGGCTTTGTACGTCCGCTTTAGCCGTCAGCAAAATGATGGGAATATGGCTGCTGCGCTCGTCGTTTTTCAGGGTTTCCACCACTTCGAAGCCATCTTTGACGGGCATCATCACGTCGCTCACGATGAGGTCGGGTATGTTTTCAAAGGCTTTTTCAATACCCGCCTGGCCGTTGTAGGCAAAATCGAGGGCATAGTGCTCCTGCAGGCAAAGGCTCAGGTATTCCACCACGTCGGGATTGTCTTCGATCAAAAGGACGTGTGGTAATGATGAATGATGAATGATAAATGATGAATGATTTTGTGGGACTGGGGCGCTTGCTGTATGGGGTGGAGCATATTCATCATTCATCATTCTTAATTCATCATTCATCATTCTTAATTCATCATTCCGGATCGGCAATTTCACCAAAAACGTACTGCCCACACC
>JBEBHD010000352.1:0-3758 GCA_040080915.1 Saprospiraceae bacterium
AACCCGCCGTCCACCAACCCGAAATACTACATCCAGCTCATCAAAGTGCTGGACGACCAAGGCCCCATCATCCAGTGCCCTGAGGATATGACCGTGAACACCAACCCGCAGGATTGTGAAAGCGACCTCGACCTCCCGGACGTGATCATCGAAGATGCCTGCTCCCGTATCAAGTCCATCCGGGCCGAATACGTCATCAACGGTGTCGGCCAAGTACTGAACGGAACCATCCAGAATTTTTCTGGCAACAACTACTGGCACCCCGATACCCTTGGCGTGCTCGGCTACGCCAACAACCTGCCCATCGGTACCACCGTCATGACCTACTTCGTGCGCGACGACTGCGGCAATGAATCCTCCTGCCAGTTTAACATTACCGTAGCCGACGAAACGCCGCCCACCACCGTATGCGACGAGTTCACCCAAGTGTCGCTCGGCAACAACGGCATGATCCTCGTCAACGCCTCCACCTTCGACGACGGCTCATACGACAACTGCTCGCCCAAGGTTTATTTCAAGGCCCGCCGCATGGACACCAACGGTTGCCAGCCCAGCAACCGGTTCGACGACCAAGTCAAATTCTGCTGCGAGGACATCGGCGACACGATCACGGTCGTGTTCCGCGTGTACGATTTTCAGGTGCCGCCGGGCGAGGTTTCCCTTGAATTTGGCGAATGGAATTCCAACGACTGCATGGTGCAGGTATTCGTGGACGACAAACTCAAGCCCTCCTGCAACCCGCCCGCCAACGCCAACCCGTCCTGCCAAAACTTCGACCCCAGCCTCTGGGCTTATGGTTTTGCCACTGCATCCGATAACTGCTGCATTGATACCATCACCGAAACCCGCAACCTGACGCTGTTCGACACCGTCTGCAACCGCGGCACCATCACCCGCACCTTCCGCGCTCAGGACTGCGGCGGCCTCACCAGCACCTGCACCCAGCGTGTGGTGGTGAACTACAACCAAAGCTACTTCATCCGTTTCCCCAACGACGTAATTGTGACCTCCTGCGATGGCACAGGCAACTTCGGAGCGCCCGCGTTTTTTGGCCACCAAGACTGCGAAATGCTCGGCGTGTCGCACGTAGACCAGATTTTCACCGTGGTGCCCGATGCCTGCTACAAAATCGAGCGTACGTGGACCATTATAAACTGGTGTACCTACAACCCCAACCTCGGCTGCACCGACGTGCCCAACCCAAACCCCAACCCGACGACCAACCACTCGTCCAACCTGCCCGGACCAACTGTGTCGCCCGCTGGCACAGCGGCCCCCTGGGCACCGACCGTAGTAGCCATAAACCCCGGCGAAACACCCACGAACTACTCCGTTTTTTGGAACGCCAACGCCAACTGCTACAAGTACAAGCAGATTGTCAAAGTAATTGACACCCAAGCGCCCATCGTGGAAAACTGCCCGGTGGATCCGGTCACTGCATGCGACCAGACGGCCAATAACGCCGAACTCTGGAACGAGTCCTACTGGTGGGAAACCGCCACTCAGAGCCACGATCTGTGCGAAGGCCCCACCGACCTGAGCATCACAACCACCGACCTGTGCTCCAACGCGAACGTCAACGTCAAGTACTTCCTGTTCCTCGACCTCGACAACGACGGCACCATGGAAACCGTGGTGAACAGCGCTACCCCGCCCGGTGTCAATACCGTGTACTTTGGCAACGCACAAAACCCGAACTTCTCCGGCGGCGCGGCGCGCCAGTTCGATCAGCGTGTCGTTCCCAACAACCAGAAATACGCCTTCGCACTGCAAACCACCGTGAACGGCAACAAAAAAACAGCCAGCGTGCGATGGAACACCACCCAGTCGCCCAACGTGTTCACCGTGCCCGAACTGCCCTACGGCACGCACAAAATCAAGTGGATCGTGGATGATGGCTGCGGAAACGAACGGGTGTGCGAGTACACGTTTGTCGTCAAGGATTGCAAAAAACCCACCGTGCTATGCATCAGCGGCATCAGTGTGAACATCATGCCGACCAAGATGATCACCCTAACCGTGGGCGATTTCCTGCTCAACACCCTCGACAACTGCACGCCGCCCAACCTGCTGAAAGTGGGTATCCGCAAGGCCGGACAGGGTGCGGGATTCCCGACAAATCCAAACGGCACGCCGCAAACCTCCGTCACCTTTGACTGCACGGAGCTCGGCCAGCAAAACGTCGAAATCTGGTCCATGGACCTCGCCGGAAACGCCGATTTCTGTGGTACGCACGTCACGGTACAGGACAACATGGGGGCCTGTGGCCCGGCCGGTACCAGCGCTACCGTGGCCGGTTTCCTCAAAACCGAGGCCGACGCGGGCTTGGCCAGCACCGACATTGAGATCGCAGCCACTCCGCCCGGCGGTGCCCCACCCTATTCCCTGCTTACCAGCACCGACAACAACGGCCTGTATGGGTTCCCAAACTCCGTGCCCATGCACGCCAACTACACCCTCACGCCCACCAAGGACAACGACCCGCTCAACGGCGTTTCTACCTTCGACCTCGTGCTCATCAACAAGCATATTCTCGGATTAGAGCCGCTGCCCAGCCCATACAAAATGATCGCCGCCGATGCCAACGGCAGCCGCTCCATCACCACGTTCGACATCGTGGAACTGCGCAAGCTCATTCTCGGCATCTACACCGAACTGCCATCAAACACCAGCTGGCGCTTTGTGGGTAAAAACTACGCGTTCCCGAATCCGTCCAACCCGTTTCAGGACATTTTCCCCGAAACAATTTCCACCGCCGACGTGCAGGCCAATCAGATCAACGATGACTTTGTGGCCGTCAAGATCGGCGACGTGAACGGCAACGCCACCACGAGCCTGACTGCCACCGAAGATCGTACGATCGGAACGACATACTTCGATCTCGCCGACCGCTCCGTGCAGGCAGGTGAGGAAATCACCGTGCGCTTCCGAGCCGACGATGCACTGGCTGCTTACCAGTTTACGCTGAACTTCAGCGGGTTGGAAATTCTCGACCTACTGCCCGGGGACAACATGACGCGCGACAACTTCGGCGTGTTTGCCCCGGAAAAAACGCTCACCGTTTCCGCCGACGGCGGCGAAGGTTTTGCCGTCCGGTTCCGCGTGCTGCAAAACGGCTTGCTCAGCCAACTGCTCACGGTCGGCAGCCGCGTAACCAAGGCAGAAGCACACAACGCCAGCGGCGAAAATTTGGAGGTGGCCTTGCGTTTCAACGGCGCTAACGGCGCAGTAGCGGCGGGCACCGGTTTCGCGTTGTTCCAAAACACGCCCAACCCGGTGAAGGATGCCACCAATATCGCCTTCAACCTGCCCGAGACCACAAGTGCGACGCTCACCGTTAGCAACGCTGAGGGCCGGGTGCTGAAAATCGTGAAAGGCCAATTCGCCAAGGGCTTGAACACTGTGACGTTACAACGCGCCGACCTCGTTTCCGGCCTGCTGTTTTACCAGCTCGACACGCCCACGCACAGCGCTGTGCGCAAGATGGTTGTAGTGGATTAACCAACCTTGCCCCTTTATTTTTGGCTCGACAAACAAAGGGCCGTCCAGTGCGGGCGGCCCTTTGTTCGTAATGCTTCGAGGTTTTGTGCATGGCCTTCGGGCTACTATTTTGATTTGCAGCGCTCAGTATGAGGCGGTATTACCGCACAGTTTTTCACCACAGATTCACACAGATTCACACAGATTTTTAACGGACAGAGAAAAAATCTGTGTGAACCTGTGTGAATCTGTGTGAATCTGTGTGAACCTGTGTGAAC
>JBEBHD010000353.1:0-3754 GCA_040080915.1 Saprospiraceae bacterium
ATTTTGCCTTGCCTGAAACAAAATTCGCCCGCTTTCGCCTCGGCACTGAAATTTAAACACGCTCTTATTGATAATTGACGAGCGCAAGGGCCGACAAGTAGCCTTGACGTTGCACCTGCCGATTACTGGATTAGGAGGAATTCTGATACGGGTAACGTAACAACGCCAGCAGGCTTTTAGCCCCGAAGGGGCTGTATGTTTATAGATGTGTGTGCCCAGCATTTTTTAGCCCCGAAGGGGCTGTATGTTAAACGTAAAAAATTGACATACAACCCCGTTGGGGTTGGAATCGCGTGCGGGCTTACCCTATAAACATACTGCCCCTTCGGGGCAAAAGTGTTCCGAGGCAGTGTTTTAATACCCATAAGAAGTCACGAAGAGCCGAAATGCAACCATCCATGCGATTTTTTCAATTTGCCTTTTTGTTCTGTTTGCTCTCCCTCAGCAGCTGCATCGCCCACAAGGAACTCATCACCTTCCGCGACGCGCAGTTCCCCGCCGGGCCAAACGGTATCACCAATTTTGTGGAGCCAACGGCACAGGCTGGCGACATCCTGAGCATTTCCGTACACAGCAACGACCTGGAGGCAGCCCGACCGTTCAATCCGCAGGAACCGGCACCAAACGTGCTGGGCGTACAAAACACCCAGACCCTCGAACTCTTCCTCGGCTATCCGGTCGGTACCGATGGCAAGATTGACTTCCCCGTTGTCGGCGACGTGCATGTGGCTGGCCTCACGATGCCGCAAATCCGCCAAAAACTGGTGGAACTGCTCCGCGCCTACCTCACGGATGCCGTCGTGAGCGTTCGGTTTCTCAACTTCCGTTTTTCTGTGCTCGGCGAAGTCGCGCAGCCCGGCACCTACACCGTGTCCACACCGCGCATCACCATCCTCGAAGCCCTTGGCCGCGCGGGCGACCTCACCGCCTACGCCAACCGCTCCAACGTGCTGCACATCCGCGAGCGCGACGGGCAGCGTACCTACACCCGCCTGAACCTCCAATCCAGCGAGATATTCACTTCGCCAAACTATTACCTCCAGCAAAACGACATCCTGTACATCGAACCCAACCGCGCCAAAACTGCGGCCGTAGCCGATCCCGCCACCCGCGCCATTACCTATATTACTGGCGGCCTGTCGGTCATCACCCTCCTGATCGCCCTGTTCAAATAACTAAATCGTAGAGGCTGCCTCACTTGATCATTGGACATTGGACATTGGACATTGGCCAAGTGACTTGTGAGACACCCTCAAACGGAAACCGAAACCATCATTTGGGCGACCGCAAGGGTCGCCCCTACCGCACCAACCAGAAACCTTCTAACCCACCAACCAAAAACCCATAAAAATGCAGCCCATCCCCGTCCATCCGTTCGATTGGCGCTCTTTCCTGTTTCGATTGTTGCGCAACTGGTACTGGTTTGCCGTTGCATTTGCCCTGTGCATCGCTCTGGCCTGGGTGTACCTGCGGTACGCGGTGCCGATTTATCAGGTTTCCGGTACGGTATTGATCCAAAACGAAAAGAACCAGCGGACGATGACCGAGGCGTTCATCACTGAAAAACTGGGCATTGAGACCAATTTTGAAATCGAGGACGAAATCCAGTTGCTCAAATCCAGAAGCCTCATGCGACGCGTGGTGGACAGCCTGCGTGTACATGTCCAGTATTTTTCTGAAGGGCGGGTGAAAACTTCGGAGGTTTATCCGTACCAAGGCAATGCGCTGGCTATCGAACTGCTGCTGGCCGAGCCGGAAAAACTGGCTTACGGTGCCGAATTGCGCATTGAGCCGCTGGCCGGAGAACCGGGCGGGTTCGTGCTGGTGCAAGCTGGCGGCGACACCCTGCATCGGCGCTTTGGAGAACCATTTGCCTACGGCAAGGCAACCTGCATCATCGGGCTGAACGACTCGACCTTTCACCAGTCCGGCCTGCCGCACATCATCCGCATCAACGACCCCGAGGGCATCGCCCAAGGCTACGCCGGCAAACTGACCGTACAGCAAATCGGGCGCTCCAACGTGCTGGCCATCAACCTCGTGGACCCTATCCCCGAAAAAGCCATGAACATCCTGAACACGCTTGTTGGTGTGTACGCACAGTCTATCGTGGAAGACAAAAACAAGGTGGGCATGCAAACCCTGCGCTTCATTGACGAGCGCTTGCGCTTCGTGGCCGAGGAGCTGTACGGCGTGGAAAAAGAGGTGGAGCAGTTCAAAAGCGGACGCAACCTGCCCGTGGCGCTGTCCGTGCAGGCGCAGGCCTTTTTGGCGGAAATAACCGACAAGGACCAGGTCCTGGCCGAGTTGGACATGCGACAAAACCTGCTGCTGAACATCGAGCGTTTTTTTGCCGCCGACTCCAACTACCTCAAACCCCTGCCCATAGCCTCCGAGATCATCAGCGGCGAACTGGCCGCCGTGGTCAAAAACTACAACGAACTGGCCGTGCGCCGCCGCAACCTGCTCGACAGCGCCACACCCGACAATCCGGCTGCCCGCAGCGGCATCCGCCAGTTGGACGAACTGCGCCAGAGCATCCTCCTGAGCGTGGCCACCCTGCGCCGCGAAACCGCCGACCGCCAACGCCAGGTGCGCGGCCTGCTCACCCCCCTCGAAACCCAAATGGGCCTCATGCCCCGCAACGAGCGCGAACTTATCCAGATCATGCGCCAGCAGCAGATCAAGGAAAACCTGTTCCTGTTCCTGCTCCAAAAACGCGAGGAAACAGCCTTGTCCGTAGCCGCTCAGGTGGGCAATTCCCGCGTGATAGACCGCGCGGCCAATGCCGGCCTCATCGCGCCCAAGCGGTTTCAAACGTTCCTGTTTGCTGCCCTCGCAGGCCTGATCCTGCCCGCGCTGTTTTTTTACCTGCTCGCGCTGTTCCGAAACACTGTGGACACCGAGACCGACCTCAAGCAGCTCACCACCATACCCTTCCTCGGCAGCATAGCCTTGCGCAGCAAAAAAGACAGGATCGTCATCCAGTCCAACAGTCGCTCCGCCGTGGCAGAAATGTTCCGGCTGCTGCGCACCAACCTCCAGTTTGTGCTCGGCGACGAGAAATCGCCCGTGGTGCTCGTCACCTCCGGCGTGAGCGGCGAGGGCAAAACCTTCATCTCTGCCAACCTCGGCATGACCCTCGCCCTGTCGGGCAAACGCACAGTGGTCATCGGCCTCGACCTGCGCAAGCCCAAACTGGGGCAGTACCTCGGCGAGGGCATCCCGGAATTCGGCATCACACACTACCTCATCGGCCAGGCCGATGCCGATGCGATCATCGTGTCCAGCCCGCATTCGGAGCACCTGCACTACATCGCCACCGGCCCGCTGCCGCCCAACCCGGCGGAACTCATCCTGAATGGCAAATTGGAAGTGCTCTTCCGCGAACTGCGCGAGCGCTTCGACTGCATCGTGGTGGACACCGCGCCCGTGGGCCTCGTGGCCGATGCCCTGTTGCTCATGCCGTTCGTCAGCGCCACCCTCTGCGTGGCCCGCGCTGGCAAGACCGACAAAAGCCTGGTCCGTTTTGTGGACCAGCTCAACCAAGAGGGCAAACTCCGCCGCCCGGGATTGGTGCTGAACGGGGTGAAAAAAGGGAAAGGCTACGGGTATGGATACGGGTACGGGTACGGGTACGGGTATTATCAGGAGTGAGCGGGGTGAGAGAGTGAGCGGGGTGAGCGGGTGAGCGGGGTGAGCGGGTGAGCGGGTGAGCGGAGTGAGCGGGGTGAGCGGGTGAGCGGGTGAGCGG
>JBEBHD010000135.1:0-13993 GCA_040080915.1 Saprospiraceae bacterium
CCACAACAACCCGCCCCGCCCAAACCCGATGGCGATGTCAAGCCCACCGACGGCAACAATGCTGGCGGTGGCGGCAACAATAACCGAGGTCGTGACAAGCGGCGGTTCCGGGGCAAAGGGCCTAAAAGTGGGGACAAGTAAGTTTGAATTTTGAGTGGGATTTTTCAGGATAAATGGTTGGACAGATGCCCTTCAGAGCAAACAAGGCTGTTTTCATCCGCAATGTGTTGAAATTCCTCCCTTGGGAAATTGCCCATTTCGGCGTACACCAACTCCTGCATTTCGAAGGCTATGAATCCCAAACCCCGTTTTGGGTTTGGACGGTATTGATCCTTCCACAGGTTATGGTGTTTACCTATTTCCTAAGTATGATTTTTGACAAAGAAGGGAAAAGCGTGTACGACAAAATAGCGGGAACGCGGGTTATGAGAAAGTGAGTCTTTACAAAAACTACGAATCAAGTTTTCTTCTCAAATGCAATACGATGTCACGATTATAGGCTCCGGCCCCGGCGGGTATGTGGCCGCCATACGCTGCGCCCAATTGGGCATGAAAACCGCCATCATCGAGCGCTACCCTGCGTTGGGCGGCACCTGCCTCAACGTGGGCTGCATCCCGTCCAAAGCCCTGCTCGATTCCTCTGAACACTATCACAACGCACAGCACACATTCAAAACCCACGGCATTGAGATCAAAGACCTGAAGGTGAACCTGCCCCAGATGATCCAGCGCAAAAATCAGGTTGTGCTGGACAACAACAAGGGCGTGGAGTTTCTGATGAAGAAAAACAAAGTTGACGTGTACTACGGCCACGGCTCGTTCGTGAACCCGAACCACATCAAAATTGCAAAAACCGACGGCTCCAGCGTTGAAATCGAGACCGCCCATACCGTCATCGCCACCGGCTCCAAGCCTATCATGCCCGCCAATTTCAACTACGACAAAAAACGCGTCATCACCAGTACCGAAGCGCTCAACATCGAAAAACTGCCCGGCAGCATGCTCGTCATTGGCGGTGGGGTCATCGGCCTCGAACTCGGCAGCGTGTACGCCCGCCTTGGCACGGAGGTCACCGTGGTAGAATACCTCGACCGTATCCTGCCAACCATGGATGCCGACTGCAGCCGCGAACTAATGAAAAGCCTGAAGGGCCTCGGCATGCGGTTCCACCTCCGCCATGTCGTCACAGAAGTCAAACCTTCGGCCACTAAGGTAAAAATCACTGCCAAAAGCCGCGACGACGAATCCACCGTGCTAAACTTCGATGTGGACTACTGCCTCGTCGCCATCGGCCGCCGCCCTTACACCGACAGCCTCGGCCTCGAAAACATCGGCATCACGCCAGACGAAAAAGGCTGTATCCCCGTGAACGACAGCCTCGAAACTGCTGTGCCCGGAATCTTCGCCATCGGCGATGTGGTGCGAGGTGCCATGCTGGCTCACAAGGCCGAGGAGGAGGGCGTGTTCGTGGCCGAAACAATGGCTGGCCAACAACCGCACGTTCACTACCACCTCATACCGGGTGTAGTGTACACTTGGCCCGAAGTGGCTGCCGTAGGCTACACGGAAGAAGAACTCAAGGAAAAAGGCGTGCCGTACAAATCAGGGAAGTTCCCTTTCCGGGCGCTGGGCCGCGCCCGCGCCAGCATGGACATGGACGGCATGGCCAAAGTGATCGCGCACAAGGACACCGACGAGATACTCGGCGTACACATCGTGGGTGCCCGCGCCGCCGACATGATCGCCGAAGGCGTGGCACTCATGGAGTTCCGCGCTTCTGCCGAGGATGCAGCCCGCATGAGCCACGCCCACCCGACCTACACGGAGGCACTCAAAGAAGCGGCGCTGGCTGCTACGGGGAATCGGGCTTTGCACGTATAAAGCGCGGGCCGTTGAAATGTGGCGTAGTATAGGCAATGCTGTTTTTAATGATGCGATTTTACCATACCACTTGCCCCCCCCTCCTGAAACCTTGGCTCATTTGATTTGCGACTTCATCAAACCACCACCACCGAAACCACCGGCGGGCAGGAAAAGCCTTTCTGCTGCGCGAGTTTTTCCAATACCAATTCGATTTTCAAATTGCCGGTTTGGCAAATGCCGACTCATTGCTGCCCTTGTTTTGATTTCAATACGGACAGGAACCCTTACCGCCGCACGCCCGTAGCCTCCAGCGCCAAGCCCACCGAAAGCACGCCGGGCAGCGGATTGCTGCGGGTAAACTGCTCCAACGTGATCACGTATTCGCCCCGTTGGTTGAAAAATGCCCGCTCCTGAAGCACCGTCCGCAGATGGCGGTTGCCGCCGGAGCATTTGCCCAAGGGCTGGCCTTCCGGACTGAACAGGTCGAACGATTTTTGTTTGCCGAGGCGCTTGCCGTCGGGGAAGCGGGTATGCAGTTTTAGGTAAATATTTTGCGTGGAGAACGTGTCGGCGTACTCGAAGTCGAGGTACATATTGTAGGTTTCCAGCGTGTCCTCAATCGCGAACCGGAAATCCAGCGTGTCGGCATAGGCCCACTGGCCGTTGGCGATCGGTTTGTTTTCCTCAAAAAAGTAATTGGGGCCGCAAGCGGCGAAAACGATGAGCAAAAGCGCCGGCCAAGCCGAGGTAATACGATTTTTGTTTTTCATGGCACTGCCTCAGTTTTTGATGAACGCTGCAAGATCGGGATGTTTTTTCGTCAAACCCGCCGCCTCCGAGCGGGAAATGCGCACGCCGTCCACATAAGCAGCAACCAGCGCGTCGGGGAAGCCCTGCCCTTGCAATGCCCGCCGGTGAGCGGCCGCTTCGGCGAAGGAAGGAAAAAAGCCCGTCGAATACCGGTACGAACCGGACTCCGGTTCGCTTTCGATCATCAGGTCGTGGAACATGGCCAGCGCGTCGTTGGTCACGACCTGACGGGCGGCCACGGCCTCCACCCGGTACGTCAGGCCGTCGAACCGGTCTTCCGCCGGGACCGAACCGGCCACGGCCAGCTCCTCGGGCACGATCTGCCGTTGCACGGTCAGGTCCAAGGCCAGCGGTTCCAAGGGCGAGGCCAGCCAGATTTCGATGCGGCGGTTGAGGCGTTGCCCGGTCGGGTTGGGCAGGGTGTTCAGTACGTTGCGGGCCACGGGGTACGCCGAGCCGAAACTTTTCAGAGAAATGTTGCGAGCCGGAATTCCCTGCACGGCCAGCGCCTTGCCCACTATTTCGGCGCGTTTGATGCCGTAGTACAGGTCAAATTTGGCCGGACCGGTTTCGTGGGTGTGTGCGACTACCTGTACCGTAGCTTCAGGAAAAAGCCGGGCCAGCCGGGCCGCTTCGGCTATGGCTTTGCGGTTGTCCTCGTTCAGGATGTCGTTGTCGGAGGTGTAGTACAGCACGGGCAGGGTGGCGCTTTGCGGGGGCCGGATGTCCGGTTGGCTTGCGGCGGCGGCGGTGTTTGTTTTTCTGGAAACTTCCGCAAACAACGCCCGTTCGGCAAACTGTTCCGCCTGCCCCTGTTTGAAATAGGCCATGTACACGTCGCGCTGGCCGTAGCTGTCGAGGCGGTCGGAGGAAAAAAATGCCGAGAGGCCGTCCTGCGAGAGCCGAAAAAATGCGTCGTCACCGGGCGAGTTGACGGGCGTGCCGAGGTTGGCAGGGGCCGACCAAGTTTGGGTGTTTTTGTCAAAAACGGCTTTGTACACGTCCAAGCCGCCCATGCCGCCGGTGTGGTTGCTGCTGAAATAAAGCGTGCGTCCGTCGCGGGCGAGAAAGGGCGTGCTCTCGTCGTAGGGCGAATTGATAGCCGGGCCGAGAGTACGCGGTTCTGCCCAACCGCTGTCGGTGCGTACCGCGTAGTACAGGTCGAGGCCGCCCTGACCACCAGCGCGGCGGCTGGCGAAAAGCAGCAGGCTGTCGGTAGCGAGGAAGGGCGCGGAGTCGCCCTCTTCGGGCGACATGGGGCTGGCGAAAGCCGGGCTGGTAACGGCGTTGCGGCCAGCGGTATCGGACAGAATTTCGCCGCTGAACAGGGTGAATCCACGAAAAAAGTAGAGGATTTGACCGTCGGCGCTGAAGTCGAGCGCCACTTCAAAGCGGGGCGTGTTGAGCAGGTCGCCGAGCAGGGTGGCGTAGTTCCAGCCGCTGTTGGTTCGGTTGGAAAAAAACATATCGCTGCACCAGCGACCGGTTTCGAGGTCTTCGTAGCCTTGGTCGTTTCGGCGGCCGCCGGTGCAGTTTTCGCGGGCAGCGGAGAAATAAACGCGCCCGGGGTGGTTCACCGATGGCAGGGGGGCAAACTCGTCGCCGGGCGTGTTCACGCGGTCGCCGAGGTTTTCGATCAGTGCCACGTCGGGGTTTGGGCGCATGCCCAACCCGCTGACGCAGCGGCGGATATTGTCCAGAGCATTGGCCCGCAACGGGTGCTTGTCGCCAGCCGCGCGAAGGAAGCCCTTGTACGCGGCGATGGCCCGTTCGAACTCGGACAAACCATGCAGGGTGCGGGCGAGGTGGTAGTGTGCGTCGGGGTCGGCGGCGGAGGGATTTGCCGAGAGTACGAACTCAAGGTACTGTCGAGCCTTATCGGCTTGGTGGAGGTGGTAGCTGCAGATGCCGAGTTTGGTGAGCACGCCGAGGTCGCCGGGTTTGTCCTGCTGGTATTGGCCCAGTGTGGCAGCCGCTTCGGCCCATTGGCGGTTGGCAAACTGTTTTTCGCCGGAACGCTTGAGGTCGGCGGCTTTTTGGGCCGAAAGGGCAGCGGGGACCGCGAGGAGGAGGTGGAGGGCGATGAGCCAGGTGTGGAAACGGGTGATCGTTGACATAATCGGCGGCGTTTGGACGGTTTTGTATCATTCAGCCCATCTTGCCTGAAGGTTTATACTGGCAAATAGTCCATTGCGGGTTCCATTGCAAAAACAGCGGCACCAGGGGCAAAATCGTATGCACTGGCCAACTGTTGTTGATATTCCCACAAGGCTCGCGCCACGAATCGAGCCAAGTTGACGGGAACTGCGTTGCCAATTTGTTGCTCGCGCTCTGATTTGTTGCCCCAAAACTGGAAGTTGGACGGAAAGGTTTGAATACGAGCACGTTCCTCGAAAGTGAGTGGCCGGATGGATTTGTCCATATGCACGGGGTCGCCGGGATGACCAGGGTAGCCTTTTGGTACTGGCCGGTTCACGCCTCGAATGGTGGGGCTGGGTTCGTCAATGCTGAAAATTGCCCGCCTAGCGTAGCTTCTGGGGTGCCGGTAATAATGTTCAAGATCAAGTTCTTTGCCCATATACTCGCGCAGGGTTAGCGGTTTGGAGGCTATGTTTTTTTGAATAATTCCTTCCATAAGCACCGGGTTCAGTTCTCTTGCGCCAATTAGGAAAAATCGCTTGCGAACTTGCGGCACGCCACAAAGGCTGGCATCAAGGATGGCCCCAAACATCCGATACCCAGCATCTTTGAAAATGGCTTTTGCTTCTTGCAACTTGCGTGACTTGACGATTCGCTCTACATTTTCCATCACAAAATATTCGGGCTGGCACCGCGCTACAATTTCGGCAAACGTGACCGACAAGTCTCCTCGCCCCAAGTCCTCGTTGCGTTTGCCTGCGCTCGAAAAGTCCTGGCATGGCGGCCCTCCCACGATCAGTTCCGCTTCGTATGTCTCGATCTCCCGTTGCACTAATGGGTCGGACAAATCGGCTAAAACAATTGGGTGGCCAAAATTTTGGCGATAGGTGTTGACGGCCGCTTGCCAATAATCGTAGGCAGCAACAACTTCAAACCCAGCCATTTCGAAGCCGCGCGACAAACCGCCACATCCGGCAAATAAGTCAATGGTTCTCATACAAATCTGGGTCGTTTACGATGGACGAATCAAATCTCCTCTCTGGGCTGAGATATCGAATTCCTTCGCCTTGGATGATCGTTTTTATTTCGTACTTGGACACGCGCGGCCGGAGGATATTATCACCCTGCAAATATCGGTTCGTCACGTTTCCGTTTAAGGCAATTGCTTTATCGTTTTTGGGGCCGTATGACAACCGATCCATGAGGTCGCCAGCGTTAATCAAGCCTGTTCGGTTGAAATCATAGAGCATTTTTACTAACCAGATAACAGTCCTGATCGGGCGACTAACGTCTTGGGCTTTTGCTTCTTTAGGTCCAATACGTTCGAGGAGAAGGAACATAAACGCCACATCGCTCCAAACAAAAACATCAAGGCATTGATCCTCTAGGATAGGCGACTTCCCTTTTGTTTTCCAAATAGGCTGGATAATCAGGGGAGTTTGATGTTTTTCCATTTCGGCACACACTTCCTTGGCTATTTGCACCATTTTGGGCAAATTCAACAGAACTTCGTGACTATTTACCCAGTCATGAATATGATCCAAGTGAGTATCCAGAATATTTCGAAGGGTGTGTCTTTTATTTTTGAAATAAAGGCAAATACTAGAGACGATATAAGCAATGGTTGGGGTTCGAACAACAATTTCATCTCCATAACGGCGCTGTTCAAACTCGGAGGTGGTGCTATCCGGGATAGCCGTCAATTTGATTTCCAGTGCCCGAATGTACTTATTGGTTGTTTGATTTTTGACGACAAGGTCAATTGGGTAACTTTTGCCAGCCAATACGTCGGTGTACGGCATGTACTCTTGCTCAAACCCAAAGTAGGTATCGGGGGAATCCCATCGAATGCCCAACACTTCGTTGGATTCAATCCTGTCTTGAACCACTCCTTCGTCACGCTTGTATTTCAAATAAATATCCGCAAACCCCTTGTATTGCATGTAGCACAATAGGGCTGCTGGGAAAGATGAGTTGAACTGATTTTTTCCCCAACTCGAAGGCACTGTAAAGTCTCGATTCGAGTTGATTAGACCAAAAAGACCGGCAGGCATTTTTTCAAGTTTGGTGATTGCGCGGCTGCAAAGAAAAGCAAAATAGATCACACCGCTACTCTGGCACGACTGGTTGGCCGAAGCGCGTTACTGTGGAGCGTTCAAAGGGGATGAGGAATCGTCCTTGACGGTGCATGATATGAGCGCCGGCAATACGGCCGCCCCAAAATCCCGAACATTGGTGTCTGCCGAAAAAAGGTAGCCGAAGTACAAAAACTCCTATAAAAAACCCACGGGTATTAGGTCAAGAACGACAAGTGAAAAGGACGATGTTCTTGTTTTCGAGACCACTACAGCGACAGAGCCGCACCGTTCGCCGTACGCGCAGCACACAACCGGCTGTTCTTTTTTTTTGCCGACAAGCCCTACCTTTACCATGTGGAAGATCACCAGTACGACAACCTCCAGCAACTCGCTGCCAATTCCGCGACGCTCGCCCTGCTGCGCACGCCGCACATGCCGCTTATTTTGTCTTTCTGCTACCAAGAGTTCAAAACCGAAAACGAACCAACCCGACCCTACCGGCTGCTGATTGAGCGGTTGGCCAATTTCTTGGAAGACCTCAACTACCAGGATACGTCCGAGCTAACCACCACCGGGCACCTTTTTGCCCACGCCGAACATGCCAAAACCCTCCTCGAACGCTGGATCGAAAATCGCTACCTGCGCACCTTCATGGACGACCAAAACCGCGAACAAGTGGTCGTCCTGTCCAAACATACCGAAAAGGCTTTTCAAATCATCGAACTGCTTCGCGACCGGGAATTCGTGGGCGCAGAGTCCAAGTTTCGGGAAATCTTCCGCCGCCTCCAAGAACTGATCGAGTTTGCCAACCCCGACAAAACCGAGCGCTTGGCCGAATTGGAAAAACAAAAACAGCAAATCGAAACCGAAATCCGGCGTATCCAAACCGATGGACAATTGGTTGTCTTCGAGGATTACCAGGTCAAGTCCCGCTTCGAGGAGCTCGTTCGACTGGCCAACGAATTGGTAGGCGATTTCAACGAAGTAGAGGAGAATTTCAAGGACATCACCCGCCAGATTTACAAAAGCATGCAGGCGGGCGACCGCTCCAAAGGCCAGCTCCTGCGCGAAACCTTTGATGCGCTCTACGAACTGCGCCGCACCGACCAGGGACGCAGTTTTTATGCCTTCTGGCATTTTATGCTCGACGACCACAGCCAGGACGAGCTCCAGCGCCTCACCCGTTCCGCGCTCCGGGTGCTCGAAGACCGCAACATCGCAGCCCCTGCTCAACACCGCAACATTCGCCGCCTTAAAAACCTGTTGCACAGCGCAGGGCGCAAGGTGTTGGAAAAAAATGCCCTGTTAGCCGAAAAACTAAGCCGCGAAATCGTGGCCAAGGAACAAAACGAACACCGCCAGACCCGCACCCTCATGTCCACTATTCGCCAGTACGCATTGGCCCGGATAGGCCAGGTGCCCGCCCGAGAGCACTACCTAGTGCTGGACGGCGACCCCGAAATCCACCTGCCTCTTGAGCGCAAACTGGGCGAGCAGAACGTCGAAACCAGCTTTGTCACCCAAGCCGCCCCGGCCCGCCTTGACACCGATGCCCTCGCCGCGCTTGGCAGCATCACATCGGGCAACTACATGGACAAAAAGAAACTTTTGGCCAACATAGAAACCGTTTTGCAGGACCAATCGCCCGCCAACCTGCAAGACGTGCTGGCCCGGTTCCCGCTCTCGCACGGATTGGCCGAGGTGCTGGCCTACTTCTCCCTGTTGCACCATACGCCGCGCTTTTTCGCCTCCAAAGAAGCCACGGACCTGATCCTTTTCGACCCAGAACGGGGCAAATACCTCGAAATGCCCCGGCTTATTTTCAACCGATAAAACCATGCTGCCACGCCAGTACACGATCGCCCCCTTTGCCAAAGCCGCAGCCAAACTGCTGCAAGGTGCCCTTTTTGAAGACCAAAAAGACCTGTGGGAACTGCTCCTGCAATACCAAACCGAATTGGCCGCTTATTTCGAGCAGATCGCGCTCGAACTCGTTGTGGACACCCGCGACGGTTATGCCTACCTGCGGCAAATCGAACTGGATGACAAGGGCGCCACCATCGGCCTCGTGCGCCGCATGCCGCTCACCTACGAACAAACCCTCGTGAGCGTGTTCCTGCGCGAATGGCTCGACGAGTTCGAGAGCAGCACCGATTTTGAGTCCCGAAACCTCTACATCACCCCGCGTGCATTCCGCGAGCGCCTGGAGTTGTTTTTTAAGGAAAAACCCAACGAAGTGAAGCTGATCCGCGAACTCGACCGCTACATCAGCGATACCGAGCGCATGGGTTTTCTCCGCATAGCAGAAAAGCACCCGACAAACCCCGACGAGAGCCAGTACGAGGTGCGCCGCCTCCTGAAAGCCCGCATTACCAACGACGACCTCGCCCAATTCAAAGAACAACTGGAACAAGACAAACCATGACCTCTTTGTTTACTACCCAGCCTGCAGAAGCGGGATACCGTTTGCACCGCTATGAAGTGCTCAACTGGGGCACCTTCGACGAGAATATCTGGAGCATCGAACCGGGCGGCCAGAACTCCCTGCTCACCGGAGCCAATGCCTCCGGCAAAACAACCCTCGTGGACGGCCTGCTCACCCTGCTCGTGCCCGAACGCCGGATGCGTTTTTACAACCAAACCGTCGGAGCCAAAGGCGAACGCAACGAGGAAAGTTACGTGCTCGGCGAATACGGCGAAACCGAAAACACCGAAACCAATGCCCGCGAAACCAACCGGCTGCGCCCCAAAAAAGAGGAAGCCCGCTCCGTGCTGCTCGCCGTTTTCCGAAACGAAGACAAATGGGTCACCCTCGCCCAGGTGCGTTGGTTTGTTGGCAGCGAGCTGCGCCGCGCTTTTGTTTTTTCCTATAAAAAACTCGGTATCGCAGAAGATTTCCTGCCCTTCAGCCCCTCCGACGACTGGAAAAAACGCATCCGCCAGCGCTACGGCAAAACAGGTGCAAAAGAACTCGTGCAGTTTTTCGACGGCCCCAAAGAGTACGCCACTGCCCTGCGCTCCGAGTTCGGCATGCGCTCCGAAAAAGCCCACACCCTCTTCAGCCAAACCATCGGCCTCAAGGTACTCGGCAACCTCGACGAGTTCGTGCGGGGCCAAATGCTCGAAGAAGGCGACGGCGAGGCCGAGTTCCAAAAACTCCGCTCTCATTTCAGCAAACTCCGCGATGCCTATCGCGCCATCGAAAAAGCCGTGGAGCAAACCCGCCTGCTCTCCCCCGTGCGCACTGCTAGCGAAGAACTAACCCGCCACAAACTCGAACTGCATACCATCGAAAACCACCAGACTGCTCTGCCCCTGTGGTTTGCCCGGCGCGAAAGCCTCCTGCTCGAACATCATATCGCCGAAAAAGAAGCCGAACTGCGCGCACTCGCCGAGCGCATAGAAACCCTGAACAACCAACACGCCGCTCTCAGCGAGGCCGAACGCGCCCTCGATATGCAAATCCGGCAGGACAAAACCGGGCAGGCTATAAGCGAACTACGCGAAAAAAACCGCCAACTGGCCGTACAACAGGCCGATCGCGAGGCCGAAATGCAGCGCTACAATGCTATCGTCGCCCAATTGGACGACATGGCGGAAAACCCCGACGCGGCCATTTTTGGCGTGCAGGCAAAGGCTGCCACTGCACGAAAAAATCGTGTCGAAACCCAAGCGGCCAACCTCCGCGACCAAGAAGCGCCTGCTCATACCGAAGCTAACGAAGCCAACAAAGCCGTCGAAACCCTGAAAGCCGAACTTGCCGCCCTGCGCAACCAAAAAAACAACATCACTGGCCGCGTGGCCGAAATCCGGCGCGAACTATTGGCCGCCACCGGCGCTACGGAAGCAGAAATTCCCTTCATCGGCGAACTCCTGCGCGTCCGACCGGAAGCCGCACATTGGGAAAGCGCCATCGAAAAACTCCTGCGCTCCTACGCTCTGCAGCTGATCGTGCCCGAAAACCACTACGCCCAGGTGAACCACTACGCACATCAGAACAACCTGCGCGGACGCATTGTGTACCAGCGCTGGCGGCCCGGTGGCTCCTTGGGCGGTCTCGTGACGGTGGGCGAAAAAAGCGTGTTTCACAAATTGGAACTGCGCCGCGAATCGCCTTACGCCGAATGGATCGAGTACGAACTGAAAAAGCGGTTCGACTATGTTTGTACCGACGACCTGGCCGAACTGCAACGCTGCGAAAAAGCTCTCACAAGCCACGGCCTTACCAAAAACACCGACCGCCACGAAAAAGACGACCGGCCCGACCGTACCAGCCGCCAGTTCTATGTGCTGGGCTGGGACAACAAGGAGAAAATAGCCGCCCTGCGCGATGCCCTCGACACCGCCGAAGCGGCGCAACGCGTGGCTGCTCAGCGCCTCGTCGCCCTGCACAAACAGCAGGATCGCCTGCAACAAGAACTGGCCAACCTCGAAAAACTGCTTTTTTTCGACAGTTTCAAAAAAGTGGACTGGCAGCACGTCGCCGCCGAAATCCAGGAAAACAACGACCGCATCGCCGCTCTCGAAAAGGCCGACGACCGCGTCAAAACCCTGAAAAAACAGCACGAAGACCTGAAACGCCAACTAGAGTCCTGCAACGAACAAATCAAAAAAAGCGAGACCCGGCACCTGAAAGCCGAGCAGGAAATCGAACAAAAACGCCTCGCGCAAAACCGCTGCCGCGAGACCCTCGCCCGCAGCGAAGGCCGTGTCCCGGAGGCGCAACTGCTGGAATTTGCGGCCGCGTTGCTACCTGATACCGACCTCGACCTGCACCAACTCGGCAGCATACAACGCCACATAGAACAACAGCTGGCCCAAAGCAATCGCGAACTGCAAGAAGCCGTTCGCGCCGACCGCACCCGCCTCGAACGCTGCATGAGCGCCTTCAAAAACCCGGCGGAGAGCATCGCCCGCCGTTTTGAGGACTGGCGTGCCGACACCCACAACCTGTCGGATTACCTGCGTGAACTGACGGTGCCCGTGCATACCAAGTTTGTCGAACAGCACAAGGGTATTTTGACCCGGCTTTTGGATGTATTGCTGGGCGAACGGGTGAATGTCGCAGAGAACAGTTTTGAACAACGCTTCCACCTGCGCTACGACGAGCCATTGGTACGTATTCGGCTGCTGGATGCCGTTATGCCAGGTTTCCGGGATGTAAGCCTTCCTGTCAGCGCGTTTCGGACAGCGCATTTTCCTGTTTGCAGGGTGTTTGTTTTGGAAAACAAAATGAATTTCCTGGCATTTCCGGCAGTCCCCGAGGCCGCAGCGATTTGGGGCAAGGGGTTTCAGGTAAGTATCTTGAAAAACATAGACTGGCTCGCACGGGCGGAAATTTTCTACTGGGGCGACCTTGACGCGCAGGGGCTCCAGATATTGAGCCAATGGCGCGGCTATTATCCACACACGCAGGCGCTTCTCATGGATCGGAAAACATTGCTCCGGTTCCAAAGCGATTGGGTAGCAGGTACCCCAACCACGGCTACCCGTTTGCCGGGACTTTCGGCGGAAGAGCACAGTCTGTTTGATTTTTTAAAAGAGAACAACCAGCGTCTGGAACAGGAAAAAATTCCGCAGGATTGGTTGATGGCTGCCTTGTGAACGAACCAGAAGGCAGTGCCCCGGAGCAATTTTGCTGACCGACCCGCACAAATCGCGCGATTTGTGCGGGTCGGTCGGCAAAAAAATGTACGTTTGCATCAAAAATTCGTCATGCTGATCGAACGGATGCAAAAGGACAACCTCCAGCGTGATCTCGCGGAGTCGAACAAGGTGCTGGTGCTGTACGGTGCCCGGCAGGTGGGCAAAACGACCTTGGTGCGGGAAGTTTTGAAAAATTTTTCGGGCAAAGTATTGGAAATAAATGCCGACATGGTGCCCTTTTTGGAGGCTCTTTCCAGCCGAAACCTGGATCGGTTGTCGGCTCTGGTGCGCGGCTACGACTTGGTTTTTATTGACGAAGCGCAGCGTATTCCCGACATCGGCATAAACCTGAAAATCCTGCACGACAATCTGCCCGACCTGAAAATCATCGTTACGGGATCTTCCTCGCTCGATCTGGCCAACCGCGTCAAAGAACCGCTCACCGGGCGCACTTGGACGTTTCACCTCTTTCCGATTTCGGCGGAAGAATGGACGAGGCACCACCGAGCAAACGACGTGCAAGCAGAGCTCCAGTTGGAAAACTGGATGATTTACGGGCTTTACCCTGAACTGCTGGCTATCGAAAACGCCGAGAAAAAAAAACGCTACCTGCAGGAGATCACCCATTCCTATCTCTACAAGGACATCTTGACCTTGGCCAACATTCGGTACCCCGAAAAACTCCGGCAAATCCTCAAACTGTTGGCTTGGCAAATTGGCAACCTGGTGTCCGTAAACGAGCTGGCCAAGACCTTGCAACTGAGCCGCGATGCCGTAGCCAACTACCTCGATTTGCTGGAAAAATCCTTTGTCATTTTCAGGCTGGGCGGCTACAGCCGAAATCTGCGCAAAGAGGTGACCAAGATGGACAAAATCTACTTTTACGACCTCGGCGTTCGGAACGCCCTGATCGAAAACTTCAACAGTTTGTCTACACGGCAGGATGCCGGGCAGCTCTGGGAAAACTTTCTAATGGCCGAACGGATAAAAAACGCCAGTTACCGGTTTCGGTACGCAAGCCGGCATTTTTGGCGAACCCACACCGGGGCCGAACTGGACCTTGTCGAAGATAGCGGCGGCCATCTGTCCGGCTACGAGTTCAAATGGGGCGCAAAAACCGGGACCGCTCCTGCCGCTTGGACGGATGCATACCCACAGGCCGGGTTCCAGTGTATCAACCGGGAAAACTTCATGCCTTTCATCCGAGCAGAATTGTAGCGCATCGCGCCGATAAATCACTGCTGCCCAGCCACCAGCATGTGTGCCTGACCAACCCAGTCCTCCTGCACGATCTTGGTAAACGAAATACCGAGTATTTGGGCCACCTGCAAGATGTCGTTGTCCTCCCATTCGCTGATCTGGACAAAACTGATGATGCCCATGTCGCGCAGGCGAGCGGCCAGGTCGTGGTGGATGCCGCGAATGCGCAGCAGGTCATCGGGCCGGGCGGGTGTGTG
>JBEBHD010000136.1:0-13963 GCA_040080915.1 Saprospiraceae bacterium
GTGACATACCAAAAAGGTGCGACGACGGTTACGCTGTCGGCCACGGATGCATCAGCCAACGTGGCGGTTACCTGCTCGTTCACGGTGACGGTTAACGACGACGAGAACCCAGTACTCACTTGCCCCTCTAACATTGTCACGACCACCGACCCCGGTGTTTGCAGCGCCGTTGTTGACTACCTTGATCCGACCATTTCGGATAATTGCCCCTGCACGATGGGCGGTCCGGGCAGCCTTGCTGGCTACACCCTGCTCGGCACCTTTGGCGGGCATACCTATTACAAAACTAACGGCACGGCAGACTTTACTACCGCACAATCCAATGCGGTAAGCGCTGGCGGTTACCTGGTCGTAATCAGCTCTGCTGCAGAAAACACCTTTGTAGCAGCAGCGGTAGCGGCTATTGGGCAAGAAACCTACATCGGCCTGAGCGACGATGCTTCGGAAGGTAACCCGGAGTGGGTGGACGGCTCCACACCGACCAGTTTGGGTTATTCCAATTATTGCAGCGCACCTTCAGCGGCCAACAACGGTGGCCTCGACTGGGTGATCATGGGAGCAAACAATTGCGCAACGGGTGAATGGGCTTTTGTCAACCACACGGCCCGTCCTTCGATCATTGAGGTAAACACTGTAGGCACGAGCCTGTGTCCGGTCATGCTGTCCAACGGGTTGGCCAGTGGATCGGCTTTCCCGACGGGTATCAATACAGTGGAGTGGACGGGTACCGATGAAGCCGGACGGATGGGTACTTGCTCGTTTACCGTAACAGTGAGCGACGACGAGTCGCCCATGCTGGCTGACCCGATGGCAGATTGCAGCAGCTTGGACATCCTTGGCGTGGACGAGTGCCTGAACGCCGCTGTGCTGTTCGATGCCACGACGCTGGAAGCATCGGTTGCAAACCTTTACTTGGACAATTGCAGTCCAGTGACAGCTACCCTGACGAGCACGCTACCCGATGGCGGCAACTCAAACTGTTCCTGGTCGTTCACCTATACCTACACGATTTCAGACGGTATTCCGGCGAACGATGTGACCTGCACGGTACTGCGCAGCGGCAGTGACAAGACGATCCCCGTTATCACCCGCAACGGCAGCGCTACGGTTGAAATTTGCCAGTACGAAACCTACACGGATGCGGGTGCCACGGCAATGGACAACTGTGCTGGTAACATCACCGGCGACATCTCGACCAACAACCCGGTGAACACCGCCATTCCGAATACCTACACCGTGACCTACGATGTCATGGATCCCTGCACCAACGCCGCGATTCAGGTCACGCGCACGGTCATCGTGCATCCCGTACCCACTGCCAACGTGACGGGCAACACGCTCGTTTGCATCGGCACGAGTATCGCTCTTGACGGCAATCCAACCGGGGGGTCGGGTATCTATTCGGCGCACGGCTGGAGCCAGACGGGCGGCACCGGATCGGTAAGCATCACGAACAACAACGACGGTACTGCGGACATCCAAGGCCTGATCGCCGGTACGGTTACGCTGGAATACACCGTAACCGACGACGAGACCTGCACCGGCACGGCGGTTTACAACATTACAGTGATTGATTGCGGTGGTATAACATTTGTCAACGACAAGCAACCCGACGACCCCTGCGCGTGCAACAACGACCAGACAGCCAACGGTGCTCAGGACGGTACTTTTGACGAGACCGTTTCAGTTACGCCAACCACAAACGTGGAAACGTGGACGGTGGTGGCCATCACCCGCCTTGCCGGTAGTGGAGGCCTGCCCACGGGCATCGCCGTTGGCAACACCTTGACCTACAACGCGGGCGGTTTCCATGAAATAACTTTCCAACACGTGGACGACGCTGGCTACGCTATTATCGTGGAAGGCCCGAACGCTACTGTGGGCACACCGGGCAACCCCGCAGGGGGCAATGCCCAGTACAACTTGTCCAACATCTGCCAGTACCCAGTGATTGCCTTCGATCCGACCTTGCCCGACAATGTGTGCCTGAACAGCACGCCGATCCCGTTGACGGTTTCGGAAGCAAATAGTTTTGCCGGGATAAGCACTTTCACCGTGAACGGCAACGCGGACACGCAATTCGATCCCTCCGCTCCGCTGACACCGCCCGGCCCGTATCCGGTGGTGGCCAATTTCACCGGAACTTTTGTGAGCAACCTGAGCACCGATGTTAATGCGCCGGCCTTCCCCGGTTGCATGACTAATATCATGGACGAGATCGGCATCTACCCCGGCCCAAGCATTTCCTGCCCGGCTGGCCCGATCAACCTGACTACGAGTTCGGACGACACCGGTGACTGCGATGTGGAGCAGCTCCTGAATCACCCGGACATCGGCACGATGTGTGCCACCACGCTGGAGATTGCCTTCACAAACGGAGCGCCCGTACCGCCATACCTGCCTGTTGATGGCGTTGTCACGCCAAAAGGTTCCGACACCTACGCATTTGCGGCAGGTCGAACCATCGTGACCTACACTGCCACGGACGCGGCCAACAACACGACTTCCTGCTCGTTCACGGTGAATGTGGTGGACGACGAAGACCCGACGATCACCTGCCCCGGCCCCATCACCGTGAAATGCGCCAGCCTTGTGCCTGCGCCCAACACGGCCTTGGTCACCGGTTCGGACAACTGTGTCTCGATCACCAAGCAATACCTGTTTACTACGCTTCCGTACGATGTGGATTGCATCAACCGGTTCAAGCTAACGCGCTATTACCAAGTGACAGACGGGTCAGGAAACACGGTTTCCTGCTCGCAGGTCATCACAGTGTACGACGACACAAAACCGGTCTTCACGTTTGTGCCAGCCAACACAACGGTGCAATGCAACAGCGTGCCCGCCGTGGGTAACCCGACCGCTTCTGACAACTGCAACGGCACGGTGCAAATCACCTACAACGGCCAAAACAAGGTAAACGGCAGCTGTACCGACAGCTACGTGCTGACCCGCCAATGGACGGCCACGGATGCCTGCGGCAATACTCAGACGGCAACACACCGTATCACGGTCATTGACACGCAAAAACCGGCGTTTGTGACCGTTCCGGCGAATGTGACAGTACAGTGTGATGCGATACCGGCCGTGGCCAGTCCAACGGCTACGGACAACTGTGACGCGAGCGTGGCAATATCATACATCGGCCAAACCAAGGCGAATGGCGCCTGCGCAAACGCCTATACCCTAACCCGCCGTTGGGTGGCTTCCGACAACTGCAACAACACCGTCTCGATCTCCCAGCGCATCACCGTGGTGGACAACGGCAAGCCTGCCATCACTGTGCCGCCAAACGTGACCATTGCCTGCACCGATCCGGTGCCTGCAGTGGGTACCGCTACAGCCACCGACAACTGCGGCGGAACGGTCACGATCGTTTATCTGGGCCAATCCACGATGAACGCCACATGCCCGGGCAACTACCAGATCAACCGCACCTGGCGCGCCACCGACGTGTGCGGCAACAGCACAGCGGGTACGCAAACGATCACCGTGCGAGACAATTCCGCTCCGGTGTTCACATCCGTGCCGAACAACGTGACCATTCAGTGCCACCAGTCGCCGCCTGCAACCGGCAACCCCGTGGCCACCGATAACTGCGGTGGCCCGGTCAGCATCACCTACTTGGGTCAGACCCGAACCGACGGCAACTGCCTGTACAACTACACCCTGACCCGTACGTGGCGGGCAACGGATTTGTGCGGCAATTCCACCACGACCGCACAAGTCATCACCGTGCAGGATACGCAGGCTCCGGTGTTCACCAACCCGCCCGCCAACCTGACGGTGGTGTGCGCCCCGGACTGCGTGCCAGCACCGGTAACACCGAACGCTACGGACAATTGCGGCACACCGACGGTGACCTTGCAGCAAACCCAGTCCGCTGGCGACTGTTCCACGGGCTACACCGTGACGCGGACTTGGACGGCCACCGACCAGTGCGGCAACCCGAAAGTGTATGTACAAACGATCACTGTACTGCCAGCACCGCCCTTTGCGCCGCCAAGCGCAGATCGCGACCAAGAACAACGTACCCCGCATGAAGTGAAACTCAAAACGGTGAGCCTGACCCCCAACCCGACTACCGACCGGGTGCTTATCGGCTTGGGCGATTTTGCGGGCGAAACGGTTGTGGTTTCGATTTACGGCGAACTGGGGCAGTTGATCTGGGAACGCAAAGTGGAAACCGTGATTGACATGGTGCTGCCCGTGAACCTGCGCGAAGCGGGTGCGCCTGCCGGCTTGTACACGGTGAGTGTACGTGGTGGCGGGCAGGTAGTGTCGAAGCGGTTGGTATTGATGGAGTAATCAGGGGAAAGCAGTTATACTTCGCGCTGCGAGGTTTTGTGCATGGCCTTCGGCCTATATTTTGATTAGCAGCGCTCGGTATGACAAAAGCGGCTTCGCACCTTGCGGGCGAGGTATAGCATTCAACAAGGGCCGCCCTGTTCCAACCGTAGGAGCAGGGCGGCTGAAATTTAAACACGCCCTAAGAAGAAATGTATGGATTACCGCTAACTCACTGGGTTTCCTGATTGAAAAACAATTTTAAGGCATCAAGGAAGGTATCTTTCTGACCGGCAGAAACGGTGAGGGTGGCGCTGTTTTGGAGCACAACGTGGCCGCCTTTCCCCCGCACGTATTTTTTTATGTGGCGCAAATGAATAGTGTGTGAGCGGTGGATCCGCACGAACGCTGCCACAGGCAGCATGAGCTCGACCTCGCGTAAGGTGCGACAAACCAAAATTTGTCGCCCGTCAAGAAAATGCAGCACCGTGTAATTGCCGCTCGCCTCCAGGTAGGCGATGTGCTTCACTTTTTCGAAGCACAAACCGTCCATAGTGGGTAACACCACCTTACTTGCCTTACCAGGGTCGTTGGCACCGGAACGTTGTTCCAAGTCGCCGGAGCGGACGAGGTCGGGCAAGAGCGGTACGGTAAGGGCACCGTTGCGGACGGGTTCAATAAATTCGGCGACAGGCGGGTACGGTATAGCAGTCAGCATAGCAGCGCAGGTATTTGAAAAAAATGATGGGACAAAGGTATCGGCACAGGCCGCCGTTGCCAACCCAAGTTTGCTGCATAAGTCAGGTTTCCGAAGGGGGTATGTCATTTGGCTGGTTGGTAAAAAAGCGGCACTTTTGCTGGCCATGTCCAAGACACCTTCCGACAAATTGTACCACCTCGTTCGCGGGATGGCAGTGCAAGAAAAACGCTACTTCCGCCTGTATGTGGGCGGGAAAGTGGACCGTGCCAGCAAGTATGTACAGTTGTTTGATGCGATATCGGAAATGGCAGCCTTCGACGACGACGCGCTGCGCCGGAAAATCTACCAGGGCGAACCTGTGGAGACCCGCAAGTACTCCGAGCTCAAGGCTTATCTGTACGATTTGGTGTTGAAAAGCCTCCAAGCCTTTGATGAGCAGCATTCGGTCATGTTTCGGCTTAACCACCAGCTGCAGAGTGTGGCCGTCCTGTTCAAGCGCGGGCACTACGATGCCTGCCGCGAACTACTGCAAAAAGCCACCAAAATAGCCCGTCAGCATGAATGCTTCGCACACTTGCTGGAAATCCTACGGTGGGAAAAACATCTCGCGTACACCCGTATGGACGTGGATTTTTTACACAAACAGTTCGAGCACATCCAGTTTATCGAGAAACATACGCTGGATCAGTTGCGCAACGCTGCGGCCTACCGCGAGCTGTTTTTTCAAGTTTATGCCACCATAAAACGCGAGGCTCTGCAGCGCGGCCAAGAACGAGAAGAACGCTTGCAGGCCATTGTACAGCATGACCTGCTGCGCGACCCCGAACGGGCTTTGTCGCACACGGCACGGGTACTGTACTACCGCACGCTCAACCTGTACCACTACGCTGCCTCAGAGCGCGAGCAGTTTTACGAAACCGGCCTTAAACTGATCGGATTGGTGGAATCGCAGCCGCATTTCATGCAGGAAAACTTAGCCGACTACATCGCCGCGCTCAGCAATTTCATCTTGTCTTGCGGCCTGCTGGAACGCTACGATGAGGTGCATATTACCCTGAAAAAACTGCGTCAACTGACTCCCTTGACCGAGGACGATCGCTTGAAAATCCACCGGCAATACTACACCAATATGTTCGTGCTGTGCATTTACACCGGTGCTTTCGACGAGGCGCGACGGGAGATGGAACGCTGCCAGGTTGAAGCCCGCCGCTTCGACGTACAGGACTACGAGACGGCGAGTTTTCTCATCCAGTACTGTTGCATTTGTTTCGGCTGCGGCGACTTTGGGGCGGCACTTGACTACCTGAACCAATGGCTCAACCAGCCCCGTACCGTGGAGCGCGAAGACTTGCAGAGCCTCGCCCGCATCTTGGCACTCATTCTGCATTTTGAAATGGGAAACACCACGCTATTGGACTCGCTATTGCGTTCGGCCACGCGGTTTTTGCAAAAAAAGAACCGGCTGTACGATCTGGAGCGGCGGTTCTTCCATTTTATGCCCGAGCTCATGCGTGCTCGGAACAGGCAAGAACAACACATTGCATTTAAAAAAATGCAGGGCGAAATCGCCCAATTGGCGACTTGGCCGGAAACACGCGCCCTGCTTCAGACCTTTGATCTCGAAGCTTGGTTAGAGGCCAAAATCACCGGCCAAACCTTTGCAGAAGTGGTGCGAAACAAATGGACGCGAAGAGCCCAATAGTGGAAACGTATACCTGCTTCAAAAACCGCGCACGTTGTTTTTGGACAGCGGCATGGTCACGGCCTCTTGCTCGTCGGAGCGGGTGTCCACTGTGGTCCAGCGGGTACGGTAGGTGTAGCGACGGCCTCGCACAATGTAGTGCCCGCCCTTGACATGGCCCATCTGCACCTCGTCGAGCGTGGTGACGAAACTTTTGACTTGAAGGTCGCTAAGCGAGAGTTTGGATTTTGTCATGTGATAACGGAGATTGTTGTATGAAAAAACAGAGCAGGTTTTTAACGGGGATAAAGGTAATCTGAAAATGTACACGCTGCGACTGAGCGCGTTTGCCAACTTTTTGGAAAAGTCAGGTTTCCAAGGCGGCTTTTTGGCTGCACGCTCTCACATTATTAGCCTTAAATTCCCACTCTGTTGGCAGGGCGGCCGCAAGGCCTCCCTCTACGACAAACCTTCTGTAGGGGCGACCCTTGCGGTCGCCCTGTCAACAGGATGGGCTACAAAAACCGCAACGCAGTATTTTGGAACCTAATGTCTACCTTTGTTGTGTACTAATTAATATCGTGTACTAAACCAAATTCCATCATGGAACAGCAAACTCAAACAGCAAACACACAATTCCTAACTATGCTCACGCGAATCATCCTTCCCCTTCTCTTTTTGACCAATCTCGCACTCGCCCAAACCGGCACCCATTTACCCGTTTTTTGTGGCAACGAGGTGTTCGATCACATCGTGCGCAACCGCTACCCGGATCTGCACCAAGCGTTCCAGACCAGTTTTGAACAAAACCTGCACCGCCCCGCCGTTGCCGACCGTTCGCCCCAAACCCTGCGCGTGGTCGTCCACATCGTATGGAAAAACCCGGAAGAGAACCTACACGACAGCATCATCCTGAACCAAATGACCGTGCTGAACGAGGACTACAACCGCCAAAACCCCGACACAGCCCGGCTTCGGGCGGCCTTCCGGCCTGTGGCAGGTAACACCGATATCCACTTTGAACTTGCCGAGATCAAGCGCGTGCAAACCGACACGCTCTTTGAACTCGACCTTTTTGGCACTGAAATATTAAGCAACCTAAAAGCCACAAACCGAGGCGGCAGCGATGCTCTCGACCCCTCCAAGTTTATTAATATTTGGATATGCAAAATCCAGCCGATTACGATTGGGGGGATTCCCTTGGGGCAAATCCTCGGATTTGCCTTTCCACCGAACAACCTCGACAACTGGCCCCCCGACAACGGTGCCCCCACTCCCGGTGAGGACGGTGTGGTGCTGGACTTTCGCACGATCGGGCGCAACAACCCTAATGCCGTCGAAATACCCGGAATACCCGGCCCCGTTGTCGTGCGCGGGCGCACGGCCACACACGAGGTGGGCCACTACCTCGGCTTGCGCCATATCTGGGGCGATGGCGGCGGCTTCGGCCTGCCCAACGACTGCGACCAAAGCGATGGCATTGACGACACGCCTTTTGCCAATGCGCAATCCGAAACAGACTGCGACACGACCAAAAACACCTGCCCCAACGTGGAGCCGTTTTACAATGTCGACATGCCCGACCTCGTGGAAAACTACATGGACTACTCCAGCGAGGACTGCATGAACATGTTCACAAAAGGCCAGGCAACCCTGATGCAAAATGTGCTGGACGGCCCGCGCAAGGGCCTCCTGCAAACGAGCAAGCTTTCCTTCCCCGGTTCGGACAGCGCTGGTCTGCCACTGGTTTACCCTAATCCCGCCATGCGGGGTAGCGCCCGGTTGGTAGTGCCTGCCGGTTGGCAACCGCTTGCCATAAACGTGGTCAACGCCGAAGGACGCATCGTTCGCTCTGTGCCCGTTCCGCCCGGAAACGGCGACCGCCATATCTTGCTTGATTCAGAAAATCTCCCGATAGGCTGGTACGCCGTGCGTATCCAAACGGCCAATCGCGTCTGGGTGGACAAACTGCTGATTCATTAGTGGGTTTGGAGGTTGCTGGTAGCTCAACCGCCCAACTAACCAGAAACCTCCAAACCAGAAACCTTTTACCACGTATGCGTCTTGCATTGATTCTTCCGCTTCTCCTCAGTACGGGTTTGGGCTTCGCCCAAACGCAGCATCCATTGCTTCTGATGATGCTTGAAAAAGCCGAGGCCGTGGAGCATGGCTCGTACCGGATCACGGCTTCCGAGCAGTACCCGCACAGCAAGGACACGATTTTTTACACAGGCCACTGTGCCTTTTCGCGCTTTGAACACTTCGACGGGAAGCCCGGCATCCGCTACGATGTGGACATGGTGACGCGTTTTCCTACCGTCACCAACCACCTACGCTTCGTGTTCGACGGGCGCATGAAATGCGAACTGCGCAACGACACCCTGGCCTTGTTGTACGATGCCCGTACCCTCACCGACGATTACGTTCTGCGCGGCCTCGGGCATTTCTTTTTCATCCCGCTGCTGCTACACCCCGATCAGGTACACAAGTACTTCGGCCCAGACAAGTACCTCGGAATACCACCGTATGAAACCCTCGGCGACACGATGATCGGTCAAACACCCTGTACGCTCGTCGGAGCCTACTGGGCCGTGGATACCGCCGAACTGAACTGGCATCAAATCATCTTCGCCATCAACAAGGAAAGTGGGCTGCCCGTGTACTTCAAACACGTCACCGAAACCCGCCCGGAGGGTCAGGAGGCCAACGCTGTGCCGCAAAAACACCGCCTCGAAATCCGGGTCGAAGCCTGGAAACGCGCCCTGCCCGTCAACAGTTTTTACATTGACTGGCCCAGCCTGCCGCCCAGTTTCGAGGTGCGCCATTTTTACGATTGCTACAATCGGGAACTCCTGCGACCAAGAAACCAGCCACAACTTTGAGTCCGGCGGGAGGCCCTGCCCGGCAGTGCCGCGAAAAAGACCGCCTTCTGGGAGGAGCACCGCCACTTGCAGTTCGCACCACTGGGGCATACAAGGTGCTGGATACCATGAGGCAGAGGCTGCCGTCCATACGCGGCAAGGACAAAGTGCAAAAGGCAGAGGCGGCCATCACCTATTTTGACAATCAGCTCCACCAGATGGATTATACTTCGCGCTGCGAGGTTTTGTGCATGGCCTTCGGCCTAATATTTTGATTAGCAGCGCTCAGTATGACAAAAGCGGCTTCGCACCTTGCGGTGCGAGGTATACTTACGGTTCAGCGACCTGGGCTATCCAATCGGGTCGGGCATGGCGGAGGCCGCCTGCAAAACATTGATCAAACAGCGCCTGTGCCAATCGGGAATGAAGTGGACGTTGCCTGCCATAGACGACGTGTTGTTGGCAAGTGGACTCATCCTCTCGGACGGCAGGTGGAACCAGTGCTGGAACAAAGTCAATAGGTGTGGTTTCTATGCTTAGCCATTAGACTACATCGCACCGGTGTCACACCCCTCCAGAAGCACCTCACACGCTTCCCGTATCGCTCCCTCTCCGATAGTCAATGGCGGCGCGATGCGCAGGCTGTGGTCGTTGAACAAAAACCAGTCCGTGATCACCCCTCGGCTTAGGCAATGTTGGATGACGCGTTGTACCTTCCCCGCATCGCCCAAATCCACCGCCAGCCAAAGCCCTGCGCTGCGCACCTCCTGAATGGCCGGATGCACGAGCAACTGCCGAAACAGGCGCTCCTTTTCCTCCACCTGTGCGATCAGGTCCGTTTCCAACAAAACCTGCAACGTGGCCAGTGCCGCCGCCGCACACACGGGATGCCCGCCAAATGTAGTGATGTGCCCCAACGGCGGATCGAAAGACAGTGCCTGCATTATTTCCCGGGGAGCCGCAAACGCGCCAATGGGCATGCCACCGCCAAAACCCTTGGCCAGCAACAGCACATCGGGCCGGATACCGTACCGCTCAAAAGCGAACAGCGTGCCCGTGCGCCCGCAGCCAGCCTGCACCTCGTCAAGTACGAGCAGAGCACCGACTTTGTCGCAGCGGCGGCGAAGGGCCTGCAACCACTCGGCGCGGGGCAGGCAAATGCCCGATTCGGCTTGCACCGTTTCCACAACCACGGCGGCCGTGTGCTGGTCAATTTTTTCTAAACCAGCGTCGGAGTTGAAGTCAATGTGCCGGATGCCCGGCAACAGCGGGTGGTAGGGTTGGGTGAAATCCGGCGGATCCATCAGGCTGGCGGCACCTTGCGTGCTGCCGTGGTAGGCCCGGCGGCAGGCAACAATATCGGCCCGGCCCGTGTAGCGCTTGGCCAATTTCATGGCACCCTCGGCAGCTTCGGTGCCGGAATTCACGAAGTATACGGAATCGAGACCGGGCAGTTGCTCGGCCAGCAGCGCCGCCAGTTCCACCTGCGGGGCCAGCACGTACTCGCCGTACACCAACGTGTGCCAGTACCGGCCCAATTGATCGCGCACAGCCGCTTCCACACGCGGATGCCGATGCCCCAGCACGCTCACCCCGATGCCTGCGATGAGGTCCAAGTAGCGTTTGTCGGCGGTGTCATACAAATAGAGGCCCTCAGCACGGGCGATTTCGATCCCGAGCGGTGCGGGCGACGTTTGGGCGAGGTGCCGCAAAAACAATTGTCGCTGACTGAGCATGATTTGTTTGTTGATAAAAATTTTTGGGACAAATATTTGTGCCGTTTGCCACTTGTCGTGCGTTCAACCATCAAAATGGCCGTTTCGTTGTTGAACCGGTTACAAGCCCAACCCAGCCCGAAAAGTCGCTCTTTTTTTCAAAAAAATACGCACAAATAAAGGCAGGTATACTTGGCCAAAACCGCCCTACTGGACATCATTCGTCTCGGTGCAAATTTATCCTCTCATGTTGGTGAGCGTGTTACACGACCAAGAGCATGTGTATGCTTTCCCGCCTTACATTTGCCGGAAAAACGCCCTTCCCATCATTAAGCGTTTACCACCGAACCTGCCACCGATTATGCAACGTATACTCAAGTTTGGCCTCAGCGCCGCCTTTGCCGCCGCCGTTTTTTGTGGCTGTATCACCACCGATACCGCTTTTACCCGCGTAGCCCCCGGCGTATGGCGCGGCGTGCTCGAATTGGAAAAATTCAGCGTGCCCGTGCGCGACAAGGACACCATTTTCACCCTTGCCGAGCAGTTTCAGGAGGGCGAGCTCCCGTTCAATTTTGAAGTGAAATACCTCGACGACGAGCGATTTTACATCGAAATCGTCAACGGCTCCGAGCGCATCCGGTGCGACAGCATCCAGTATGGGCGCGACCGCTCCCAAGCCAGGGATACGTTCAACATCTTTTTTCCCGAATACGCCTCCTACATCCACGCGGCGGTGCGCGGTGGTGCCATGCAAGGCGAATGGGTGGTGACCACCAAGACCAATTACCGCATCCCGTTCTATGCACACGCGGGCCGATCCTACCGCTTCACCTCGCTCAATGAAAAACCCACCGCTGACCTGAGCGGTGAGTGGGCCGTTCATTTTGGCATTGACAAGGACGAGCCGGAAAAGGCCATCGGCGAGTTCCGCCAGTCGGGAAACCACATCGAAGGCACATTCCGAACCGAAACCGGCGACTACCGTTTCCTCGAAGGCACCGTGCAGGGGCGCAAGTTCTGGCTGTCCTGCTTCGACGGCTCCCATGCCTTTTTGTTCTCGGGAAGTATCCAGAGCGACAGCACGCTGCGGGGCGAGTTTCGGTCGGGAACGCACCACCGCTCGCTATGGTCGGGCTGGCGCGACCTTGCCTTTCGGCTCGGCAACCCGGACTCGCTCAGCGTGCTCAAAACAGGTGCCCGGCCCATCGCGTTTTCCGTGCAAACGCCCGAGGGCAAGGCCCTGCAGTTTCCAGGGCCAGCGTTCGACGGGAAAATCAAAATCTTCACCGTGATGGGTACCTGGTGCCCCAACTGCTTGGACGAGCAGCGGTTTCTCGTAGAGTTTTTGAAAAAAAATCCGGCCCTTGCCAGCCAAATGGCCGTGGTGGGTTTTGCATTTGAGCGCCACCGCGACACGTTGGCGGCCAATGCGCACTTGCTTGCGTACAAAAAGAAACTGGGCATACCTTTTGACTTGGCGTACGCTGGCAAAGCCGACAAGCTGGTGGCCAGCCAGTTTTTCCCTGCACTAAGCGAGGTATTGGCTTTTCCGACCATGCTGGTGCTGGACAAACAAAACCGCGTGCAGCGGGTACACACCGGATTTGACGGCCCGGCCACCTCGCGCTTTGAGCGTTTTGCCAACGATTTTGAAATCTTGATGAAAAAACTGGCTTCAGAGTAACCAAAAAAACGAAACGATATGTCCACGACCCACCTCGTTTATGCCCCCGAAAACCTCGACCTGGCCGAACAGATCACGCGCGACCTTGGGCGTATCGGGCTGCCTTTCCGCCACATCACCGTTCGGGCCGACGAGCCGCCGGGCCAATTGGCCACACAAGCAGAGGCTGCCGACGGCCCCGTGCTGCTGTTGCTCACCGATAATTTTTTGAAAAACAACGCCTGCATGGCCAACGCACTGGCCATGTTCCGTGCTCTGAACAGCCGCAACAACGTGCTGACTGTCGTGGCCGACGGGCGCAAACAGTCGGCGGACGGACGCACCACCGAGCCGGTGCCGACGCGGTTCGACCGGGTGGTACATGCTATCCAGTATATGAACCACTGGCAAACGATCTATTTGGAGCGCACCGATCGGCTGTCGTCCGTACCGCCCGAACAACGCGAGCAGTACGACCGCGACCTTGAACAGGTTCGTGGTATTGCCAACGAAGTGGGCGAACTCTTTTCTGCCTTGCGCGAGGCAGGCTACATCACCTGGCCTGAGCTGTTGGCCGACGACTATGCCCGCTTTTTTGGCCAGTTCAACCTGCTTGACTGGCATGAGCAGTACCGCCGCCTGGCAACGCTAGACCAGGAAGCGCCACCGCCGCCAATGATTGAAATCGAGCACCCTATTCTCGTGGCGCAGGCACCTGCGTTTGCCGGGCCGTTGGTGCCCCAATACGCCGAAGCGGAAATACCCCTTGCACCCGTAGGCAGCACAGGTGATGACTTGCCCGAAGAAATAAGCGAGCCGGAAGTACTACTGAAAGACGAGCCAAAGAAGGAACAGCCCCATGCCCAAGATGAATTGTTGGCACAGGAGGAGCCGACTATGTCCGAACAGGAAATTCGCCAGACTGTGCTGGACGCGCGTTTTTGGTTGGAGCGCGGCCACACAGAGCGCGGTATCGAGCTGTTTCGAGTAGCCATCGAACAAAACCCGCACAACGAAACCCTGCAAATCGAGTACCGCCGCGCCCTCGAACAATTC
>JBEBHD010000137.1:0-13941 GCA_040080915.1 Saprospiraceae bacterium
CTGTCTTCCTTATTGTACTTGCTACACGCTACACAGCCCTTTCGGCCCAAACACCCAACCAAGCGGCAGACGCTACATTTATCCGAAAAATTTATGATCAGGCCCTGACCGACGGGCGTTGCCACCCTTGGCTGCGTGACCTGTGCTTCGATGTGGGGCACCGCTTGAGCGGTAGCATCGGTGCCGAAAAAGCCGTGAAGTGGAGCAAGGCTGCCCTCGATACCGTGGGCCTTGACTCGGTCTGGCTACAGCCGGTAATGGTGCCCCACTGGGAGCGCGGCGAGCCAGAGCAGGTTCAGGTACTCGGCAACAAAAAGCGCGGCGGTTTCCGGCTCGATGCGCTGGCCCTCGGCGGGTCGGTCGGCACGGAGGGCCGGGCCGTCACCGGGGATGTGGTGGAAGTGCGCTCGTGGCAGGAACTGGATTCCCTCGGCGAGGCACGCCTTCGGGGCAAGATCGTTTTCTTCAACCGACCGATGGACCCGACCAAGATCCGCACATTTGAAGCCTATGGCGGCGCGGTGGACCAGCGTGCCCAAGGGCCGTCCCGGGCCGCCAAATACGGTGCCGTGGGCGTGCTCGTGCGCTCAATGGGTTTTCGGCTTGACGACTTTCCGCACACCGGCAGCCTCCGCTACGATTCAACGGTCACGCTCATACCCGCCGTGGCCATCAGCACCAACGCTGCCGAACGCCTGAGCGCTTTTTTGCGCAGCGAAACCACCCCTGCCCGGGTCTCCATGACGCTCAACTGCCGCACACTTCCCGATGTACTTTCCTACAACGTAATTGGCGAAATTCGCGGCTCGGAATATCCCGACAGTATCCTGCTCGTGGGCGGCCACCTCGACAGCTGGGACGTGGGCCACGGTGCGCACGACGACGGTGCGGGCTGCACCCAGAGCATGGACGTGCTGCGGTATTTCAAACAATTGGGCTACAAACCCCGCCACACCATCCGCTGCGTTCTGTTTATGAACGAGGAAAACGGCCTGCGCGGCGGACGCGAGTACGCCCGCGAGGCCGAGCGCAAGGGCGAGTTTCACCTGTGCGCCATCGAGAGCGATGCCGGGGGGTTCTCCCCGCGCGGGTTCGGGTTTGATGCCGACGACGCTGTGCTGGACCGTTTTTTTGAAAAAGTGGCCGCCCACCAGGACTTGCTCGAACCCTACGGACTGAAACTCCAACGGGGCGGTGGCGGTGCCGATATTGGCCCGCTCAAAGGCCAAAAGGGCTTGCTGAGCGGTTTAGCGCCCGACTCGCAGCGGTACTTTGACTACCACCATACCGCAGCCGACGTGTTCGAGGCCGTCAACAAGCGCGAACTCGAACTGGGCGCAGCGAGTATGGCAGCACTGGTTTATCTGTTGGACCTGTACGGGTTGTAAGCCCGCCCCTTAACCCTGTGCGAAAATTTAAACACGCTCTAACCGACTCTTATTCCCGAGTGACTGGTAAGCGCTCGGCTTTCAGCAAAAAAGGAACGTATAGTCCACCATCTATTCTATTTGACAATGCCCAAGCAAGTTACATTAACAATAGCAGCCTTTTCCTCGCCCAAACTCAACAAAGATCAGCAGCAGTTCAACAACCTCGTCAACCGAATTCGAGGCATACGCATCAAAATCGAGCAGATGAAGGAGGATGATCTGGAACTGCGCCGTTTGGGAGAAAAACTCGTAAAACCGGAAGAGACCAAAATGCTGAATATCTGGCGCGACTGGGTAATGGCCTTGCACACCAGCCCATTCAAGTCAAAACTGTCCCAAAAGGCTGCGAATAAGTTTCCCTTGGTCATGATAGCGGAAATGACGACGCTGCTCGAATCGTCCGTCTATGCCGAGGATGCCGAACTGCAGGAGATTTATGTGGAATACGAAGGCAGCGGACGCAGTTACGCGGAAATCCAAGAAGAAGACGAATTCCTAATGAAGGACATGACGGCATTCATGATGAACAACCTGTATGGCACGGACATGAATGCCGACGATTTTGACGACCCGGCGGTTCTCAAAGAAAAAATGGCCGCCTACCAAGCCAAGTTCGAAGAAATGAAGCAGTCCAAGACCGAAAAGAATGCCCAAGGCAAGAGGTCGGCCGCCCAGATCGCTGCCGAGGAAAAGCGCCGCTTGGCCGAAGAAACCGTGAAAAAGAGCGCGAAGCAAATCTACGTTGACCTTGTACGAAACTTCCACCCCGACCAAGAGCAAGACGAAACCCTGCGGGTCGAAAAAACCGAGATCATGAAATCGGTCACAGCTGCCTACGAAGCCAACGATTACCTCCGGTTGATCGAACTGCAGATGTCCCTGCTCGCCGGGCGTGACAACGCAGTGGCCAAGTTCAACCAAGCCCAGATTCGGTATTTCAACAAAACCCTGCGCGAGCAATTGAATGACCTGGAACAAGAACTGTACTTCGCCTCACCCGAAGGCAACGGAAATATGTACGCCATGCTCTACGACCAGAATCGCAACCGGATGATGACCAATATCGAACGACACACCCGACATGTACAAGCCACACAACGCAGCCTGCAAAAAAACATCCTGCTGATAAAAGACGGCAAGATGTTCAAGGACTTTGTGCGTGACTACGATCTGGGCGATACGTTCGATGATTTTCCCACATCAGGATTTTGAGGGTAGCCCTTTCTCCAACCCTCCCCGAATTTCTCGCACGTTCCTTAACGCCTCATGCACACTTCGTACTTGTTGTTTTTCTTCTTGTTATCGAGCTCCGTTCGGCCTGCCTGCCAAACTGAACCTAACCTCGCCGAAGCGGCATCAGCCCCCCCCCCTGATTCCTTCGTGCTGTTGGAAACCCTGCCCGTCCGGGCGCGTTTCGCTACTGCCGACAACCTCGGTAACGTCTACCTCGTGACCGCCCAAAACGCCTTGGAAAAATACGCGCCAGGTGGCCGCCTGCTCGCCCGGTACTCCAACAACCGCCTTGGGCAGGCGGCATGGTTGGATGTGTCCAACCCCATGAAAGTGCTGGCCTGGTACGCCGATTTCCGTACCGTTGTTTTTCTGGATCGCAGCCTGACGCTACTGGGCGAGATCAACCTCATCGGTGCAGGCTACCCGGAGGTGTACACGGTGGCTGCCGCTGCCGACGGCAACCTGTGGCTGTACGACGAGGTGGCGTTTCAACTAAAAAAAACCACGCCGGAGGGCATCACACTTTTCGAGAGCCAGGCGCTCAACCTGATCCAGTCCGAGCGCATCGCCGTGGCGGCCATCCGCGACGACGGTACCCAAGTGCTTGCCGCTGACCCGGCGCTCGGCGTACTGTGTTTCGACGTGTACGGCCAGTTCCAGCGGATCCTCCCGTGGCGCGGCATTTCATCGTTCGTGCTGGCGCAAAACAGGCTGGAACACCTCGCGAACGGGGTCTTGCACCTGGAAGATTTGCAAGCATTGGCTGCTCGGGAAATCCCGCTGCCCGACTCGGCGAAGGAACCGGGCGCACAGGTTTGGGCGGCCCCGAAACGGCTGTTCGTGCAGGGCGGGGAGGTTAGTTTGCAGGTTTGGGGCCGGGAGTGATTGGCGCGATGCCGACGGTTCACATACGCAGCCACTTGCCCAGATACTCGCTGCCTTCCATGTTAAGCCAAAAGGTGTAAAAACCGGAAGGCAAGTGGCCCAACCACAAGACGTTGTCCGCTCTGACCAAGATTTTTTTGTTGATAACCTCCCGGCCCTGTGCGTCGAACACCCGTACCATGCCCATGGTCACGTCATCCAGCGGAAGCCGGAAATGGAGTTCCCCATCGGGTGAGGGATTGGGCCACAAGACCAACGGCGACGCGCCGGGCGGCGTATACGTGCCTACTGACTTGCACGAATCTTGCTGCTCGTAGGCCCCGAGGTCCACTTGGCCGTAGCGGATGCGCGGGAGGCCGTCCAAGTCGTCCTGCAGGCCGAAAGCCAGTGGGATGTCGTTGTTTCCCTTGTTCACCGCCGGGGAGCAGGGCAGCAGCCGGAGATCGCCAGCGAGCGAGTCCTGAAAACCCGGTGCTATGCCGCGAAGGATACCGCTTTGAAAGGCCTGTGCCGCGCCCGGAACGCTCGTGCTGTCAGTCAAGTTGAGCAGGGTGTTGTTGATGTGGTAGCCGTACATGTTGCTTACCGCTGGCTTGTTGTTATAGAACATTTTGCGCAGGTCGGTTTCTGGCTCCCAAATGATGCAGTTGTCTATGAAAAAATCGTTGAAATACTGGCTGGAGTCGTAGAAAAGCGTGTCCCAGGTTTTGACAAAAATGTACTCGTTGTTGTCGAAAAACGTGCAGTTGGCAACGCGGGTGGTGCTTTGGTTTTTGGCTTGAGATGTCGAAGAAATCCCTCCCCCGTTGTCAAAAAAGACGCAGTTTGTGATTTCCGATTGCACCGTGTTGTACCTCCCTCCGCCGTGACTTAGTGCAATGCAAATACGGTTAGGGCCGTCACGGTCTTTGTTATTGGCAAACAAACAGCGGTCTACTTTTAATATTGATGTGCAAAACTGTGAAAAAGACAATTCTCCAGTTATGTCGCTTGCCAAGTTTCCCACGAAGGCGCAATCTTCAACTTCGACATCAATTTTTGCGTTGAATCCTATGAAAAAATAATACGCTGATCCGTTCACAAACCTCGCCAAATTTTTCTCGAACAGGCAGTTTCGCATGCTGCAGTTGAGGGTCAATCCTTCGCCTTGGATAAAACCCGTGTAACCATCGAACAAGAACGCACCACCTTCGAGCGCCATATTTTCCCGAAAAACACAGGAATCGAACAGTATAGTATAGGTGCTTAGATCAGGTGGATCGGCATAATAAGCAATGGCCCCTCCTGCGTCGCCGAAGGAGGAGTCGCGCTCGAAAACGCAGCGGCGAACCACTGTACTGGAGTTGGCCGTGGAGCTAAAAAAAATACCGCCGCCTTTGCCAACGTACGCCTTGTTGTCCAAAAAACGGCAATCTTCCAGCACGAACGTGTCCGAAGGTGCAGAAGGACTGTTTTTGTAAAACGCCCCGCCTTGGGTCGAGGCCGTGTTGCGGCTGAAGGTGCAGTTGCGTAGCGCGGGGTTCACGGGGCTGGCAAGCTGTTCGGGGTTGCCGAAATCCGACCAAGAGGCACACAGCCCGCCGCCGTTGTTGGCATGGTTGTACTCGAAAACGCAGTTTTGGATGACAGGGCGGGAGTCTGTCAAGGTGGCCGAACCCTCCAACAACATACCCGCGCCATAGCGGTCAATCTGAACCGGCGTAAACTCATTGTACGAGTACCCGTCCCGGATGCAAAACCCGTCCACCAGCGTGGCACTTCCAATCCCCTTTCCGCGCACGACATGGTGAACATTGTCAGTAGGTACACCCGGCACGCCGATGTCGCCGCTCAGGATTGTTTTGTTCAGTTCGATGTCACGGGCCGACAGGTCGGTTTCCGTACCGGCAAAACCGCCGTACAGGGCCGTGCCGTCCTTTAGCACAAATGAAACCGTTCTGTTGGTCGTGCTCGTAGGCTTGTAGGTGCCCGCAGCCACCCAGATCGTGTCGCCTGCTTTTGCGGCAGCCAAGGCTTGTTGCAGATCGGTAAAAGCATCGGTCCAAGAGGTGCCGGTCTGGGTGCCGCCGCTTGCGCTTGCGCTGACGTAGTGGCGGGTTTGGGCGAAAACAATGTTGGAGAGAAAAATGCAAAGGCAGGGTATGAGGAAGGTGCGCATGGGAGCGAGGGTTTTTGAAAAGCGATAAAAGAGGAAAAAATCCGGCAGGGGGAAAGAGATTTCCCCTGCCGGAAACGAGCGGGTCTAAAAGAAAAAAGAGCCTATTTTTTGCTGATTTTACCGCGAGCGGTCACATCCCCCACTTGGAGGACATACCAATAAAAACCCGATGGCCGCGATGCCAGATCGGAGACGTTGAGTTCGTTCGGCCCGGCAGGAAACGTCGTGTGGGTATTGCTGACCAACGTGCCTGTCGCGTCAAAAATGTCGAGGTGTACCGTCCCGCCGGTCTGCATATCGAAAGCAAAATTCACCTCCGATGTGAACGGGACAGGGTAGGTTTTGATCCGTAACGATTGAGAAGGACTGGCCGTGCCGGGCAGAACGGGCTTGCGAAGGCCCTGCGGCACTTCGGCGATGTGCAAAGTGAGCGTTACGCCGGGGATGATCTCGCCGTCCTCGTTGTAGAAAAAGAAGGGCAGCACGGTTTTGTCCAACCAGAAAGCCTCCGTGATATCCACCATGCCTTGGCTTGTGCTGGCATCGAACTCGAAGAGCACCTTGTTGTTGATGTCAACGGGGGCATCGTTCTCTGCGTACCATATTGCCCGGAAGTGGCCGGGGGCGTTCAAGGACCCGCCCGGTGCAATGCTGATGTTTTCCTCGTCGAAGAGTTCGGTATCCGTGCCTGCAGCCAGATTGAACACGGACAACGAATCGGACACATACCGCACTCCAAACTGCCAGGCGACGGCCTCCTCCGGGGCAGAGGCAACGACCTGTATCCGTCGAGTGCCGGAGAAATTCACGTTCGCCAGGCTGCCCGCATCAACGAAAAATTCATGGTCGTCGCCGACTAATGGGCTTCCTTCCGTGATCGCGTTGCAGTTGACATCGCCGAGTTTGATGCCCGTGAACGACCACGCCGTCTCTGTGCCCGCCAAGCCCGAATCGGTGTGCAAATGGACAAAGTCCATCCACGTTACTGAGTTTGGCACGGTCAAGCCCAACTGTTGGTTTTTATAGGTTCGAGTAACACCTGTAAACGGATCACTAACTGTTGTGGTAAACGGGTTGACACTAAACTGGTTCCAAAAGGCTTGATCCTCGGTGTAAAACTTGGGCACATAGCGCCAGTTGACACCGGGGTGGAACTCAGTAATCAATCCAAGAATCAATTGGCGGATGCGTATCATGTCAAAGGATGTGATGCTTGCGCTGTTGTTCACATCGGCGGCGATCATCTGGTAAGGGTTTGTGAACGGCTCTAAGCCCAAAAGGTGCCGATTTATTCGAACGATGTCAAAAGTTGAAACTCCATTGTACGGATCGTTGATGTAGTTCCTGTCGGGCAACGACCAACGCCTCGTGCCTGTCATCGCACACGGTTTGGTCAGGTAGCGCCCCAAAAGGTTGGTCTTGTTGTCTTGCGGGTTGCAGTAGGGGGCCGCTTCATCGCGTACCTCGACGGGGACATATACCATAGGGGTAATTGGATTAGGAATCAAAGGGTTGTAGTCCTCACAATTTCGCTCAATGTGCCCATAAGCTGGTGATATGCAAGCCTCTGGCGGCGGTTTCAAATAGGCGTAATCGGGGTGAAACAGGTAGAGTGTGCGCATGAACTGCAACTGCTCAAGGGAGAAGCGGTTGCTACAACTAAAGTAATAGCTCATAAGCAGGGTTGGGTCGGGGTTGTAAGGCAACCCAAGCGGGTCAAAAGGCGAGTTAATGCAAGAAAGAAACTGACAACTGCTGCTAAAGCTGCATTGCCCCGGATCAGCAGGAGTGTCGCAGAATCCGTCGCCCGTATGATGGCAGGTGTAAGTCACCCCGCTAATATTTACCGGATAGTTTAGCGGCTGGGTAGGGTGATGGACGTACTGTCTGCTTGGTCCACCAAGGAATGTGTGCGGGAGGCCAAAAAAGTGCCCCATTTCGTGCGCCCACGTCTTGTTGGACATATCCACAGTGAAAACCCCGGGGTGGCTGTAATGTATTGGGTCGTTTCCATAACCATTTGCGAAGGGCACCCCATTACTATATATGGAGGTTCCTCCGAGCAAAAAAACGCGAACGCATTTATCGGATGCAGGCTCGTTTAGTGCTGCGATGTCGGCCCATAAATCGTTTAGATCGGTTCCGAGGTCAAGTTCGTAATAATCGTCGTTGTCTATGTTGGTGGAGCCGCAAACGACGAACTCGAAAAGCCCGTTAAAATAGCCGTTCACGGCAGCAATGGCTTGGTTTGGATCGGGATTTTGTTTGGTCGAAGTACCATCGGTACGGCGAAGGTGGTAAAACCATACGCCCACTTTCCATACACCATCTGCGGCTACGCTGCCGCTGGCAACAGCGTTTTCGCTGGTCGAGTCAATGTCTTCAAGAAAAGCCAGTCGTTGTTCAAGTGAAATGTCCGGTGTGCCACACGCTTCTTGGGCTTTAGAACCGGTTAATGACCAAAGAACCATGAGCAAGGCTAGTGCGACGCGGTGAGCGGTGAGCGGTGAGCGGTGAGCGGTGAGCGGTGAGCGGTGAGCGGTGAGCGGTGAGCGGTGAGCGGTGAAGTTTAACATAGCGGAAATCGGTTTTGGTGAACGAAAAAGGATGAAACGGCTACAAATGTAAACCCTTGTTTTGAGAAGTCAATAGACCAGTCGAACGAATCCGTGTTAAAGTTGACTATGGCAGACAGGTTGTGTCTCCCAAAACGGCTGTTCGTACAGGGCGGGAAAGAGGGTTTGCAGGTTTGGGGCCGGGAATAATTAGCGCCAATGTTGGCGGAAAAAATGTCTAATCCACAAAATGGCGCGGATTCATAGGATAAAATCAATGAATTCGCGCCATTTTGTGGAGTAGATGCCGTAGGTTTGTCCGAAAATTCACGATACGGCAACATGGAAACATTTGTTCCGAGAACAATTGAGCAGCACATCATCACCCGGCTGACAGGCGAGCCGCGCAAGATCATCCTGCTGTACGGGCAGCGGCAGGTGGGAAAAACCACTTTGGCCAAGCACCTTCTCGAGCGTTTGGAAGGCAAAAAAGTGTTGCAGATCAACGCCGACTTCAACCCGCACGCCGACGTGTTTTCCTCCCGCGATTTGGAAAAACTGCGCTTGTTTGTGGGCGGCTTCGATTACTTGTTCATTGACGAAGCACAACGTATTCCGGATATTGGCATCAACTTGAAAATCCTGCACGACAACTTCCCGGCCCTCCGCATCCTCGTCACCGGATCATCTTCCCTCGACTTGGCCAACAATGTACACGAACCGCTGACCGGTCGCACTTGGACATTTCGGTTGTACCCATTTTCTGCCAATGAACTGGTCGCCCGTACCCATGCACTGGACTACCACGGCCGTTTGGAGGAGTGGCTGTTGTACGGATCCTACCCCGGCGTGTTGGAGTTCGAGAACCGAGCCGACAAGGCCGCATTCCTCCGCGAACTCACGCATGCTTACCTGTACAAAGACGTTCTTGAAATAGGCGGCGTGCGCCAAAGCGGAAAGCTGCGCGACCTGTTGCGATTGCTGGCGTTTCAAGTTGGTTCGGAGGTTTCGTTCAACGAACTGGGCCGACAACTTGGGCTTGACACGGCCACCGTGCAACGCTACGTGGACTTGCTGGAAAAAACTTTCGTGCTCAAGGTCGTTAGCGGGTACAGCCGAAACCTGCGAAAAGAGATTTCCAAAAAACAAAAAGTGTTTTTCGAAGACATCGGGGTTCGGAACGCACTAATCGATTCGTTTTCTCCGCTCAACCTTCGCGACGATACCGGCAGACTCTGGGAAAATTTTCTCTTCATCGAACGCTCCAAACTGCTAAATAACGCCCAAACTCATGCCAATCAGTTCTTCTGGCGCCTGCAAACCGGGGCCGAACTGGACTACGTGGAAGAAGCCGACGGGAGGCTGACGGGCTACGAATTCAAGTTTGGCGACAAAACGGCAAAGCCCCCAAACGCATGGCAGGAGACCTACCCGGAAGCGACTTTCCAGACGGTAAACAGGGAAAACTGGCTGCCGTTTGTGCTCGGCAGCCAGTCTTGATTGTTACGCACCCATATCCACCACCTGTTTCGATACCAACACATCCGCTGGCGGAATACTGCCGGGGCGCGTGCGCTGGTCGGGTTTGAATCGGGCTCCCTGCTTCAGTACGGTCAGGTTGAGCAGCACGCTGGGATCCGTTTGAGCATTTTCCGGCAGGAAAGCCTGGGCAGCCTCGAGGAAAAGTACGGTGCTCAGTGGGCGCAGAGCTGCGTCGCCGAAAACAGAGGTGAAGTTTTTGTTGAACGCCATCGTCAGGTTTGTGCCGAAATCGGTCAGCAGTTTCACCGCCCGGGACGGCTCGGTACCGGACTTTTGCAAAAACGCTGCCATTGCCAGGCCCGCTTTATGGGCTTGGCCGATGATCGTGGCCTCCACAAAGAACAGGCTCTCAAAGTGCATGGCCGTTTTGCCTGACTCGAACTCGTCCAACACGTTTGCGAGGAACGGGCACGGCTCGCCGGGCTTCCGGGCGGGCACAGGCTGGTAAAACTTGTCTGCGAGTTTTTCCATACCCGGAGTGGCCTTGAGCAACGCATGCACTTCGGTCAGTTTGGCCAACAAGTTGTTGTTCGTGCGCGGCCAGTTCAGGATGAGCCGCTGCATTTTTTTGTCCTTCCAATTCCAATAGACACCAGTTTCAGCCTCAAACCATTTGCCGCCCTTCTCCTGGAACCCGATCATATTCGGCGTGGCCGAGTAAGCCAGCAAAGCGGGCGCAAGGCGGATGTCCTCGTAGTTTTTCAGGTTTTGAAAATAATAGAACGGGATCAACTGCTTCAGCTGGCGCTGGATGCGGCGCGACATCTTGCCGTAGGCTGCCGCGTTTGGGTCTGTCGGCGCGTTCATCCACGCTGAAGCGGCCTGTGCGGGCAGGTTCTGTTCCATGTATAGCAACGTATCGCCCAAAATGCCCGCGCCGTTTGGTGCCAAACGTTCGGCTTGTTGTTCGATGGTAGTTATCCACGTATCCAATGAGCCGTCTTGGAACAAGTTGGGCAAATAGGTTTCCACGTATGGTTTGAGTTGCAGTTGCAGGTCAGCGACCTTCATGGCGGGGCGGAACTGCTGGAACGAGTAGGCGTAGGCAAGCGGGTTTTGGTCATGTACGCGCAAGACATTGGATTTGGCGCGGAAGTGCCCGTCAATGGAAAGCGCACTGATCTGTTCCCGGTCGTTGGTCACGACATCGGTGGCCTTCAGGTCGTACACAAAAACGCGGCCGTCCTGTTCGTCGAGGGCGTTGGCCTTGACGAGGCAGTCGTTCAGGTGCGTGCTGCTGCCTTTGAAAAACGGCAGGTTGATGCTCACGGCACTTTGGATGCGCACGCCGTGGGTGAGGGAGCCTTCGTTGAGCGTGACACCGGGGGTTGGCTTGGTCAAAATTTTGTCGAACTGCCCCAGCAACGCAAGTTTGATAAACGCGCCCGCCTCGGCCTTGGCCGTGTCTATGGTCAGGTCAACGAGCGCCGAACTGGTGGTGTTTTTTTGGTACGCTACGTTGAAGCCGTAGCTGTACTGGCGGTTCAGGGCCTTGAGGGCGAGGTCGTAAAACTCCTGCCGTTTGGCAGTGATCGTGTGGATCGTGTTTCGGATTTCCAAGAGAAGCGGTTGGCTCAGCGTGCCGTCTATGAACCGTTCCAATTTCAGTTTCAGCCAGTTATCGAGGGTGGCGAAATCAGTCTCCTCTGCCTTTTGGGTGATCTGGTCCAAGTTCAGGCGCTTGTTGATGTTGTCTTGCAACTTCACCAGTGTATCGGTGAGCAGGCCCCCGTCGAGGATGTGCGAGGCCTTGGTAGCCGCTGCTTGTATTTTTTTCAAAACCTCGGAGTCGGTCAGGGCGGAAAGCAGGTTTTCCTCCGGCAACATGGCGAGCAGGAACTGGCCGCCGAGCGTACTGAAAAAGTCCACCTTTTCGATTTCCTTGCGCAAAAACGCCCGCGCTTTTTCCGGCTTGGTATCCATGAGTTTGTTGTTGAACGCACGGATTTTGGTCAGGTTGGCTTTTTTCTCGGCTTGTTTCCACAGGAGGCTGGCCACGGCGTGGTCCAGGTTGTTCCATTTTTCCACAAAGCCGAGGAGTTTTCCTTTGGCATCGTTGAAAGCCGTTTCCGGGTCCACGCCGGTGGTATCTTTCAGAAATTTTTTGAAATAATCGCTGCCGAGCGAGGCGAGCATGCCCGGCAAGGGCGCGTTGGGGTCGCTCCACTGCTCGATGAGCTCGATGTCTTTCATGATCTGTGCCCCGTGCGTGCCGAAAACAGCGCGGATGAAATCATCGAAATCCTCCGGGAAAAAATTGGACGTATTCGCCTGAGCGCCCACTTGGGCATCCATCGCGAAATTCCAACCGTTTTGGCGCTGCTTGAACAGGCGGATACGGATTTTCTTGTCCGTTTTGCTGACAGAGTCTCGGCTCACCACCACGGCGAAACGCCCGCCAGCCTGATACCCGAAGGCCGCTTTGGCACCGAGGCAGAGCCGCAGGCCAATGTCGCCCGACAAGCCGAGGGCCTCGGTTTCCTTCACCCATGTGAAGTCGAATCCGTACTGGGCCTCGATGCCGACGGACACACTGCTGTCCACCTCGGCAATGATCCACGTGCCCGGTTCGAGGTCGTCCACGGAGGCGATTTGCAGGGGCAGGAGCCAGCCCTGGACGGTCTCGTTGATGGCGGTTAAGGCTCCTGTGGTTTTGGGCAGCTGACGCACAATGGCAAAGGTGCCCTCGCTTTTTCCACCGGCCGTAGCCGCTGCGGAGGCTGGCCCGCCAAAAACAACGCCTGCTTTGGCGCTGCCGCCCACTTCATAACCCCATCGCATGAGCAGGTAGTTGGATTTGGCATCGGCGGTCAGTTGCAGACCCGGGGAAATGTCGTCGCCGAGACCGATATCTTTCAGCAAGGATTTGGGTTCGGGGTACACGGCGAGGCCGCTCGACACACCGGCGCTGGCCTTGAAACTGGCCGTGCCGCCGCCACTGGCAAATTGAACACCCTCGCTACCGGCAGTCGCTTTGGCCGATATTTCACTCAGTTGGATAACGCGGTTGGGAAACGGTGTGTCGCTTTTTAGGGCATCCAGCACGTCCAATGCTCTGGGCAGGATGAATTCGACCCCGGCGTTAGAGTTGCCGCCGAGCAGTTTTTTCCCAAGGGCTTTGGTGAGCGGAATGACAATACCATCGGTAGTTAGTTTGATGTCGGCCATGAGTTATTAGCGATGAGCGATGAGTGATGAGGGATGAGTGAGCGGTGTAGTTTTGGATAATCAACAATCTGGCCGTTTTTGGGCTTTACTATATTTCTTGCAAACATACACCGCTTGTTTAGATGAAAGAAACTGCCTCGGCTTTTTTACAAACATCACATTCCCATGGCGATCCAACATGAATTTTGCGAAATACTCCCCCTTTCCGAATACGCTCTGCTCGTTCGCTGGGGCAATCGGATTGACCCGGAACTGAACGACGCGGTGCAAGCACTTTATGGGACGCTTTTGGCCGCTGACTTGCCAGCCTTGCGCGACTTGGTGCCCGCCTACGACTCGCTCGCGCTTGTGCTCGACCCCGATCGTTTTGAACGACTTTTTCCCGGTGCCGATCCTATCCAGACAGCCCGGATGTGGGTGGAGGAGGCGGTGAAATTGCCTGTTTCAGTTGGAGCGGTCGCCGGGCGAACCGTGGAAATCCCGGTGTGCTACGAAGCCGAATTCGCACCCGATCTGGAAGCGTTGGCGCACTGTGCGGGCATGACCGCCGCAGCCGTCGTGGCCATGCACACCGCGCAGCCGTATCGCGTGTACCTGCTCGGGTTTCTTCCGGGGTTTGCCTACATGGGCGCGGTGGACGAGCGTATCGCCGCGCCCCGGCTCGAACGCCCGCGCAGCTCGGTGCCTGCGGGCAGTGTGGGTATTGCCGGACGGCAAACGGGCATTTACCCGCTGGTGTCGCCCGGCGGGTGGAACCTGATCGGACGCACGCCCCTGTGTCTTTTTGACCCACAGCAACCGGAGCCGACGCTGCTACGCCCTGGTGATGAGGTACGGTTTCGGGCGATCAGCGCGGAGGAATTTCACCAAATTAGATAAGAGCGTGTTTAAATTTCAGTCGCCGGGCTGCAAGCAGCGAATTTTGCTTCATGCTGCGTTGAAATTTTCGCCGTAGGCACCCGGCTACGGC
>JBEBHD010000138.1:0-13912 GCA_040080915.1 Saprospiraceae bacterium
CGTACCCGCCGAGGCTCAGCCGGGGTTTGCCATCGTTGGCGGGCGCAAACAGGTGGAAATCCCATTTGAATACCACAACAACTTTATCATTCTCACCCTGAACTTCAACGGTTTTTTGCCGCTGAAATTCATTTTCGACACGGGCGCGGAACACACCATCCTCACCAAGCGCGAGATAGGCGATTTGATGGGCATCCAGTATGAGCGTGAATTTCGGGTGCTCGGTTCCGACCTGAAAACCCCGCTCATTGCCTATCTGGCTCGACGTGTACGGTTCGACATCCCGGAAAAAGTGTACGCCCAGGCGGAGGACATACTCGTGCTTCAGGAAGATTACTTTCGGTTCAAAGAATATTTAGGGCTGGAAATTCACGGCATCCTTTCGGCGCTGTCCCTATCGCATTATGTGATTCGGATCAATTATGACCGCCGAACGATGACTCTGTACGATCGGGAAACATACAACCTGCGCGAGAAAGGCTTTGTGTCGGCACCGGTAGAGCTATATCGAAACAAAATGTACCTGAACACATCCATTGAGGTACTGCCCGATTCGGTGGCCAGGGTCAAGCTGCTGTTGGACACGGGCGCAGGGCTGCCGCTGCTGCTGTTCAGCAATACCCACCCGTTGATTCAGCCGCCCGCCCTCGCACTGCCCACCAATATCGGTATGGGCTTAGGCGGCTACCTTGAGGGCTTTACGGGCCGTGTACATCAGGCCAATATCGGCACTTTTTCTCAGCGCGGGGTGATCACCTATTTTCAGGAATTGGACAGCATGGCCAACCGGGAGTACTTAAACGGGCGCGACGGCTTGGTGGGCAACGGCTTGCTTAGCCACTTTCATTTGATACTCGACTACCAAAAGTCAGAGATACTGCTCAAGCCCAGCAAACTGTATCAAGAAGCGTACGTGTACGACCGCAGCGGGCTGAGCCTCGTGGCTTCCGGGCCGAGGTTTAACGACTACATCGTGCAAAACGTGCTGCCAAACTCACCCGCCGCAGAGGCCGACATCCGGCGTGACGACCAGATCATTCGCATCAAAGGGCTGCCTGTTGCCTTTTTCAGCTTAGACGATATCCAGCGCATCCTGCAAAAAAAGCCGGGCACCAAGGTGCGCATCACCATTCGCCGAGGCGAGGAGAAGATCAAGAAAATCATTTACCTGCGCGAACTGATCTGATCGGACACGCTCTTAGAGCGTGTTTAAATTTCAGTCGCCGGGCTGCAAGCGGCGACTGAAATTTAAACACGCTCTAAGGTCGTCAGCACGTCAATCACCGTTTTTACGGCAATGAAGATCGGTTCGCGGCCCTCTTTGGTGACGAGTGCGTCGGCACCGCCGTCCTCGTCTTCTAACACGGCCTCTTCAGCGAAGGCGATCAAATCTTCTTGAGGGGTGTCGTCAAAAAAGACGTTCAGGCGGTCGCGGAAATTTGTGGCCGTGCTACTTTCGAGCAGTTCGTAATTCCGCTCTTCGGCCATACCGATTTGCTCTTCTCCGACAGGTTCCGTACGGCCGTTCACCTTGGTGTTGGCCATCCAAGCGATGAGGGACAGGTATTGGACGTAGCCTTTTTCATCCTCGGTCAGCAGATGGGCGTTTTCGTCGTCGAACAGGTAGGCAACGAGTACGGGCTGGGCTTCTGCAAATTTTTCCATTTGCTGCTCGTACTGGTCGTCATCCATTTCCTCAAGGGCATCAATGATGTCGTCAATCACATCTTCAGATACAAATTTCATGTCGGGAGATCGGTTATACTGGTGGTGAAAAAATATGGGGCAAAAATAGGCAGCCTTTTGCGAAATAACGGCACTTGGTTCCGACCTTTGCCGTCCCGTCCCGATTTTGAGGATGCCTCACAAGTCGTTTTTTTCACCGCAGAGACGCAGAGACGCGGAGTTATTAATAATCAAGTCATTAAAACTCCGCGTCTCCGTGTTTCTGCGGTAAAAAGTATTTACGAGGAACCTCGTTTTTTACTCTCCCCCTTAATCGGTTTTGACCAGTTTTTGGCAGCGCGCAACTGCGCGGGCCTTACCATTTATCATCTAACAACCAACATCGGGATCATGCTTCATGCGGCACTTTTAGACATGTACAACGGCGAACCGAACCGTGGAATCCCCATGCTGGAATCCATGCTGGCTCGCTATGCCAACGTGATGCGGTTTGACCGCTACGACGTGCGCCAGAAAAACGAGGTGCCCGATCTCTCCTACAATATTTACGTTTTTTCCGGTGGGCCGGGCGACCCGTTGCTGAACGAAGGCCCTTGGTTTGGCCGCTATTTCGACCTTATCGAACAGCTCTGGCGCTGGAACCGCCGCGCTACTCGCCCCGAAGACAAAAAGCAATGCCTGTTCATCTGCCACTCTTTTCAGATGGCTTGTCACCATTTCGGGCTGGGTGAGGTGACCAAGCGTTTCAAAATGTCGTTCGGCACCTACCCTATCCACAAGTCCCACTGGGGCAAGACAGAGCCGTTTTTTGAAGGCATGCCCGACCCGTTTTACATCGCCGACTTCCGGCGTTATCAGGTGATCAAACCCAACCACGAGCAATTTGAGCAGATGGGTGCCCGTATTCTTTGCATGGAAAAACTGCCAGCACATGTACACTATGAGCGGGCGGTGATGGGTGTGCGGTTTAGCCCGGAAATGTTCGGCACACAATTTCACCCCGAGGCCGACCCCGCAGGACTGCTGGAATATTTCAAAGACCCGGAGCGCAAAAAATCCATCGTGGACGAGCACGGCGCAGCCCGCTACGACCGCATGATGCACGACCTGACCAACCCGATGAAGATTTTGCGCACCTACGATACGGTCATCCCCCGTTTTCTTGAAAATGCGGTGGAAAGCCTGGTGCTTCGGGGCTATATTGGGCAAGAGGAAGTCGTGCCAGAGCCGTGTTAAACTGGCAAGTTTAGAATTGAGATGGGCTTCAAACCTGCTTTGGCGATTTGTTTGGCCTGACTTGAGCCTGCGTAAATGTCAAACCTGCCGGACTTTATCCAAAAATAAGGCTGGCTGGCCCGTAATTTCTTGATTTCAGGAGCCTGTCTGTTTAGCCAATTTTTCAACCACTCTAATTTGCGCAACATGGTGCTTACCTCGTTGGTTTGGGCGGAATGCACCTCTGCAAAATAGACCTTGGAGTCGTATCCTATGGCATAATCCCAGCGGTTGTCTTGAGGGTAAAGAACTCTGGTGCAAGAATCAATATCAAGGCTCCCTTCGCATTTTGACGTGGAACACAGATTGACTTTTGGGCTGTAGTTTCCCAATGCCTTCAAGCCTGCCAGATACCCGCTGGACACATCCGGGGTGTTCTCCACAGCCGTTTTAAAGCAGTTGGTTTTGCTTTTCTTGGTTTGCTTATTTTTCAACATCTACGGCAAGTTTGGAAATAATGTCCACAGCACGACTGGCGAATTCGGACAAGCCTCCCCAATTGGCGATGTCGGGATTGGTGCTACCTGCATCAAGCGTGGAAATATCACGAATATAGACACCATTGGGTTCCCGCTCAAAATACCAGGTCGTGAACGTTTTTTCTTTGGTCGCGGCCTGGAAGATACTTCGGAGATCCGGGCTTTTGGGCGTATCGAACAAATCAAAAAGTGCTTCACCGGTGCTTGAGCACTCTTTGAGATTATTGATGACCCAAACTAATTCGAGCAAAACCGGCGAATGCGTGGAGATGATGACTTTGTACCCGCGTTTGATGAGCTGAAGTGCAAGCAACATGACTGTTTGGATGGCCTTGGGATGCAAGCCCATTTCTGGCTCCTCAATAACTACCCAGTCAATCGTATCTTTTTTTTCGATACCTCCAGAGGGAATCAGGTGGTACAGTGACAACAACAGGGGCATGAACTCTTTTTGGCCTGCCGACCAAGTCATAAACGGCAATTTGCTTTCGCCTACATGGAGCAAAAAACGTTTGCGTCCGCTGCTTTTATCCAATTCTATACTTGCCTCATGAAAAATGCTGGAATTCACTTGATTCCGAATAGCAGCACTCATCTTGCCCGTTTTTGGAAAAATTTTTTCTGGCCCTCCGTGCCCGTTTGCCGATTCCTTTTCCATGAGTACGCGCATGGTTTCACTAAAGGCCTTGAGTACATAAGGGTCGCCGAACTCATAATTATTGAAAGGGCGTGGAAAGCCTTGCGCCAAGGTAAGTACGCGTTGCGCAGGGATGTAAAACATGTTTTCCTCTCTGGTAGATGCCTTTACCCCTTTTCTGTTGAGGATGCTTTTGCTGGAAAAAGTTGTTCCACCCCACGTTACACGCGTATCTGGTTTCCAAATCCCCGACATGGACTCCCCAAAATACATATTGAGGAGGTTTTCGAATTTTCCGCCCCAATCGTAAGCATGAAGTTCCAAGGTGTCAAAAATTTGGTGGCGATCAACCATCAATTTCATCGTTTGCAAAAACAGGCTTTTGCCGCTTGCCTGTGGGCCGACAAGCAGCGTGAAGTCCCCAAAATCAACTGTACCCTCGCGAATTTGAGCAAGGTTACTGACAGAAAACGTGGTTGTTGTTTTGTTTTTTGTCATTGATTTTGATCTTTTTGACTTACAAAAGTAATGTACTTGCCTGTACGCTGCTCGCCTGCCACCTACTTTTATTTTGGCAGCCTGTGCGTAGTCCACATTTTTTCAAAAAGCCTACCTTGCCGCCGTGAACCCATCCCGCGAACAACGCATTCGAGCGGTCATCCGGCGCAGCCAGCCCGACCTGACAGTCGTGCTGGAAAACATCTTCGATCCGCTCAATATCAGCGCTGTGCTGCGCACCTGCGATGCCGTGGGTGTGCGCGAGGTGTTTGTGGTGTACACCCGCCCGTACTTAGACAAGCACGGGCTGAAAGTGGGCAAAAGAACCTCCGCCGGAGCGTTCAAATGGATTGACGTGTACGTTTTCGAAGACTTGAGTGAATGCCTCCGGCGGGTGCGCGAGCGCTACGGACGGGTGCTGGCCACCCACTTGGGCGAGCAGGGAACGGAGGTGTACGACCTTGATCTGACCCAACCTACGGCCCTGCTTTTTGGCAATGAAGACGAAGGCGTAAGCGCGGAAGCGCTCGCTCTGGCCGACGGTAATTTCGTGGTTCCGCAAGCTGGTTTTGCAGAAAGCCTCAATATCTCTGTGGCTTGTGCCGTCACGCTGTTCGAGGCGCGGCGGCAGCGGGCGCTGGCGGGATTTTACGACGACAAGCCCCGACTCGACCCCGATGAGCAGGAGCGCTTGTTCCGTCGCTGGGAAAACATGCTGGTTGGCAAAGGATGGACACGCCGCTTCGCTATTCCTGTAGGCAAAGATTCCGCACCTTTGCTGCCGGTATTCGTCGAGCGCGATGAATACCAGCCGGAGCACAAATCTAAAACCCAGCCCATTCCAAAGACGAATTTTGATCTATGAACCTCTCCATCGTCGTCCCCCTGAAAAACGAGGCCGAGAGCCTGCCCGAACTCGAATCGTGGATTCGCCGCGTAGCCGAGCAGCACGGGTATTCGTATGAAATTATTTTTGTGGACGACGGCAGCACCGACGGTTCCTGGGCCGTCATCGAGGCCCTGCAAGCAGCCAACTCCTGCGTGCGTGCGATCAAATTTCGCCGCAACTACGGCAAGTCTGCCGCCCTGCACACCGGCTTTCAGGCTGCCCGCGGCGAGGTGGTCGTCACGATGGATGCCGACCTGCAAGACAGCCCCGACGAGCTGCCCGAGCTGCGCCGGATGATCCTCGAGGATGGGTACGACTTGGTGAGCGGCTGGAAAAAAAAGCGCCACGACCCCTTGGAAAAACGCCTGCCGAGCAAGTTGTTCAACGCCGTAGCCAGTTGGATGAGCGGTATCCGGCTGCACGATTTCAACTGCGGCCTTAAGGCATACCGGCTACCGGTGGTGCATGCCGTGGAGGTGTACGGCGAGATGCACCGCTGGATACCCGTGCTGGCCAAATGGGCTGGTTTCACCAAAATAGGCGAAAAAGTGGTCGAGCACCGTGCGCGGCAGTACGGCCACAGCAAGTACGGCTGGGAGCGGTACATCAACGGTTTTCTCGACCTGCTCTCGGTGTACTTCGTAGGCAAGTTCGGCAAACGCCCCATGCACTTTTTCGGCACCCTCGGCGTACTGTCGTTTCTCATCGGCTTCATTTTTTTGGCCTATCTGAGCTGGGGCAAGGTCGTAAACAACGAGTTCGGCATCGCTGACCGGCCGCTGTTTTACCTCGGCATCGTGGCGCTCATCGTAGGCACACAGATGTTCTTGACCGGCTTTATTGCTGAGATCGTAAACAGAAACTCGCCCAGCAGGAACGAGTATTTGGTGGAAAAAGAAATTTGATTGTAACTACTTAGCCATGCCTATTTCACCACAGATTTACACAGATTTTCCACAGATGAATCTGTGTAAATCTGTGTAAATCTGTGGTGAAATCACACGCTACGGGTGGGCTACCTAAGTTGTCACATTTGATTTTTAGAGCGTGTTTAAATTTCAGTGGCGAGGCGAAAGCGAGCAAATTTTGTTTCAGACAAGGCAAAATTTGCAGCCGTAGCCGGGTGCCTACGGCGAAAATTTTAACGCAGCATGAAGCAAAATTTGCCGCTTGCAGCCGGCGACTGAAATTTAAACACGCTCTAAGGGTATTTTTTGCGTAATGCCGGTTACCGTAACCGGCATTACGCAAAAAGACACTACCTTCACCCCCGTGAAATTCATCAATCGCGAAACGGAGTTACATCTGCTCGAAACGATTCGGAAGCGCAGTTTGGAGGCTTCCACGATGACTGTTCTGACCGGGCGGCGGCGCATCGGCAAGACCAGACTCATCGCCGAAAGCCTGCGGGGCGAGCCGTACCTCTATTTTTTTGTGGCGCGAAAAGACGAAAAACTCCTTTGCGAGGAATTCGCCGAGCAAATGCGCGAAGTTTTGAACATCTCCGTTTTCGGGGAGATCAACCGCTTCAAAGACATCTTCGCCCTTTTGATGGACCAGGCGGAGCGCCGACCGATCAGCTTGGTCATTGACGAGTTTCAGGAGTTTTCCCAGATCAACCCTTCCGTGTTCAGCGATATGCAGCACTTGTGGGATCGCAAAAAAGACCGCACGATGATGCACCTCGTCCTCAGCGGGTCGGTGCATTCCATGATGACCAAAATATTTGAAAACAGCAAGGAGCCGCTTTTTGGCCGGGCAAACGAGCGCTTGCACGTCAAACCGTTCTCGGTAGAAACCCTCCAGCGCGTGTTGGCGGAGCACTGGCCCAACTACGGGCCAGAGGACCTGCTGGCTTTTTATGCCCTGACGGGCGGCGTACCCAAGTACGTGGAGCAGTTCGTGGACAAGGGCCATCTCGCGTTCGATGCCATGCTCGCCGAGATTTTGCACGAGAATTCCTTGTTTCTGGACGAGGGCAAAAACGTGCTCATCGAGGAGTTCGGCAAGGAATACGCCACCTATTTTTCCATCCTTTCGCTGTTGGCATCATCCAAAACCTCGCGCGGCGAAGTCGAAAGCGTGTTGCAACGCGACATTGGGGGCTACCTGCAGCGGCTCGAACACGACTACCAGATCATCCGCCGTGTCCAGCCGGTGTTTTCCAAACCAGGTGGGAAAAACATGAAGTACGAGATCGAGGACAACTTCCTGAACTTCTGGTTTCGCTTCTTGTACAAAAACAAAGGCGCGGTAGAAATCGGCAACTTTACTTACCTGACAAACTTGATCAAGCGCGACTTCCCGACTTACAGTGGGCGCTTGTTGGAAAAGTTTTGTGCTGAAAAACTGGCGCTGTCGGGCGAGTGGTCGGAGATCGGTAGCTATTGGGAAAGCGGCTTTGCTAACCAGATAAACCTTGTGGCGATCAACCAGATGGAGAAAAAAGCACTGTTTGTCGAAGTCAAACGCGACGAAGGCCAGCACTCCGAGCAGGTGCTCCGGTCCAAGGCGCAAAACCTGCACCGGGACCTGGGTGGCTACGCCATGGAGTATCGCTGCATGTCGCTCAACGATCTGAAGCCATGAAAATCCTCTTCATCACACCGGCCACGCCCCTGCGCGGGGGCATCGCCCTGTCGTCGGAACGGCTGGCGCACGAGCTGCTGGCCCTCAACCACGAGGTGGTCGTGTACAGTTTCAAACTGCAGTACCCCAGCCTCTTGTTTCCGGGCAAGACGCAATACACAAAAGACCCCGCCACGCCCGGTTTCGAGATCAAGAGTACGCTCAACTCAATCAACCCGCTCAACTGGATATTGGTAGGCTGGGCCATTGCCCGCGAGCGGCCCGACCGTATTTTCGTGCGCTTCTGGCTGCCATTCATGGGGCCGTGCCTCGGCACCGTGCTGCGTATGGCGCGGTTATTTTTATGGAAAAAAAAGCCGCGCGTGACGGCTCTTGTGGACAATATCGTGCCCCACGAAAAACGCCCCGGCGACGGCCCGTTTGCCCGCTACTTCGTGCGAGCCTGCGACGATTTTGTGGTCATGTCCCATTCGGTGGGCGAGGAAATTAAACAGTTTTTAAAGCCTTCCCTACTTTCAGATCAAGCCTCCCTCCCCGTCGGGGGCGGGGTTGGGGTTGTCCGCTATGCCCCACATCCAGTGTACGACACCTACGGCCCGCCCGTGCTCAAAGACAAAGCCCGCAAGAAACTCAACCTGCCGCCCGATGCGCCCATTGTGCTTTTTTTTGGGTTCATCCGCGCTTACAAGGGCCTCGATTTGCTGCTTGAGGCGTTGGCCGGGGCACCCAGCGTACACGCGCTCATCGCTGGCGAGTGCTACGAGAGCTGGAAACCCTACCAGGCCATCATCAAAAAAAACGATCTGGAGTGGCGCGTCCACCTGCACACCGATTTTGTACCTACCGAACTGGTACCGGCCTACTTCGCGGCTGCCGACTTGGTTGTGCAACCTTACCACAGCGCCACGCAGAGCGGCATCTCGCAGATTGCCTACAATTTTGACAAACCTATGGTGGTGACCAACGTGGGCGGCCTGCCGGAAATCGTGGCCCACGGCGTGTCGGGCTATGTGGTAGAACCCCAACCAGCGGCCATCGCGGCGGCCATTCGGGATTTTTTTGAGAACGACCGGGCAGAGGCGATGAAGGCAGGCGTACGGGCCGAAAAGGCGCGTTTTTCGTGGGGACACTTGGCAAATGTTCTGTTGGAGGGGTAAAGTGTTGCAAGAAATTTTCTTCAAGAAAGAAGCCTCCGCCAGCCCGCGCGCATTGCCCATGATTTTTTGCTTGGAATCAAATTTTCTTTCTTCTTTTGCGAGACAAACAGCCTTCCAGAAATGCCGCTGTTCCAAGAAGCATACACGGTAAAATCACTAATCTGTCTCGTATGAAGTTTTTCAACAAAATTTTGAACATCAGTTTGTTGTGTTTGCTCTTGGCTGGGTTTTCGGCCACGGCCCAAACCGCTCTTCGTGGCAAAGTTGTGGATGCCGAGTCGGGCGAGGAGCTCATCGGAGCGGCTGTGGCCATGGTTGGCGGCGGCGGCACGATCACCAATTACGAGGGCGACTTTCTGCTCCAAGTGGCCGCTTTCCCCGTCACGATCAAGGTTTCGTATACCGGCTTTACAACACAGGAACTGACGGTGGCCGATGCCAGCGCCCGCCTGACCGTGCGCTTGGCTGCCAATACCATCATTATCGAAGAAACCGTGATCCGCGGCCAGCGCATTGATGACAAGCAAAAGGCCGCCCCGCTCACCGTGGAAAAATTGGATGCCATCGCTATCAAGGAAACTGCGGCCATCAACTTTTACAACAGCCTCGGCAACCTCAAGGGCGTGGACCTGACTACCGCCTCGCTCGGCTTCACCATCATCAACACCCGCGGTTTCAACTCCACCAGCCCGGTGCGTTCTCTTCAGATCATTGACGGGGTGGACAACCAAGCGCCCGGCCTCAACTTTTCGCTCGGCAACTTTCTCGGCTCCAGTGACCTGGACGTAAATTCCGTGGACCTCGTACAGGGTGCCAGTTCCGCGTTTTACGGCCCGAACGCTTTCAACGGCGTTATCTCGATGGAAACCAAAAACCCGTTCCTGAACAAAGGCCTTGCGGTATCGCTCAAGACCGGAGAGCGCAGCCTGTTCGAGGCCGCCGTTCGCTACGCGGGGACGCTGAAAAACAAAGACGGCAACGAGTGGATGGCTGGCAAGATCAACCTCTTCTACCTGCGTGCCAACGACTGGGAAGCCGACAACTACGACCCCGTGACCGGCACCGAATCGGGTGGCTATTTCTTTACCAACGCTCAAAACCCGGGCAGGTACGATGCCGTCAACATCTACGGTGACGAGTACCAGACCCGCTTCGACGGCACCGGCAGCAGCTGGTGGAACAACACCCGCGCCGGCCTCGGCATCTACCACCGAACCGGCTACCGCGAAACCGACCTCGTGGACTACAACACCCGAAACATGAAGGCCAACGTGGCTCTGCACTTCCGCACCAATCCGGCCAAAAATTTTGATTCGCCCGAACTGATCTTTTCTTCCAGTTTTGGCTCCGGCACTACGGTGTACCAAGGCGACAACCGCTTCAGCCTGCGCGATATCCTGTTTTTCCAAAACCGTATTGAGTTCCGCCAGCGCGACAAGTTTTTCGTCCGCGCCTACGCCACCAACGAGGATGCGGGCAAATCGTTCGACCCCTATTTTACCGCACTGCGCATGCAAGAAGCCTCCAAGCCGACGGAGCAGTGGGCCACGGACTACGAGCGCTACTGGACAGCCTCCAACCTCGGCTATATTTATTTCAACCACATGCTGCCCCTCGGCTACCCTGACGTGAACGACAGCCTCGGCCTCGGCCAGTGGTTGCAAACGTATCAGGACTCGATGACCCACTGGCACAACCTCGCGGAGGACTATGCCAACGTAGGCAATCCGAACGCGTTTCCGCCGTCGAAGAGCTTTTTCGAGCCGGGCACGGCGCGTTTCGACTCGCTGTTCAACGCCATCACCTCGCGCAAATCCGCAGATGGCGGTACGTTGTTTTATGACAAATCCGCGCTGTACCACCTGCACGGCGAGTACACTTTCACGCCGACGTTCTTGGACAAATGGGTAGTTGGTGCCAATGGGCGCATGTACCGGCCCATTTCGGAGGGCACTATTTTCAAAGACACCGCCGACGTAACCATCACCAACTCGGAATGGGGTGCTTACACCGGGGTGGAAAAGACCTTTGGCCAGTTCAAGTTGAGCGGCTCGTTCCGGTTGGACAAAAACCAAAATTTCCGGATGGTACACACCGAGGCCGCCTCCGTGGTGTGGAATCCAAAGGCCAACACCTTCCTGCGTGCTTCGTTTTCGAGCGCCATCCGCAACCCCACGCTCTCCGATCAGTACCTGAACCTGAATGTGGGCCGTGCCCGCTTGGTCGGCAACCTGGACGGCTTTCAAAACCTGATTACGCTCGAATCTCTGAACGAGTACCGGCGCCTGCCGGGAGGGAGTGTTGCCATCTTGGACAGTTTTGACATCGCTCCCATCCAGCCCGAAAAAGTAAAAACCTTCGAGATCGGTGTCCGCACCACCTTGTTCGACAAATTGTACATGGATGCCGGGTACTACTACAGTTTTTACAACGACTTCATCGGCTATAACATCGGCATTGACCTGCCCATCGGCTTTTTCGGACCGGAATTCAGCCGGTTGCAGATTTACCGGGTGGCCGCCAACTCCGTCAACGAAGTAACTACCCAAGGCTTGGCGGTCGGGTTCAACTACTATTTTGCCAATTATTTTATGGCTCAGGCCAACTACTCCTGGAACCGCCTGAACTCGCAAATAGACGACCCAATTATCCCGGCCTTCAACACACCCGAGCACAAGTACAACCTCGGCCTGTCTGCTCGCGACCTGCCCCTTTCGGGCAAAAATGTTTACTGGGGTTTCAACGTGCTGTACAAGTGGATTCAGGGTTTTACTTTTGAGGGGTCGCCCCAGTTCACCGGGTTTATCCCGAGCTACGACCTGCTGGATGCCCAGACCAACGTCACCTTTTCCAGAATAAACACGACGATCAAAATCGGCGCGTCAAACGTGCTCAATAACAAGCAGTTTCAAACGTACGGCGGCCCGCGCATCGGCCGTATGGCCTATATTAGTATCGTCTACGATTTCCGTCAGAAATAGGTTTTTATCACACAGTATTCACTTGCCAACATCAACTTAACTTTTGCTTTCCATGAAAAAATCTACGCTTTTTCTGCTTGCCGCACTACTATTCCTTTGCCTTGGCGCAACGGCCCAGCCACACCGATACCTCGATCAGGTATTCTCCACTGTGAAAAAAACGTCGCCGGTAGTTTATGGTTTCAACTACACCGTGCTGACCATTAGTACATCCGGACACACGGCCAAGCAGCCGTTGGTCATGGACATCTACGAGCCGGAAGGCGACGTTCAGGCTGAGCGCCCGCTCATCCTGTACTGCCACACAGGCAACTTCCTGCCTTGGATCAACCCGGCCACCATGCTTAGCGTCAACCAGTCTTGCGGTGGTACTCGTACTGACCCGGCAGCTGTGGAAATGTGTACACGCCTGGCCAAAATGGGCTATGTGGTAGCCTCCATTGACTACCGCCTCGGCTGGCGCCCCGACCTGACCAGTGAGCTCCAGCGCCGCTTTACCCTCATCAATGCTGCTTATCGGGGCGTGCAAGACGTGCGTTCGTGTATCCGGTTCTTCCGCAAAAACGCAGCGGTAGATGGCAACACCTTTCGCGTTGACCCGAACCGCATTGTGGTGTTCGGCCAAGGAACGGGCGGCTACCTGTCGCTGAACACAGCAGCATTGGACAAGTACTCCGAGATACTCACCACCTCCGAACCGAACAAATTTATCGTCAACGGCCTCCCGATGATCATCGAGGCGTACAATGGTGACCCTTATGGTATTCAGGCCAACATTGGTATCGTGGACGCACTCTACAACCAGGCAACGGGCTTTCCAGTCGGCGACACGCTGTACATCCCCAACACCGTCGGCTACTCGTCGGACTTTAACCTTGCCGTCAACCTCGGTGGTGCCATGGGCGACAAGGCATGGGTGGATGCCAACACCCCGCCGATCCTTTCTTTCCACGTTCCCCTCGATCCCTATGCTCCTTGCGGCGACGGCTTGGTCATAGTACCAGGCGTGAATTTCCCTGTTGTGAACGTGACCGGCTCCTGCGGTATCACGACCATCCAGGAAACGCTCGGCAACAACGACGTTTTTGAACTTGGCGGCCTGCTCACCGACCCGCTCTCCATACATGCCCGCACGATCAATGGCGGCATCGAAGGGTATTACCCGTTAAACCGCGCTGCCGACGACTCGGCTCCCTGGGAGTGGAACACCTTCGTGCCCAACACGCAGCTGCCCAACGGCACGATTGTTCCGTTGGACTGCGACACGAATGAAGGTACAGCCCAAGCCAACATTGATACCATCATGACCTACTACGCCCCGCGTGCCTGCCGCGCACTCGGCCTCGACTGCCCCGGCGTGTCCGTGAAGGCCGAAGACCTGTTCGATGCCAGCAGTATCCTGAACGTACAGCCCAACCCGGCCACCTCGGAAATCTGGTTCGGCACCGATGCCGACCACCCGATCCAGACTATCGAACTGTACGACCTGAGCGGTCGCTTGGTGCGCAACATCCGCGCCATCAATAACAGCACCTACACGCTCCAGCGCGACGGCCTGAACACCGGCATGTATGTGGCCAAACTCTACTTCGAACAAGGCGTGGCTGCAAAACGGATCATTTTTGAATAGAGAGTGAGAGAGTGAGAGAGTGAGAGAGTGAGAGAGTGAGAGAGTGAGAGAGTGAGAGAGTGAGAGAGTGAGAGAGTGAGAGAGTGAGAGA
>JBEBHD010000139.1:0-13885 GCA_040080915.1 Saprospiraceae bacterium
CTGGTATTCGGGCAGTTCCACCGCTCCAAGCGGGATGTCAAATGTTTTTTGCAAATGGTTGCTCACCCAAAAATCAGTCTTCAACCAGAAAACCTTCACCGTTTTTTTGGTGCAGGGGTGATCGCTTGACTCCTTTTCGCCACTTGTGGCGCAGCAGCCGGGCAGGTCCGGTTTGCAACAAGCACCGCCGCTCGGTTCGGTATTGGCGGCGCAGGCATCTTCGGTGTTTGAAAAAATAGAATACGTGCTTGCTTCGACGCAGTAGCAATAAATCTGCGTCACACTGATACCGACCGTTGAGGTCAGCAGCGCGGCGATCCAAAGCCAAAGGGTAAATGCACGCATGGTGTTCGGTTGAAAACGGCGGCGAAGTTACAAAGGTTTGTCAAATTTCTTCCGGCCCTTCACCGACCCAATCCTGAATAACCCATCCATCAGCGCAATGTTGCTTCATGTCGTCCTCAATCCAGCCGCGCACTTCGGCCACGATGTCGCCGGGGTACAGCAGGTGGATATTCGGCCCGGCATCGAGGCTGAAGTACACGGGGTGTTTGGTGTCGGCGCGGTAGGCGCGTATTTTTTCGATGATCGCCACGGTGTCGGGGCGCAGGAGCATGTACGAGGGGTTGCTGCACAGCATGAGGGCGTGCAGGGTGAGGGCCTCGTCTTCGGCTATTTTTCCGAAGGTTTCCAGATCGCCGGTTCGGAGAGCCTCGATGAGGCTGGACAGGCGGTTCTTTGCTTGTGCATAGCGCGGTTCGGCGTAGGGGTTGCCCTCCATGAGCGCGTGGCCAGCCCGGCTGCTTACCGATTTTTCTGCGGTGCTGACTACGAGTATGTCATCGTGAAAATCCTTGAACGTCGGGTGGAGCAGGTCTTCAACGGATACCGCAAACTGATCGGACGAGCCGGGCACCTCGGCAGTCGCCCCCCAAACGGCGGCGTAGGGAAAAATGGATCGGCAGGCACTCCCGCTGCCCAATCGGGCGATGTAGGATGCCTTGGTGTCGAACGCACCCGGGTCTTGCAGGGTGCCGAACAGCCGGTCTTCCAGCGAACAAAGGCACAGCGCCAGCGCCGACATACTCGATGCCGACGAAGCGATGCCTGTGGAATGCGGAAACGAGTTGCCCGTGCGCACGGTCAGGTGCAGCTGGCGCAAAAACGGAAACTGCGGGGTCAGGCTTTCCAAAAAAGCCAATGTTTTAGCCCGAAACGCCTCATTTTCTTCTTCGTGGAAAAAAAACGCAAGGTCAATCTGGTTGTCTGCCTCGTCTTTGAAAGCGTATTCCAGCGCCGTGTCGGTGCAGGAGGCCGAGAGTGTCAGGCTGAGTGAGGGGTTGCGCGGCAGTTGCAGGCCGTGCTTGCCCCAGTACTTGACGATGGCCAGGTTGCTGGGGCTGCGCCAAATAACCTGATCAGGCTCGGGCGGTTTGGAAGAATCGAGAACGAGACGGGAATTTTCGTACATGGACGAGCGGTGGGTGGTGGAGACCTTCCAGGTTTGAAAACCTGGAAGGTCTGTCGTTGTAGCGTGGTGGTCCCGGCGGGAATCGAACCCACATCTAAGGTTTAGGAAACCTCTATTCTATCCATTGAACTACGGGACCGAAAAAGCGCGGCAAAAGTAATTTAAACTACCCTTATTTGCCCCAACTTTGTGACCGCCTCAAAATACCCGACTCACCACGTTCACCAACCCAACTGTTTGCACATTATGGCACGTTTGACCACCTTTTCCCGCTTACTTCTCACTGTTTTGATTATTGGCGGGGTTTATTTTGCCATTAAAACGTTCTTGCCCAAGTTCCAAAACGCTGATGCTGAACCCGCCACCACGGAAACCACCGCCACAGCACCCAACAATAACACTGCCGACAAACCCGCCGCCACCTCCGAAACGTGGGGCAAGGGCAGCGGGGCAGCGGCATCGTTCACATTCACACCGCCTGCTCCGGTCAACGGCACACTCAAGGGCGTGGTCGAGCTCGGTGCTACAGGTTTTAACTCGTTTATCATCAAGTCCGATGCCGCAAAAAACTGGAAACTCGAAAAGGCCGAGTACGGGGCCAGCCTCGTGTACGAAAACCTTGCCACCGAAGACGACATCAAAAAAGGCTTAAAAAACTACATCGCTGATATGCTTGCTTACGGCGTGGGGCCAAAAAACATCCACTTTGTTATCAGTTCGGGGGCCAAAAAAGTGCCTGTCACCACTACGGTTTCCAACTTGCTCAAGGGTATGAGCTATGTCGTGAACGAGGTCACGCCCGAACAGGAGGCCAAACTGGCCCTCCGCTCCTGCCTACCCGCCAGCTACTACGGCAGTGCTTTTGTGGTGGATATCGGTTCGGGCAACACCAAAATATCCTGGATGAGCGGCGGAACGCCCACCGGCATTGAGCTGCCCGGTGCCAAGTACCGTCAATCCGGTAAGACGGATGCCGCTGTGTACCAGGAAGTGAGCGCCAAAGCCAAACAGGTGCCCGGCGGTATGCGCAAAACCTGCTTCATCATTGGCGGCGTACCTTTCGAACTGGCCAAGCAAACCCGTACAGGCAAGGAACGCTATACCGTGCTGAAAGCCCCAGGCGGCTACACCGGCGAGGGCGACAAACAACAGGGCGGACTCAATATTTACAAATCAATTGCCGATGCCACGGGCTGTCAGCAGTTTGTGTTCGACTGGGATGCCAATTTCACTATCGGCTTTTTGCTTAACCTGCCGAAATAATTGGCATGGACAAAAAGATCGTCGTCGCTGTGGCTGGCTCTTCCGGTGCCGTTTACGCCAAAGTGTTGTTCGACAAACTGGTCGCCCTGCACCAACAGTGGGATGCCGTGGGAGTGGTGCTGTCCGACAACGCCCGGGTGAATTGGGAATTGGAAATCGGTCCGGCCAACTTAGATGCCTACCCATTCGATTTTTACGAAAAAAACGATTTTTACGCTCCCTTTGCCTCCGGCTCGGCGCGGTACGACACCATGATCGTGTGCCCCTGCTCGATGGGCCTGCTGGCCCGCATCGCCTCGGGCGTGAGCAACGACCTCGTCACCCGCGCCGCCGATGTGGTGCTGAAGGAGCGCCGCCGCCTCATCCTCGTACCACGCGATACGCCGCTCAGCCTCATTCACATCCGCAACATGCTGACCGTGACCGAGGCAGGCGGCATCGTGTGCCCGGCTTCGCCGTCGTTCTACTCCCGCCCCGACACCGTGGAAGCCGTAGCTGCCACGGTGGTGGATCGGGTGCTGGATCTGGCGGGGTTTGAGGTAGAGAGCTACCGGTGGGGGCGAGGATAGTGGCGCGATGTTTCTCTAACCCGAAACTTTCTTTACAGTAACAAAAACGCACCTATTTAGCACCTGTATACGACGGCCCTAACCGTAAAGTTTTTTACCACAGATTCACACAGATTTTTCCTTGTCCGCTTTTAAATCTGTGTGAATCTGTGAAAATCTGTGGTGACAATTGTTTGCATCAGGAGGTACTAAATAGTTACACAAAAACAAACAATATGAAGTATTTATCAATCCTTTTCGCTGTTGCTTTCTTCGCGGCACAGCCCATTTCGGCGCAAACTTCCGACGAAGCCCTCGAAGCTGCTTTTGACAAAATTTGCATGAAAAAATTCCCCGACGACGGCCCCGGCGGCGCAGTATTGGTAGCCCGGGGCGGCCAGGTCGTGTACCAAAAAGCCTTCGGTGTAGATGAGCTCGACAAGAAAACTCCACTGCGCCCCGACATGGTGTTCCGCCTTGGTTCGGTCACCAAACAGTTTACCGCCGTGGCCATCCTGCAACTCGTGCAACAGAAAAAGATCGCCCTGCAGGACGAGATCACCCGGTTCATTCCCGACTACCCCGTCAAAGGGAAAAAGATCACCGTGGAGCAGCTGCTCAACCATACATCGGGCATCAAAAGTTACACCGACATGCCGCTGTGGACACCTGCCATCCAGCAAATGGACATGACACCCAAGGCGCTGGTAGATTTTTTCAAAGACCAGCCCCTGGATTTTGAACCGGGCACCCAGTATGCCTACAACAACTCCGGCTATGTGCTGCTCGGCTACATCATCGAGCAGGTGACGGGCATGTCGTATGCCGACTACTTAGCCAAAAATGTGTTTCTACCCGCCGGTTTGGGGCACACGTTTTACGAAAACAAGCCCCGCCCCATACAGGATTGGGCAAATGGTTTTATGAAATCAGACAGTGGCGCTTACGCACCGGCCTTGCTGCTAAGTATGACCCAGCCCTACGCTGCCGGCTCGCTGGCTTCCACGGTTGAGGATTTACACCGCTGGATGCAGGCCATTTTTTCTGGCAAATTGGTGTCGAAAGACCTGCTGAAAAAAGCCCACACACCCAACGTGCTGCCCGACGGTACCAATACGGGCTATGGCTACGGCTGGCTCATGGGTTACCTGCTCGGCAGCCCAACGGTGGAGCACGGCGGCGCTATACCCGGTTTTTTGAGTTCACTGATCTACCTGCCCAAGGAGGAAATTTGTGTGGCCATTTTGACCAACTGCGACTGCAACGAACCCAGCGAGACGGCTGCCCAACTGGCCGCTCTTGCCGCCGGTCACACGCTGGAAGTGGCGGCTATACCGGTGCCTCCTAAGGTGCTAGCCGGGTATGTGGGCACCTACGAAAACCCCCAGGGTGCCAAGCGCTATATTCGGCTGGATGGTCGCCAATTGGTATCGCAGCGCGTCGGCGGCAACACGTACAATATGCTCGCCACGGCCAAAGACAGTTTCCGGTTTGATGGTACGCTGGCCAAGGTTGCGTTCCAGCGCGCCGAAAACGGCAAGATATCGGGGCTGTTATTCGATAGCCGCAATGTGTCCGGCGAGCGTTGGGTACGCACCGCCGACACCGTGCCGGAGGCTCCGAAGGAGATGGTCGTGACCGAAGAACAGCTCCGGCGTTTTGTGGGCGAGTATGCCTTGTTTCCCGGTTTTTCCATGACCGTCACGCAAGAGGGTGCCCGCTTGTTCGCGCAGGCCACGGGCCAGCAACGGTTCGAGGTGTTTGCGAAAACCGAGCTGCGTTTTTTCCTAAAAGTAGTGGATGCCGAGATCGAATTTGTGCCTGACGACAAGGGCATTGTCAACAAATTGATCTTACACCAAGCGGGCCGGGATATGCCGGGAGAGCGGGTGAAGTGATTGGGTAAGCGGGCGATCAGGCCGAAGTCAACGACATACCGGAGGTCGCCTTTTGAAATGTTAAGAGTGTGTGTAAATTTCGAGAAAGGCAATTGCATCTTGGCGGTCACGAAAACTTGCCTCGATCTTGTCTCCGGTATTGTACCGGATCTTGACTTCAAAACGAACCAAGGGCAGTGCTGTATCTCGTTCTTGATACTGGCCTAACAACTCAATCGCTTCTTGAATCGTGCCTGTTTGGAACTCAATGCCATAAAGTGGTAGAATTACTACTTGCTCAATAAATCGGGAGACGTACTTGGTCAAAGAGTTAAAAAAAATATCAACATCACTTTGGTTGAGGTGTGCCAACTCTGCTGCGACAATGTGCTTGTCGGCACACTACTGGACATTTTTGTTTTCGTGTACCCAGACCTTCCAGGTTTGTCAAACCTGGAAGGTCTCATTCCCAAAATGTCCAGTAGTGTGGCTTGTCGGTCAGGTGTTCAACAGATTTAATTTTTTCAGCAAAATCTGCCTCTTCTGTTGATTCATCATATTTTGCATCAATTCCAAATTCTTGAAATGCTCGAATTATAGTGGAGTAAGGAAAAAACAAGACAGTAAATCCTAAAGACCGCAGCTGGTTGAGTGCTCCAGCCGTAAATTCTCCCGCCAGCACCACGCCTGCAAATGGGGATGCTCCTTCATGCGTTTTTATCAATGGTAAAATTGCGCTCTGAATTTCCTGGGCCTTGTTTCGGGAATGTTTCGTGTAGCGTCGCCAAGCGGTTTCAATAAAAGCGACAGGTGTGCCGATTTTTTCTTCCGAGCCATGCCTTTCCAGAACAAAATCAAGATCATGGCTATTTCCGCTGATGTCTTTCCAACTAACTTTTTTCCCTTTTCGGGCTTTGCGAACGCCCTGCTTATCAAGATACAAGCGATGTTTTTTGGCGAACTTTTCCAAGGAAGGCAGAAGGGCGAGTTCTAAAAGGTCGCCGATGATTTGACCGAACTTGTGTGCATTAGATTTAGCCATGACTTATTAGTTAATCCATAGCCTGCCTTCTTTGAGCGGCACGGTATGTTTGCGGTTTTTCCATTTAACATTCCTGTCACGCAGTTTTTCAAATTGAAAATTTGAAAAACCGGCTTCTACCGCCAATTCTCCCAACCAACGATCGACCGGAACGTAGATTCCATATGGTGCAGAATCACCGATCACAAAACACATACGACAGTTTGGAGTAGCCGCTTTTCGGAGCATGCAAAACACATTGGCAAGATCGTGAAAATAGGCTGCAATCATCCAATGTTACCACCGTGGTTGAATCGTTCTGCTTCTAAGCGGGAGAAGATGTTCGTTAGTTCGTCCCGTATCGGATTTAATTGAGGGGCAGCAAGCAACTCCATTGCATTGCTGCCCATCCCCGAAACGTGTTGGGTGCAAGCCCGAACGAGATGTTGGCGAACGGTTGTTTGCAAGTCGCCCCAGTTGTCTATGTCTCCCCAAAAAGTCATTTCGAGGCGAGTCGCATCGGCATAATCGTAATTATTGGCGTATGGCGGCGATGTGATCACCAGATCGCCCCAGCCATCGGGAATACTCGTTTGAGCGCGGGCATCCTCTTGAAAAACACGCGCCAAACTACCTGAGGTTATGCGGGACTGCAACCGACGCATATCAGCGTACATCTCGTAAACCTTGACTTCGTATGCCATGAACGGGTCTACGACCTTAGATTTCGATTTATTAGGCAGTATATATTGCCATTGTGCAGTCCCGACCGGGGAAGTTATTCGCAGAATACAGGTGATGAGAAACCAAGTGAAATCCTTGGTTTCAGCGGATTGGGGTATCTCCAGCCATGTTTGTTTAAGTGCATCCAACCGGTGCAATATTTCCAGCGGATAACAGCTCTGGAGCAACTTTGGGTAATTAACCGTCGTGATTTTTTTCCCCTGTGCCTTTTTCAACAAACTAAGGGCAGCATCTCGAAATAACTCAGGTGGAAAATTCCAACAAATCTTGGTTTTGGCAATGCGATATATGTACGGATGAGCCTCTATGCCAATGGACTCGACTTGTGCCATGTCGCTCTCCAACAGAACCGTACCTGACCCAGCGAAAGGGTCAATGACCCTGCTTCTACCCTTTTTTATTTCTTCCTGGATCAGCTCTTGTACCCAAGCTGCTGAAAATCCGGCGGTGTACCTAAACCACCGATGTACCGGCAAACTCATATTGTCGGCGAATGTGGCGGTATAATCCTGCCTCCCGTCATCTTCTACAGGGAACAGTTGGGTTTGCTTGATGCTTGTCATGTTGTTGGAGGTTAAGTTGTCGAGGCCGACAAAATAAAGGAAATTAATCGAGTCACGCCCTCACTCCCCCTTCACCAAAATCCCCAGTTCCTCCAATTGCTTCGCCTTGATCGCATCCGGTGCGTCAATCATCATATCGCGGCCCTGGTTGTTTTTCGGGAAGGCGATGAAGTCGCGGATGTTGTTGATGCCGTTCAGCACGGCACAGAGGCGGTCGAAGCCGAAAGCGATACCGCCGTGCGGCGGGGCACCGTACTCGAACGCGCCGAGCAGGAAGCCGAACTGGGCCTCGGCCTCTTCCGGTGTGAAGCCCAGCAAGCGGAAGTTGCGGCTTTGCAGGTCGCGGTCGTGGATACGAATAGAGCCGCCGCCAATCTCCACACCGTTGATCACGAGGTCGTAGGCATCGGCGCGAATGCCCTTGAGAACGGCGCGGTCGTCGGATTCCATCTTCGGGATATCTGCCGGTTTGGGCGAGGTGAACGGGTGGTGCATAGCAAAAAAGCGACCCTCGTCCTCGTCCCATTCCAACAACGGGAAGTCCATCACCCACAGGGGTTTGAACGCCTTCGGGTCGCGCAGGCCGAGACGGCTGCCCATTTCGAGGCGCAGTTCAGAGAGTTGTTTGCGGGTTTTTTCGTCGTCGCCGCTGAGTAGGAAGAGCAGGTCGCCGGGCTGGGCACCACAGGTTTTCATCCAGCCCTGCAGGTCATCGGGGGAGTAGAATTTGTCCACCGAGGATTTCACCGAACCGTCGGCATCGTAGCGCACATACACGAGGCCTTTGGCACCGATCTGCGGGCGCTTGACCCACTCGGTGAGGTCGTCAATTTGTTTGCGGGTGTAGCCCGCGCAACCCGGAGCGCAAAGGGCCAGCACCGTTTCGGCATCGTCGAACACCGGAAAGCCCTTGCCCTTGGCTTGATCAGTCAGGTCCACGAATTCCATGCCGAAGCGCAGGTCGGGCTTGTCGGAACCGAAGCGGCGCATGGCCTCGTCGTAGGTCATACGGGGGAAATCGTTCAGTTCGATACCGAGGGTGGTTTTGAACAAATTTTTCGTCAGTCCCTCAAACATGTTGAGGATGTCCTCTTGGTGTACAAATGCCATCTCGCAGTCAATCTGCGTGAATTCCGGCTGGCGGTCAGCGCGCAGGTCCTCGTCGCGGAAACACTTCACGATCTGGAAATACCGGTCGAAACCGGCCACCATGAGAATTTGCTTGAACGTCTGGGGCGACTGCGGCAGGGCGTAAAACTGGCCCTTATTCATGCGCGAGGGCACCACAAAATCGCGTGCTCCTTCCGGTGTGGACTTGATGAGAAACGGTGTTTCCACCTCGGCAAAGCCTTGTCCGGCCAAGTACTTGCGGGTTTCAAGAGCCAGGTTGGAGCGGAACAGGATGTTCTGTTGTACGGCGTTGCGGCGCAGGTCGAGGTAGCGGTATTTCATGCGCAGGTCATCGCCGCCGTCGGTGTCGTCCTGAATGGTGAACGGCGGCGTTTTGGCGGCGTTTAGCACCTCAAAAGCAGTGACCTGGATTTCCACGTCGCCAGTGGCACGGTTGGGGTTTTTGCTGGCGCGCTCGCGCACGAGACCGGTGGCCTGCACCACAAACTCGCGGCCCAAGCGGCGGGCGCGGGTGCAAAGATCAGCGTTGTCGTCCATATCGAACACTAACTGGGTGATGCCGTATCGGTCGCGGAGGTCAACAAAAGTGAGGCCGCCGAGGTCGCGGCCAATGGCCACCCAGCCAGCGAGGGTGACGGTTTTGCCGGCATCGGCCAAGCGGAGGTCGTTGCAAGTGTGGGTTCTGTACACGGGATCGGAAAGGTGAATGAAAAGGGGAGGCCATGCCGGTTTGAGCAACTTATGCAGCCCGATATGGTCTCCTCTGTCATTGGTTTAAATTTTGGGCAAAAGTAATCCTTTCAACGTACACGCTCTTACCGCACCAACAATTTTCCCCGACCCAACCGTTCGCCAGCAGCTCCGGCCACCAACCACGCGTACACCCCCGGTGCCAGCAGGCCGGGCAGCACCACCTCCGTCTTCCCGCCCTCAAGTTCTTTTTCCAGAACTAACCGCCCCAGCGCATCGTACAGAAAAAACTGCGGCGTGTCCGCCGAAGTCCGCGCCAAAACCGCCACCGTTTGCCCTGCTCGCGTGGGATTGGGCAGCACCAGATAACCCGCCGAACCAGCGAAGTACACCACTACCGGCTCGCTGACGACCTGCCCACCGTTATCCATTTCCAATCTGGCCCGGTACAGGTTCGTGCCCGTCGTGGGCGACTCGTCTGTGTCCGTCACCTGAAGCGCCGTCGGGTTTTCGATGTGCAGGGGCACCCACGCGCCGACTTTTTGTTTTTCCAAAAAAATCCGCCGCACGCCGTGAAACGAGCTGAGGTCGAGGGTCAGGTGGACACGGTCATGCACATCGTCAAGCAGGGCCAGTAGGTTGACGATGTAGCAATTGGCAGTTTGCCGGAGGTCGGGCGTACAGGCGATGTGGCTCTCCGCCGACACCCCCGTGCGCAGCGCCGATACTGCGAAACGCTCCTGCGGCAAGGCGTTTTTTAGCAAAACAACCGACGTGTCGGTGGTCAAAAAAAGCGGCTCCAGGTATTGCTGGCCCAGCGCCCACACGCGGTACACCGTCGCTGGCGAAACGGCGTTCCAGCGCATCATCACCGAATCGGGGCAGTTGAAATCCACCCGCACGCGCAGTTTTGGCGCGATGAGGAACGTGTCGGAAACGGCGGTTTTTCCGCCCACCCGCATCCGCACCTGTGCCGCTGCCACGGTATCCGGCGCGAGCCAGCGGTAGTGGCCGGGGTCGAGGGGCAAGTCGGGGTCAATGGTTTGCCAAATATCGCTGCCGGTGGTTTTCCATTCCAAAATGCCGCGCTGGCCCTCTAACGTGGTTTCCCAGCGCAGCACAGCGCCAGCTCCTGCGCTGATGGGTTGGCCGAGTCCAGGGCTTGTCCACTCGAAGTGCCCGATGGTGTCCCAGTGAAAAACGAGGGCAAAGGCCTGGGTGCCGGACGCGATGGCGGCACCACGCACGCGCAGTTGGCAGGTACCGACGGCGGGCTGCGCGATGCTCACCTGCTCCGCCGTGTTCAGTGAATCGCGGCCCCGACGGGCGGGCAACAGCAGCGAGTCGCGGTGGGGAAACGAGTTGAGTACCCAGGGATGCCAAACCGTGCCGTCGGGCGCAATCACACTCAGGTCGAGGTCGTGAACCAGCGCTTTGGCCGCGTTGGGCTGGGCGGGCACGTCGTTCCAGCAGAGTGCGACCCGCAGCCGGGCGGTGTTGGCCGGGATGGTGATCGGAAAAACCTGCGATTCGCCCTCGGCCACGGTGCCCGTGAACGATTGTTGCCGCTGCACGATTTCCACGGCCCGTTTCAGGTTCAGGTTGCCGTGGCCGCTGCGGAAATCCGGGCCGGGGTTGCCGGTGTCGTCGCACCCGCCGATCAGCGCCGCTCGCAGCATTTCGGAGGGCGGGTTTTGGTTGTTTTTTTCAAAAAAAGCCTGCCGCACCACGGCTGCCGCACCGGAAACCAACGCTGCCGATTCGGAGCTGCCGTTTTGGCCAAAGGCCCCGAGGTCGGGCTTGAGCCGCCCGTCGTGGGCCGGGCCTCGGGAACTGAACGCGAACACGCTGGCAAACGAATCGGCAGCCGCCACGCAAAGCGCATTTTTGGCCATTTTGAAATTTCCCGTCAGGTTGGCAAAACCTGGAGTGGCGGCGTATGGCCCGGTTGGCGTGGTGTCGGCACCCTGGTTTCCGGCGGAAAAAACATGCAGCAGTTCGGGGTGGTTTTGTGTGCTCCCGTCGTAGGCCAAGGCCCCCGCTCCGTAATAATTTTCAATGTCGAGGCCGTAGGAGTGGTTTTGCACGGTGATGTCGAACGCCGTGTAGTCCGCATCGGCATCGGGCAGCAGGCCCACAAACGACGACGACACCAAGCGGCTGCCCCGCGCCACGCCCCGCGCTTCAGGATCGGTGTTGCCTGCGCCGGCGGCGAGGGTGGCCATTAGCCCGGCGTGGACGGTCAGCCCGGTGGCCGATTTTCCGGTGGGCAACACCCGGCTTTTGAGGTCGGCATCGGTGCTGTCGAAGCGGAATTCCTTGATCGAAACAGTAGTGCCCGTGCCGTCAAGCACGGGCTGGTGCGCATGCACAAAATCAATGGCGTTGGCCGAGAGGTTGTGACCAGGCACGGCCCGTTCTTCCCGCGCCACAGCATGGCCAAGGTCGGCGAACAGCACGTCGGGCAGGGGCAAAATTTTTTCCATCAGCACGGCTCGCCAGCACCACAGCACGGCAATGTTGGCCGGTTCGTAGGTGTCCAGAACAATGGCTTCGGGGGCGGCAGTGGCCAATCGGTGCCGGAAATCGCTCAGGTCACTGGCCACTACGACGAACCGTTCCGGCTCGGCAGTCGTGCTGCGGGCCTGGGTCAGCAGGGTCGGGGCACACTTGGCCAATACGGGGTTTTGGCCCCAAAGGGCGAGCGGCGTGAGGGCGAAAAGTGAAAGGAAGGGCAGTGTCAGTCGCACGGGCGGGATGTTTTTTTATCAAAAATCAAGGTTCGCGTTCCACACGTTCCAGCGCAGGCCGATCGAAACGACTCGCGTGTCGAGGTCGCGGGTCGTATCGGCACTGTCTTTGTTGCGCAGCAAAAGTCGGGCTTCCCAGAACAGGTTGTGCCGCCACAGCCAGGTGGCATCCAGCCCGAACAGCACCGTGGTAGCCTGTTGGCCTTGCGCCGTTACATTGCCGTAGTCCTGCTGGCGGGTGGCGTTGCCGAGCAAGGGGTTGCCGCCCCAATTTTCGCCCGGGCCGTCGTCGCCCGTTTGGGCGTGCAGGAGCCGAGCGGCAAGGGACAGCCGGGGGTGCGGCTGATAGCGTGCGAGCAGGACGGTTTCTCGAAAATTGGCCCACAGCGGGTGTGCGAGCGGTTGGTTGTAGTGGGTGTAGCTGTTCAGCGAATCGAAATTAGAATAGGTGTAGGGCCGCACGGAGTTGTGCTCCACTTGCAGGTCGAGGTGGTCCACGCCGAATGCGTTGACGTACTTCAGGCCAGCCTGAAAACCGAATTTGTTGCCCCACCAGCCTCCCCGCGCAGAGCCGAACGCCTCGGAAACAAACAGCTCATCGAGCAAAAACTGCCCGTACAGCCGCAGCCGCCGGAAAATATCCCAACGTGCATCCAGCCCGATCAGCACATTATCGGGGCTGCCGAGCGCACCTTCCACACTGCGGTACAAAACCACGGGGTTCAGGTACTGCCATTCAAATTGCCCGCTCCGGTTGAACACCGTAGCCTCGAAAAAACCGACGGCGGCATTGTCTGACACCCGCAAGTTGAGGTAGTGCGCGGCCATGTATTTTTTGGGCAACAGGCTGTTCGGCGGGCGCGGGGCGGCGGCCGACACGGGGCTGAGTTCGAGGAACAGGTTTTGGTAGTGCAGCCGCCACACCCGGGTGTTTACTTGGAGAAAATAGGCGAGGTTGCCCGCATCGGACAGAAAAAGCGAGCGGTAGCCGTTGCCGATAAAATGATGGCCGTGACCGAACCGCAGCCCCACATGCCGCGACAAACGGAAGCCGATATATGCCTGAGCCAGATTGTAGTCGTACCCGTTTTCGATGCCGAACGGCGTGCTCCGGTAGGGTTTGAAAAAACCGGCCCCCGGCACGGCGAAGTAGTCGGCGGCCCAGCGTTGGGCGTAGTTGGGCAGCCGCGCCTGGGTTTCGAGCAGGCTCGTGTAAAAAAACACCCGCTCGTCCACGTCGCCGCGCACCTCGATGCCGCGCTGGTTGAAAAAAATCGGGTCGGAAGCGCCCTGCTCCGCGCCCAAGGCGAGGTGCAGCATGGGGTTGGCCCGTAGCCGGAAATCGGGTGCGTTGACCTCGAACAGGTTGGCGGGCGTGCGAAAAAAGGCACCGAGGACGGGTTTGCGCGAACGCCGAAACCGGGCTGTGTCGGCGGGCGAGAGCCACTCGTTGTTGTCGTCGTACAGGTAGCGGATATCAGCCCGATCCAGAACGGACAAGCGCCCGCCGCCGGTCGAATCGGCCAACCGCGCCAGCGCCACGGCATCCTCGCGGCAGATGGGTCGCAGTTCGGGATGCACCTGCCCGCGTGCGATGCCGAGTATTTCCAACCGGTCGAGGATGTGATTGGCTGGCGCACGCAAGGGCAGGGTGGCCGGTTGGGCGGCGAGCAGGGCCGGAAAAGCGAGCATCGCTATCATCCGTGCCAGCAGCCAGGCTGTGGTGGTGTTTTTTTTTGTCGGAAAAATAACGGAAACGGGTAGGGCTGTGGTCATAGACGCGGCTGTTGCTGATCATACTACTGGCTGGCGGGCAAAGGTATTGCC
>JBEBHD010000140.1:0-13653 GCA_040080915.1 Saprospiraceae bacterium
GTTGTGGTTAGGGAAATAGTTGGTGGTCGTTTTTTTAATTTTTAAATGAAAAACTATGAGTTCGATAACATTTCAAATAGACGACAAGAAAAAATTGCTTTTGGAAGAGTTTGCTCAAAACCACAATGTGTCTGTGGAGGAATTGATGAACGAGGCGATTGACAACTATTTGCGGGCAAAAGAAGAACGATTCCAAGCCGCCCGTACTTATGTCAGAAAGCGCTACCGCGAACTTTACAAGCGGCTGGCATGAGATTTTTTTATTTGACTCGCAAAGATATCCTCCAAATCCACGACGACGCAATCGTTGATTCAGGTGGAGGCAGTGGATTGCGGAATGAAGCGGGTATTGAATCCGCCATAGCCGCCCCGCAGACCGTATATTTTGGGCAAGAACAGTACCCAACGATTGCAGATAAAGCGGCCGTTTTATGTTTTGAACTCGTGACCCAACACCCGTTCATTGATGGGAACAAACGAGTTGGGCACAGCGCAATGGCAAACTTTCTGTACATGAACGGGTACACTATTGACGAAACCGACGACGAACAAGAATCCATCATCCTCCGCGTCGCCGCTGGCGAGATGACCAAGGAAGCCTTCACCGAGTGGGTGACGGCCAAAATAATCCCCGTTGACCTCCACAACTTGTAACCAGCATCTTGACCGATGCAAGATTCATCATCACTGAAAAAAATGCAACCACTGACCACCCGCTCCAAACTTGTCGTCCACAAGGAGATGACCTTCTGGGAGCGCATCTATTTGCCGGCGATTCTCAAAGGAATGTGGATCACGATGAAGCACTTTCTCCAGGTCGTTTTCGGCAAGTCCAACACCGTCCGCTACCCGGAGGTGAAGCGTCCAATGGCCCCCGTGTGGCGCGGCTGGCACGTGCTCAAGCGCGACGACGAAGGCCGCGAACGCTGCACCGCCTGCGGTCTGTGCGCCGTGGCCTGCCCCGCCGAGGCCATCACGATGGAAGCCGCCGAACGTGAAAAAAGCGAGGAAAGCCTGTACCGCGAGGAGAAGTACGCCGCCGTGTACGAGATCAATATGCTGCGCTGCATCTTCTGCGGCCTGTGCGAAGAAGCCTGTCCGAAGGAGGCCATCTTTCTCACCGACCGCATCGTGCCGAGCGACTACGTGCGCCAAAATTTCATCTTCGGAAAAGACCTGCTCGTGGAGTGCACTACCCCGGAAACCCGCATTGACGTGACCAAGCGCCAAAAACATATCACTGAGAAACAACCAGCCGTATGAGCCTGACCGTTTTTTCGATTCTGGGACTGGCATCCGTGATTCTTGCCCTGCTCATGGTTTTTTCCAAAAACCCCGTGCGCAGCGTGATCTTCCTGATCCTGACCTTTTTTACCATAGCCGGGCAGTACGTGCTGCTGAACGCGCAGTTCCTCGCCGTGGTACACATCATCGTGTACGCCGGAGCGGTCATGGTGCTGTTCCTGTTTGTGCTTATGCTGCTCAACCTCAACGCCGAGGCCGAACCCCAGCAGCCGATCCGCTGGAAATTCGCTGCGGCCATCGCTTCCGGAATGCTGTTGGTGACTTTGGTGGGTGCCCTGCGCGGCGGTACCCAGATCACCGCACCGGCTGACTCCAACCCGCACGTCGGTTTGGTGCAAAACCTCGGCAAGGTGCTGTTCACCGATTTTGTTGTGCCCTTCGAAGTGGCTGGTATCTTGTTCCTCGCAGCAATGGTGGGGGCGGTGCTGCTGGCGAAGAGGGATGTGAAGATTTAGAAACATACCAACCGACCGACCGATATGTACTTCAAATACAGCTGCTTCCTTAGTTATCGGCATGGCGACAAAACGATGGCTACCTTTGCCAATCAGATCGTGGAGGCATTAGCAGACGAATTGGCCATGTTGCTTGGAGATTACAAGTCACTGCCGATCTTCAAGGATGACCGTAGCATGGAGGTCGGAGACAAAATTGACCCTGCCATTGCCCAAGCCCTGTGCCAGAGCGTATGTATGTTGGTGATCTACACCCCAAACTACCTGAGTGAAGAGAAACTTTATTGTGCGAGTGAACTAGAAGGAATGTTGCGGGCAGAACAGCAAAGGCTTGCAAAGATCACAGGGGCCAACCCGAAAACCGGATTGTTGATCACCGTGATCCTGCGAGGAGACCGGGAAAGTCTGCCCCAAATTTTACAAGACCGGGAGAACGAAGACTTCAGTGCATTTGCTCTGTATTCGTCGGAGATTCGCCGGAACCGAAAATTTGCGCCTCAAGTACAACAGATCGCCAAAAAAATCCAATCCTACTGCGCCATGTTTGACAAAAAGGAGGACTGGTGTAGCGCTTGCCAAGATTTCACACTTCTGGACATCAAAACTCAACACGATCAATTGAACAAATTTTTGAAAACCGTAAAAGAAGGCAAGATGTACGTGCCTGACTTTGACCGGTCTTGATATGAAATCGGAAGACAAAAAAAACGGCAATGTCATCACTTTCTACTCCTACAAGGGAGGGACAGGACGCTCTATGGCCTTGGCCAATGTGGCCGTAATCTTGGCTCAAAGCGGGAAAAAAGTACTGATGATTGATTGGGACTTGGAGGCACCCGGCCTGCCCAAGTATTTCAAGCCGTACCTGCCCAAAGGTTTTGATACCCAAGAGGGACTAATTGACCTGTTTATCCATGCCCGTGAAGTTCTTCCCGAAATCAAATTTGACAGCAAAGAAGAAGCCCTGTTGGATGCGTTTTTCCCAAAAACTGAGCAGTATATCACACCGGTTAAAGCACCAAAAACGGACGGCTACCTTTTCCTGCTGAAAGCCGGGCGCGAAAAAGAGGAAGGCTATTCCGACCAAATTGGAGGATTCAACTGGGCTGATTTCTTCTTCAAAATCCGCTCCTTTTTCACCAAATGGGCATTGTACCTGTCCGAACGATACGACTACGTATTGATAGACTCGCGCACGGGCCATACCGATACAGGCGGCATTTGCACCATGCAAATGCCGGACAAGTTGGTGTTGGTCTTTACTCCAAACCAGCAGAGTTTCGAGGGCATTTCCAATCTGGCTCGAAAAGCGGTGGATGCCCGCCGCCGCTCGCACGACCTTCGCCCGTTGATGGTCTATTTCCTTCCCTCCCGCATCGAACTCAACGAAGACGACCTTCGGGAAAAGTGGCTGCTCAACTACCGGTCCGAAATCACCGACCTGTACCGAACACTCTACGATTTGCCGGAAATCAGTTTGGACAGCTACGTCAAGCAAATTCAAATTCGCCACGCCTCCAGTTATGCCTACGAAGAAAAACTGGCCGTACTGGAAGAAAAAGTAGAGGACAAAAACTCGCTGTCTGATGTCTACCGCAACTTTGTCGGGCTGCTGCGGGGCGATACGCCGGTGTGGATGTTTGGGGTGAATGGCAGGCGGAAAGAACCGGTCAGGATGTTTATTGCTTATTCGCGTGCAGACAGCTCTTATTTGGAACAACTTCGAATACACCTTTCCCCATTGGTAAAAAAAGGAGAGATGCAAATTTGGAGCGACCAAGATTTAGTAGCAGGTTCATCCTGGGATGATGAAATCAACCATCATTTGCAAAATTCTGATATAATACTGATACTAGTTAGCCCTGATGCCTTAGATTCGGATTATCTATGGACTAAGGAAATATCTGCTGCGCTGGAACGACATAACAAGGGTGAATCGGTAGTTATTCCCGTCATATTACGACCCTGTATTTGGGAGATGACGCCTTTAGGCCTCCTCCAAGCGCTACCAGAAGAAGGCAGGGCGATAACAAGCTCTCGCTGGGGTACCAGCGATGATGCCTACCACAATGTGGCTCTACATATCAAAAAAATCGCTGACGAAATCCATGCTCGACATCATTAAGTCCGTCCCCATCGAATACTACCTCTGGCTCAGCACTGTGCTGTTTTGCATCGGCGTGTTCGGCGTACTCACCCGCCGCAACGCCATCGTGGTGCTCATGTGCGTGGAGCTCATGCTGAACGCCGTGAACCTCCTGTTGGCAGCCTTTTCCACCTACCTGTCCGACGCACAGGGGCAAATCATGGTGTTTTTCATCATGGTCGTAGCCGCAGCGGAAGCAGCGGTGGGGCTGGGTATTTTGGTGATGGTTTTCCGGAATACCAAGTCCACAGACATTTCACTTTTGGACAAATTGAGAAATTGAAGGCTATGACAACAAAAGAATACGTCCTTTCAAAACTATTGCAGGCAAAACCTGCACTGACGACGACCTATCCTATTCGAAGCATGGCGATATTTGGCTCGATTAGCCGAGGAGACGACAACTCGAACAGTGATGTAGATATTTTAGTGGAGTTTAATCGGCCTTCCGGGATGCAGTTCATTCACCTGGCTTACGAACTGGAGCGTATTCTCAAAAAAAAGGTGGATTTAGTTTCCAAAAATGGCATTAAGGAAGCCTACTTCAGAGAAATCCAGCCTGATCTCATCTATGTCTAAACGGAACGTAATACTTCTAGTACGAGACATGCTTGAGTCGGCTCAATACATTGAGGCGTACACAACTGGCATGGGCTTCAATGAATTTTCTGAGGACACGAGAACACGAGACGCTGTGGTTCGCAATTTTGAAATCATTGGAGAGGCCGCCAATAACTTGCCTGAAGAATTGACCCAGAAGTATAAAAATATTGACTGGCCCGGCATTGTTGGTTTCCGGAATGTGTTGATCCACAATTATTTTGGCGTTGACTATGCCATGCTTTGGGATGTCTTGCAAACATTTTTACCTGAATTGAAAGAGAGACTAACGCTGATTTTACTTGATTTAGAAAACCAGCCGAAAGAATAAACAATGAACAAACTCATACCACTCATCCCCTTTCTCCCGCTCCTCGGCTTCGCCATCAACGGTCTTTTTGGCCGTAGGATGGCCAAAACCGCCGTCGGCCTAATCGGCTCCGGCACGCTGCTGGCATCGTTCCTGCTCAGCGTGGCCTGTTTCAACGAGGTGTCGGCCGCCGGGCCGATTCACTTGGCGCTCTACAACTTCATCACGGTGGACAGTTTTCATGTGGACTTTTCTTTCCTCGTGGATCAACTTTCCGTGTGGATGATGCTGATCGTGACCGGCGTAGGCTTCCTTATCCACGTGTACTCCATCGGCTACATGCACGACGACGCGGGTTTCTGGAAGTTTTTTGCCTACCTCAACCTGTTCATTTTTTCGATGCTGCTGCTCGTCATGGGGGACAACCTCGTCATGCTGTTCTTCGGTTGGGAGGGCGTGGGCCTGTGCTCGTACCTGCTCATCGGTTTTTGGTACGACAACCGCGAATACGGCAAGGCCGCCCGCAAGGCGTTCATCATGAACCGCATCGGCGACCTGGGGTTGCTACTCGGTATTTTCCTGATCTTCAAAACCTTTGGCTCGCTCAACTACACCGACATTTTCGCCAGCCTCGAAACCATCCGCCCCGACCCGACGGTGGTGACGGCGATTTGCCTGCTGCTGTTCATCGGTGCCATGGGCAAAAGTGCCCAAATTCCGCTCTACACCTGGCTGCCCGATGCCATGGCCGGCCCCACACCGGTGTCGGCGCTCATTCACGCGGCCACGATGGTGACGGCGGGCATCTACCTCGTGGCCCGCTGCCACCCGTTGTACAACCTCTCGCCCGATGCACTGAACGTGGTGGCACTCGTGGGCCTGGCCACGTCCATCTTCGCGGCGCTGATCGGCCTGCGGCAAAACGATATCAAAAAAGTGCTGGCCTACTCCACGGTGTCCCAACTGGGGCTGATGTTCGTGGCGCTCGGCATGGGTGCGTACGCGACGGCCATGTTTCACGTCACCACGCATGCTTTTTTCAAGGCTCTCCTTTTCCTCGGTGCCGGCTCGGTGATCCACGCGATGGGCGGCGAGCAGGACATCCGCAACATGGGCGGCCTGCGCAAGGCGCTGCCGATCACGTTCTGGATTTTCCTCATCGGCACGTTTGCCATCAGCGGGTTTCCGCTCTTGGCGGGCTTTTTTTCCAAGGATGAAATTTTCGCCAACACGTTCGCCGCAGGCGGCAAATGGTGGTGGGGCTTTGCCGGATTGGGCGGCCTGATCACCGCCGTGTACATGTGCCGGCTGCTGTTTGTGACCTTTTTCGGCGATTTTCGCGGCACCGACGAGCAGCGTCACCACCTGCACGAAAGCCCGGCCACCATGACTATACCGCTGATCGTGCTGGCCGTACTTTCGGCGCTGGGCGGTTTTCTGAACACCCCACATTTCCTGCACCTCGGCACCCCGCAGTGGATGGCCCACTTTCTGGAGCCTGTGGTGCGAAACACCAACCTGCACCACGGCGGCGAACCGCACCACCTGGCGGAAAGCACGGAGTGGTCACTCATGCTGTTCACGACTTCGATGGCGCTGCTCGTGATCGCGGCAGCGTTCTGGATGTACGTCCGGCGGCGCAGCCTGCCTGTGGCCGATGCCGCCCAAACCGGCCTGACTAAGGTGCTGGCCAACAAGTTTTATGTGGATGAAATTTACCAGTTCCTGTTTGTCCGCCCCGTAGAAAAACTCTCCCAACTCCTGCACTATTACGCCGACACCTGGGCCATTGACGGCCTTGTGAACAGCGTGGGCACGGGTGTGCAGCGCCTCGGCGCGGGCTTTCGGAAACTGCAAAACGGCAACGTCGAGTACTACCTGCTGGGCATGGTGGTGGGGGCTGTGCTGTTGTTTTTGACGTTGTTTGTGTGAAGCCAATCCTCAATATTTAGCCATAAATCATTGATTATGAAAGTAGAAATAGCAGATGATCTGATCAAAAAATCTGGCATGACCGTAGAAGAAATCATGTTGCGCTTAGCCATTATGCTTTTCCAAGAAGAAAAACTGACACTTGGCCAAGCCGCCGATTTTGCCGGGTTGCATCAAATTCAATTTCAACATGAACTTTTGAAACGAAAAATCCCGATTCACTACGGCGAAAATGAATTTGAAAGCGATTTGAACGTGTTGAAAATCGCCGCTCTATGATTGTTGTGAGTGATACATCCCCAATCTCTAACCTTGTCTTGATCGGCAGGTTGGATATTTTGCAAAACCTATTTTTACAATTAGTGATCCCGCCAAAGGTGCTAATGGAAGTGCAGGCATTGCAAGATTTTGGAGTTGACACATCAACATTTGAGCAAGCTGACTGGATTAAGGTTCAATCTCCGCAAAATGCAATTGAGGTCTCACAGCTATTATCCGAAATAAATCGAGGAGAAGCCGAGGCGATCGTGCTTGCCGAAGAAACGAAGGCCGGCCTTTTGCTGATTGACGAGCGCCTCGGATGGCGTGTAGCGCAACGGAAAAACATACCCACTGTAGGCTTACTTGGTTGCTTAATCAAATCAAAAAAGGTTGGCTACATCAAGCGCGTCAAGCCTGTAATTGATGATCTGCAAAGCAGAGCGGGCTTTTGGGTGGGAGAAGAACTGATCGCAAAAGTGCTTAATACTGCTGATGAGTAGATTTTTTTGTAAAAGAACCAACATTAAAGAACCGCGCACGATAAGATGTCTTTTATACTCATTCTCATACCCTTCCTCGCTGCCCTCGCGCTGCTACTCTCCCGGACACTCCCCGCACGCGGCATCGCCCTGGCAGCCACCTTGGCTAACCTGGCCGTCACCGGCTTTCTGCTCAGCAGTTTCAACGGCGACGGGTCGTTCAACTACGAAGTAAACGTGCCTTGGGTGGCCAATGCAGGCATCGCTTTTCATGTTGGGTTGGACGGCATCAGCATGCTGTTGGTGTTGCTCACCAACCTGCTGGCACCGCTCATCGTCCTGAGCAGTTTTGGCCGCAATTTCGACCTCGAAGGCCGCTACTACGGCCTGGTGCTGCTTATGCTCGGTGCGCTCAACGGCGTATTCATGGCCATGGACGGACTGCTGTTCTACGTTTTTTACGAACTGGCGCTCATCCCGATCTACTTCATCTGTGCCATCTGGGGCGGCGAAAACCGCATCCGTGTGACGATGAAATTTTTCATCTACACCTTCGTCGGGTCGCTGTTCATGCTGGTGGCCTTGCTGGCTGTTTACCTGAAAACGAATGCAATGGCTGAAACCGGCGCTGTACATTCGTTTGCCTGGGAAAGCCTCGTGGCAGTAGAACTTGACCCGACCATGGCCTGGTGGGTCATGCTCGGCTTTTTCCTCGCCTTTGCGGTCAAAATGCCGCTGTTCCCGTTCCATACCTGGCAGCCCGACACCTACGTGACCGCCCCGACCGGTGGCACCATGCTGCTGTCGGGCATCATGCTCAAAATGGGCATCTACGGCGTGGTGCGTTGGATGGTGCCGCTGGCCCCAGAGGCATTGCACTACTGGACACCTATATTTATAGGTCTGGCTGTCACCGGCATCGTGTACGCCAGCATCATCGCCGTGAAACAGAGCGACCTGAAACGCCTGATCGCCTACTCGTCCATCGCGCACGTGGGCCTCATTGCCGCCGGTGTGCTGGCCTGGAACAAAACCGGCGTGCAGGGCGGCATGATCCAGATGCTCAGCCACGGCGTGAATGCGGTGGGCCTGTTCTTCGTGGCCGACTTGCTGGAACGCCGCCTGGGTTCACGGGCGCTGTTCGACATGGGCGGCATCGCCCGATCGGCACCGCGACTGGCGGCTTTGTTCATGATCGTGACACTCGGCGCCGTAGCCGTACCGCTTACGAATGGCTTTGTCGGGGAGTTTCTGTTGCTCAATGGCGTGTGGAACTACAACAACTGGTTGGGTGCAGTCTCGGGTCTGACCATCATCTTCGGTGCGGTGTACATGTTGCGGGCCTACGGGATGTCCATGTTCGGTGAAACCAACCGCCAGACCGCCGAATTTGAAGACGTGAACACCCGCGAATTTTTGGTGCTGGGCATCGTGGCTGTGTTGGTACTTCTGATTGGCTTCTTCCCGCAGTGGGTGCTGAACCTGACGGACGGGAGCGTGAGCCGGATATTGGGAGCGGTGCAGTTTTGAGGTAACTTTGCAAAAAATAACACCGGATGCTCACACCATCGCAACAACGAATCATTCTCGAAGTGCTACAACCCTTCAACCCCGTTGAAGTGGGGGTTTTCGGCTCTTTTGCAAGGGGAGAAGAAACGAGCGAGAGCGATATTGATATTCTGGTGGATTTTGGAGAAACCCGCCTGACGTTATTCGACCTGGTACCTATAAATCTACCCATGCTGACATAGATTGGAGAGGCGCAATGGGTATGCGCGACCGATTGGCCCACGGATACCTCGATACAGATTTTCGAATAGTGTGGGATACGATAGTGCATGAACTTCCCAAATTTTCTGCAAAAATCAAGGCGGCTGCCGCCAAACTGAATCAATGATAATTCTTCTCATTCTCTTTTTCACCGCCATCGCCGCCCTCTTCGCCGGCCTCGCCAAAAAGCGCGACCTCACCTATTTGGCCTGTCTCGCCGGCCTTGTGCTCGCCGCCGGTGCCACTGGCTGGAGCCTCGCTTACGGCCTGCCCTACGGCGACCTGTACGCCACGATGTTTCAATTCGATACATTCGCACTGGCGTTTACCGCAGCGGCGATTGTCAGCACGCTGCTCTTGTTCGGGTTCACCCGCTGGGGTTTCCGCGACCTGATGGATACCCTCGGCGACCAGTACGCCCTCATCCTGTTCAGCCTGTGCGGGGCGCTGCTCATGTTCTCATTTTCCAACATGGTCATGCTGTTTCTCGGCATCGAAATCCTCAGCATCCCGCTGTATGTGTTGGCTGGCAGCCGCCGCGACGACCTGCGTTCCAACGAGGCCGCGCTCAAATATTTCCTCATGGGCGCGTTCGCCACGGGCATCCTGCTGTTCGGTATTGCACTCGTATACGGTGCCACGGCGAGTTTTGACCTCAACCAGATCCACGCGGTCATCGTGGCCAACGGCCACTCGCCGCAAATGCTGAGCGCGGGCATCCTGCTCATCCTGATCGGACTGTGCTTCAAAGTCGCCGCCGCGCCGTTCCACTTTTGGGCACCCGACGTGTACTCCGGCAGCCCCACCCTCGTCACCGCTTTCATGGCGACGGTGGTAAAAACGGCGGGCTTCGCGGCTCTGTACCGCCTGTTCGGCACGGCCTTCGTGGGTGCTGGCGAGTTTTGGACAACAGCCGTGGCCCTGATAGCTGCACTAACCATGACCCTGGCGAACACCACGGCCCTGTTCCAAACAAATTTCAAGCGCATGATGGCATACTCGTCCATCGCGCACGCAGGTTACCTGATGCTGGCCATTCTGGTGGCTGGTCAGCCGGGTGCTGCCGGAGCCATTTTGTTTTATACCCTGACCTACTCGGTGGCTACACTCTGTGCCTTCGGGTGCTTTTTCTTGGTGTCCGAACAAAACCAGGACGAGACTTTTCAAGCCTTTGGCGGCCTGAGTAAAAAGCAGCCACTTTTGGCCGCAGCCATGGCGGTATCCGTGCTGTCGCTGGCCGGTATTCCGCCCTTGGCCGGCTTTTTTGGAAAATATTTCCTGTTCACGGCGGCTTTTGAAGCGTATCCCTGGCTGATCGTGCTGGCAGTGGTCAACTCAGCCATTTCGATTTACTACTACTTCAAGGTCATCATCGCCATGTACTTTTCGGGTGAAGAAAGCGCGAAGGATGTGTACGTTCCCTGGGGTTTCCGTGTGGCCATAGCAGTTGGGCTGGTGCTGATCGCATTGTTGACCTTGATGCCAGACAGGGTTAATGGGCTGATTTGATAAACCCGACACCGCAGTTTTTGTACAAAAATCAACCAACATGGGCAATCTCATTCAGCACTTGCACATCAAAAACTACAAGTCCGTGCGCGACCTGACGCTGGAGTGTGACCGGATCAACGTTTTTATCGGAAAACCGAACGCAGGCAAGTCGAATGTGCTGGAGGCAATTTCGTTGTTGGGGGTCAACTTCTTGAAACCTGGTTATGAAGGTAAATTTCTGAACTCGGTTGTTCGATACAAGTCGCTCGTTCACTTGTTCAGCAATTTCAATGCTCGCATTCCAATTGAGGTCATTGCGAATCACGAAACTGTCGTGCAGATCGTTGCCGAAAAAAACTCTGACGTTAACTCCGATTTCACGTTTTCAATCACATCGGATGGGCTGACCAGGTTAAACATCGCAGCACTTGAAGTAAATATAGCCTCCAACGGCGACTACAAAGCCGCTGGAACACGCGATCCGAATCCCAAAATCAGCCCGGTCAAAAAGTACGAATTTCGCGGAATCATCGAAAAAAACTCGAACGGCTTGTCTTTGCTGGCCCCGCATGGAGACAACTTTTATTCCGTAGCGGAAAGCACACCAAAACTGCGCGAAGAAATCCAGGAATTTCTGAAACCCAACGGCTTGGAATTCTTGCTTGACGTAGAAAACCAGCGCATGGCAGTCGTTCAAAAAACGGAGGATACCCTCCTCAGTTTCCCCCTCCACCTTGTCCCCGGCACCTTTCAGCGCTATATTTTCCATATGGCGGCCATCATGTCCAATAGCGACTCGGTGCTGCTGTTCGAGGAGCCGGAATCACACTCGTATGCGCCATACGTGTATCAGTTAGCGCAGCATATCCTGAACGACGAGGGCGGCAACCAGTATTTCATCACCACCCACAGCCCGTATTTTCTGCTGCCACTCCTGCAGGAAGGCAAGGATGTGGCTGTGTTTGCTACTTGGTTTGAGGACTACCAAACCCATGCGCGTCGGCTTTCTGAAGAAGAAATACGGGAAATGCTCGACTACGGCGTGGACATTTTTCTGAACCTCGACCACCTTTCCGCTGCATGAACCATCATTACCAAATTATCCCCGAATGCTACGCCGACACGGTTTTGGTGGAGGTTCTTGGATTTGAAAAACCCAACCACCAACTCGGTATTGGGAAGGTATTTGCCTCCATGTCCAAAACCCTGGAAAAGCGGCCGACTGTCGGCATCATTGACAATGACAAAGTAAAACCCAAAGCACTGGACGAATTTGAACCCAAAGGAGAAAATCATGGAATAAAGCGGTTTTCAAACGGCAAGCACACCATTCTGGTCATTTCTCCGGCATTTGAAGACTGGGTTTTTGAAAATGCCCAAAGCAAAGAAATTGACCCTGCTGAATATGGTTTTACATCCCGAAAAGCATTTCGAGATGCAAGCAAAAGCACAAAAGCCAACCAAAACCAACATCTCAAGCAATTTTTGAATACCCTAAAACAAAAAAAAGCCCCCGGCTTCGTCCAACTGACAGACTGGATTTGCGAAGCAACCGGAATTGACAAAGCCGACATTTAACGCGTGTTTACGGGCTGATCTGATCGTCCCTACCCACCTTCCCATGCCCACAGACTCAAAACTGAACATCACCATTCTTTCCGCCGGGGCGGGCAGCGGCAAAACATACACGCTGACCCGTCGAATGGTGGATTTGATGAAATCCGGTGTGCGGGCAAGGGGCATTGTGGCTACTACGTTTACCCAAAAAGCAGCCGCCGAATTGCAGGAGCGCGTGCGGGCACGGCTGATAGAAGACGGACTGACAGAAGCCGCCAACGAACTCGGCAGCGCCCTCATCGGTACCGTTCACAGCATCGGCGTGCGGTTGCTCCAGCGGTTCGCTTTTGAGGCCGGCGTGTCGCCGTTGGTGGAAATCATAGCCGACAACGACCAACAGCGGCTGTTCAACGAATCCCTCGCCCAGGTACTCACCGAGGAGCGCATCGAGACCATCAACCGACTGGCTGACCGGCTCGGCCTCACCAAAAAAACTGATGGTGACCCCTACGACTGGCGCCGCGACATCCGCGAACTGACCGACGTAGCCCGCGCCAACAACTTCGATAAAGCCGTACTCGAAACCAGCAAACGCCGCTCCCGCGAATCGTTCGAGCAACTGCTCCCGCCAGCCCAATCCGGCTCCGACCAACATTGGAACAGCCGCCTCATCGCGCTCCTTGACCAGACTGTTGCTGCCCTTGAAGCCAACGAGGCCGACGAAACGAAAACCACCCGCGAGGCCGTCGAAGAACTGCGCAACCTGCAAAACCAACTCAAATGGCGCGGCGAATTGTACTGGCACGAGTGGGTGAAGATTAGCAAAGTGAAGATTGGGGCCAAAAGCCGTGACCTGTTCGAGGAACTGCAAACATTCGCCCGCAGCCACGACGAGCACCCGCGTTTCCGCTCCGACACCGGCCAGTTCATAGAACTCGTGTTCGACATCGCCGCCGATGCCCTCGGTGAGTACGAGCAGTACAAAAAAAAGCGCGGCCTGATTGACTACACAGACATGGAAACCTACGTTAGCCGCCTGCTGCGTATCGAGTCCGTCCGCGAAGCGCTACGGTCTGAACTCGACTTGCTGCTCGTAGACGAATTTCAGGACACCTCCCCGATCCAACTCGACATTTTCCTGCAACTCAGCCGCCTGGCCCGCCATTCCATCTGGGTGGGCGACCCCAAGCAGAGCATCTACGGTTTTCGCGGTGCCGAGCCGGCACTCATGCAGGCCATTATGCAAGCCACTGGCGGTGTACGCCCCGAAAATGTGCTGGGTACATCGTGGCGCAGCCGCCCGGATATCGTGTATGCTGTGAACGCTATTTTCACACGGGCGTTTTC
>JBEBHD010000354.1:0-3634 GCA_040080915.1 Saprospiraceae bacterium
GGGGTGGGGTTGCCAGTGACAGCACCCGGTCCACCCGTGTGTCGCCCGCTACCGTAATATTTTGAAACCCGATGCTATGCAGCAAAGCCGCAGATAGTTCATTTTGCACAAAAATATGGGTAAAACAGCCGAGCATCCGCCGCCAAAGGCCACCATACCAGCGAAAAAACGGTTGTTTCGGGCGAAAAAGCGCGGACACGAGCACGGTGGGTATGCCGCATTTTTTTACTTCAAAAAGGTAGTTAGCCCAAAAATCGTACTTGACAAATAAAGCTGCATCGGGGCGTACCAGATCGAGAAAGTCACGGGCATTGCGTCGGGTATCGGCAGGCAGGTAACAGACGAGATCGGCGTGGGGGTAGTTTTTCCGCACCTCGTAGCCGGACGGGGAAAAAAACGTGAGCACGATCTGCCAGTCTGGAAATGTTACCCGAAATGCCTCGATGACCGGGCGGCCCTGCTCGAACTCGCCGAGCGAGGAAACGTGTACCCACAGCACCGCCCCCCTTTTTGCAAACCGGGAAGACACGTCATTGCGCCAATTTTGGCGGCCTGCGACCCATTTTTTTGCCTTTGGGTGAAACCACGCGGCACCGTGCAAGAGGCCCGTGAGCAGCGCAATCGCAACGTCGTACAGCAACCGCATCAATAATAGATTTGGTCAGCGGGCTTCTGGTAAAACGGCAGCGTCCAGCCCAAGCGAATGCCGAAACGCAGGTCGGTGCGGTTGCCGTCCAGTTTGCGCATCTCGGAAAAATCCCAATCGCGCTGGGTATTCGTGAAGCCTTGGTTGAACTCCAGTCCGATAAACCAATTGGAGCGGCGGTCGGGGCCAAGATGCTGCCAGCCTACGAACTGGTTGAGCGCCAGTCCTCCGGAGAGCCGGTCGTAGCCTTTTTCGTAGTCGCCCGTGATTTGCACCACGCTGTTGCCATCATCCTGGGCGCGAATCCAGTGTTGCAGCATACCTGCGCCGAGTGTGATGCGAATGCCCGACCGCTTTTTGCCGAAGGTGAAAAGTTTCCCAATGCTGGCACCTGCATATATCCCGCGAGCACGCAACGATACGTCCGCTAACAATTGGTTGTTCCCGATGATGCCGCCCTCCGGTGTACGCAGGATGGCCAGCGGGTCTTCCTTCACGTCGGAACCAAAAATATAGTGGCCTTCAAGGCCGAACGATACATTTTTGGCTGTGATCCATTCCAAACCGAGGCCAAAACTGCCTGTGCTGCCAAATCGGTCAGCAAAGTCGCCGCCGGGTACGTGCAAGCCCCCGCTCAGGTGCAGCAGGACGGCGCTACCATCATTGTTGACGACTTTTTCGCGGTGCTCCGGGAATTTTTGGGCGTAGACAGCGGCGGTGAAAAGGCAAAAGGCGAAAATCAGGATGTTATTTTTCATAAAAAATCTGCGGCTGAAGCGTGTCGTGCGTGCAAAGGTACAGCATGATAAGGATCAAATGTAGACCTAACCTCGGTCACCCGGCATCGTTTTTTGAAGGGGATATATTTGTGCAAAAATTCTTTGAGATGAAAATAATAATAGCATTTATTCTTCTCCTCGCGACTGTTCGATCCTTTGGCCAAATTGAGTTTGGCGTTTCGAGTTTTTCGATGTCTATCAAAGGCACCTCCAACTTGCACGACTGGGAGTCTTCAGTCAAAGAGTTGAAGGCCACGGGGGCCATTGGCATTGATGCGGCAGAGCTGAATTCCGTCAAATCGGTGAGTGTGGAAATCCCGGTCAAGGCCATCAAAAGCACCAAAGGTCGGGTGATGGACAACAAGACGTATGACGCTTTCAAGGCCAACGACAATCCCTTCATCACCTATACCCTTGAGTCTGCCACCGTGACCAAAAAAGGGGATGGCTACGATGTTGCAACCTCCGGCAAATTGACCATGGCTGGCGTTACGAACAAAGTGGACATGATGGTTCGCGCCAGGGTGGAAGCCGACGGCAGTGTCACCTTTTCAGGTTCCAAAAAACTGAAACTATCTGAATTTAAGATGAAACGCCCCTCCGCACTGCTCGGTACCGTCACCGTCGGCGACGAGGTGGAGGTGGTGTTTAAAGTGAGCCTCAAACCTAACTGATTCAAATAATTGCATGTGTTTCAACCAACCTATTCTTGAACAATACAAATTTCATTATTATGAAAAACAACCTGTTAGCCTCAATCTTTGCACTGCTTTTCAGCGCAACTTGGGCACTCGCACAACAGCCCAGCCTACAGTATTACCGTGGGTGGGACAAGGATGCCATCAACACTTTTGAACCTTCCAAACGAACAGAGCAGCCCGAATACACCGGCTTCAAGATTCGTATCGGCGGTTCGTTCACGCAGGATTTCCAGAAGCTGACTTCTGAAAACAAGGCGTTTTATGTTGCCACATCTGGAGGCAACAGCGAGAACAAAAACTTCCTCTACGGTTCGATCAAGGCCGAGGATTCCACCTCTTCTGTGCTTTCGGGCTTCAACCTCGCCATGGCCAACCTGAATCTGGACATGCAAATTGCCGACGGTATCCGGGTATGTTTGGAGAACTATATGTCGGCACGCCACCACTCCGAGTTTTGGGTAAAAGGCGGCTACATCCAAATTGACAAACTGCCCATGTTCGACAATCCGCAGTGGTTTACCAACCACGTTCGCGTAAAAATTGGCCACTTCCAACCGAACTTCGGCGATATGCAGTTTCGCCGTTCCGATGGTGGCAACACCATGTTCAACCCGTTCGTGGAAAACGGCATTTTGGATGCTTTCACGACAGAGATCGGCGGCGAGGTGTACGTTTTCCCGTCAGATGGGTTCATGGTCATGGCTGGTATGACCTCCGGTTTTATCAACGGTAACATCGTAAAAACAGCCGATGCCAACAACGCATTTGGTGTCGTTGCCAGTGAGCGTTCGCCTTCCATCTTTGGCAAGGTCGCGTACGACAAGTCGTTTGAAAGCCTCCGTTTCCGCTTGTCCGCTTCAATCTACAACAACCCGAATTCCACCAGCAACACACTGTTTGCTGGCGACCGTACCGGCTCGCACTACTTCGGGGTCATGGAACCGGCCAAAATAAACGGTGTGCCCATTTCGATCGGAACATCTTCTACCACCCAATCCGGCCCGAACTTTACCTCCGGTCGGTTCAACCCTGGTTTTTCCAACCGCGTTACCGCCATCTCGATCAGCCCGTTCATCAAAATCAAAGGACTGGAAATTTTCGGCTCATACGACATCGCAAATGGTGCCGTGTACGGCGACACGGTTCGCGGCGAATGGCAAAATCGCTCGTTCAACCAAATCATGGCCGAAGGCGTGTACCGTTTCCTGCCCAACGAGCAAATGTACGTTGGTGCCCGTTACATCAAAGCTACTGGCGAACCCAATGGTGTCCGCTACAGTGCCGACGACAACGCCGATGATCCGAACAAAACATCTGGCGAACAGGCCGAAGTGGGCATTGACCGTCTTGCATTTGCCGCAGGCTGGTTTCCGAGCAAAAACCTGCTCCTCAAGGTGGAATACATGACCCAGAACTATACCGACTTTCCCAAACGCGACTACCGCTACGAGGGCAAAGTAAACGGGTTCATGGTCGAGGCTGTCATCGGATTCTAACGGGTTTAGAAG
>JBEBHD010000355.1:0-3633 GCA_040080915.1 Saprospiraceae bacterium
CCTTCGGCGGGGTGTCCAAGGGTACGGGGGTCTCGATGGCCATTGGCATGGAAAAAGCATTTGTCGCCAACAATCTGGATGCGGTGATGCGCATTCTGCGGGAAATTTTTGCCGGCATACCCTATTCCCTGTACGAAAAACACCCCGAACGGTTTTACCACGCGGCCATCCATCTGCTGTTTACCTACATGGGCATCCGCATCCGCAGCGAGGTATGCACCTCCGACGGCCGGGTGGATAGTATGGTGGAAACCCCCACGCACGTGTACATCTTGGAGTACAAACTCGACAAAACCCCGCAAGCCGCTCTGGAGCAGATCAAGCGCAAAAAGTACTACCGCAGCGCCTGGGAAACGGGCAAGCCGGTCGTAGGCGTTGGGGTGAATTTTTCCAGCGAAACCAAGAATATCGAGGGCTGGGCTGCGGAAACGCTGGGGGGTGAGTAGGCTTTTCGGGTTTACAAACTTTTGATATACGCCTCGGCGATGCGCTCCCAAGCGAGGTATTGGCGGTAAAAATCGTGGCCGTTTTGGGCGATTTTATTGCGCAGCGGCTCGTCGCGCAGGAGGTCAAAACAAGCCTGGGCCACGGACTCGGCATCGTTTTCGGCCAGGCAGCAGTTGTGCCCGTGGCGGAAATAGTCCGGTTCGGTGAGGCTGCCGCGCGCGCCGAGCAGGGGCAACCCGAAGGCCCATGCCGCCGCCGCCGCACCGCTTTTGGGTGCCAGCCCGCCAATGCCGCGCTCCACCGTGTCGAGCAGGAGCAGGATCGTGGCCGATTCCAGCAGGCGGCCCATTTCTGCAGCGTTGAGCAGGCCGGTGATGGTCAGGTTTTTTTCCACGCCGAGCAGACGGGCGCGGCTGCGCAACTGATTGGCGAACGCGGTTTCGGCCTTGCCGGCTAATACGAGGTCACAGTTCGCCATTCCGTACCGGTGTACGAGCAGGGCGAGCACATCAGCCAAAAGCCGGTTTCGGTGCGCTCCGCCGCCGATGCTGACGATGCGTGCCGGGCCGTGTTTGCGGGGCAAACGCACGGTGTTTTCCGGAAAAAAATTGGCCCCGACTGGAATGCGTACCGTTTTGGTTTTTCCGGCCCGGAGTTGCCGCGCCACCGCATCGTTGCTCACCACGGCCCGGTCGGCGAGCGCGGCCAAACTTTTGCCGATCAGGAACTGTGCTGCTGCCACGGGCGCGTGCCGGGGGCTGCGCAGGCCGTTTCCGTTGAAAAATTCGTGAAAAACGACGGCCGCTCGCAGGCCGCGGATTTTTAAACAAAACAATAGCCACACCAACGGAAGCGGCAACCCGTGTTTTTGGAAGCCGTAGGGCACATACTGCACGAAAACCCAGTCGGGCCGAACCTGCCGAATTTGCCGAAAAACCTGCCTGAAGGAGCGCCATCCCCAGTCGGCTGCCACGGCATGCACTTGCGTCCCGGCTGGCGTGTCCACGTTTTCCTGCCTGCGGCAAAAAATATGCACCGACTGCCCTTGACGCGCCAGCGCGGCGGCGAGGTGGCAGGTGTAATCGCCCACGCCGTCAATGGCAGGAGGGAAATGGTTAGTAAGAAAAGCAATGCGCACAGGCTATGAGATCGGCTATAAATTCATCATTCATCATTCATCATTCATCATTCATCATTCATCATTCATCATTTATCTGTACGCGTGGAACTCGTTTGGGGCTATCTGTTCCGTCCGGTAGCCGCAGGCCATGAGCAGGTCGATGGCCTGATTTGGCAGTATCTCAAGCCGCTCCATGCGCACCCGGTTGACCTCGAAGAAAACATGGCCAATCCGGTGTGCCGCCAACAATTGCCGGGCACCCTTCAAAACCAATGTGTCGGCGCCTTCCACATCTATTTTCAATACGTTGATGCGCACGTCCGGGAAGTTTTTTGCCCAGTAGTCATCCAGGGCAACAGCCGGGACATGGATCGTAGCGCTGTCGCTTTGCCGGGCGATCCCGCCCCAACCGGTTTGGCCGGTGGTGTTTTCGAGGGAAAATGGTACGGTACCAGATTGGTCGCTCAGGGCATTCGGTACCACGGTGATCCGTCGCGACAGGTTGTTCCGCTCCATATTGGCCGACAAAGGCCGAAGGTTGTCGGGTGCAGGCTCGAATGCCACGCATTGGTTTTTGCTGTTTTGGGCCAGCCAGAGCAACGAAAAATACCCGTAGTTGGCCCCTGCATCCACCAGCATGCCCCCCGATTTGCCCAGCCGGGCGATGTGTCGGCTCAGCGCGAGTTCGTAAAATCCGTTCAGTCGGATCGAATCGTGGCCAACATCGCCGGGCTGGAGCCGCATCACGAGGCCCGGCGCAAAAGCCAGTTCGATATCCTGCCCGGCACGCGGCTGCCAGTCAAAAAACCTGTGGAGTCGGTGCGTGATTTTTTCGCGCAACCAGTAGGGATGGATGTAGCGGCTGATCATTTTGGTGAAAATTCGGGCACCAGTAAACTCGCCGGAAGCGGCTTTAGCAAACGAATTTGAGGTAGTTTTCAGGCTGTATTACTTCAAACGTAGAGCCTGGATAAGCATCGGAATAGGCTTGTGGCAATTTTACAGTCCGTTTAGGGTTCCATTTGAATTCATAAGCGGCAATATGCCCGTCCTGTTCTTCGAGGTAATCAATTTCTTGCCCGGTTTTGGTGCGCCAGAAATAAGTATTGGGGTGCTTCCCGGAATAGCGCAGCCATTTGAGCCGTTCAGAAACCAGAAAATTTTCCCAAAGTGCCCCGGTATCTGCACGGTTTTCGAGTGGCAAAAAGTTGTTTAATATGGCATTTCGGATGCCATTGTCGTAGAAATATATTTTGCGGGTGCGCGTCAACTCTTGGCGGAGGTTGCGACTGAAAGCAGATAGTCGGAAAATGACAAATGACTTTTCGAGCAAGTCCAGATAGCGTTGCACCGTAAGCTGGTCGCTGCCAGTAATTACGGCCAACTCATTGAAAGACACTTCGTTGCCCAACGATAGTGCGAGGGCTTTGAGGAGATTTTCGAGCAGTTCGGGCTTGCGAATTTCCCGGAACGCAAACAAGTCCTTGTACAAGTAACTTTTACTGATGTCGCGCAGGGCATTCGTTTCGTTGCCAGGGTTGTTGACTACTTCGGGGTAAAAACCGTACAACAAGCGGCGGTGCAATAGCCGAGTCTCGGCACTTTGGCCATGATAATCTATCAGTTCGCTAGTTGAAAGCGGGAACATCATGTGCTCCGACTTACGCCCGGTAAGCGGTTCGTTTATTTGATTGGACAGGTCGAGCGATGACGAACCTGTGACGATGACCTGTACTTCACTGATTTTGTCGGTGAAAAGTTTGAGCGTCAGGCCGATGTTTTTGACCCGCTGTGCTTCGTCAATCAGGACTAACTCAGCCTCGCCGATATGAGCGCGTAGTTCGGTGGAGGTGGTATCCGTCAGCAAGTCCCGGTCATCGCGCTCGTCGCAGTCCAGCAGCAACACTTTTTTGCCAGACTGCTGAGCCAGTTTGCCCAACAAAGTGGACTTGCCTACCTGCCTCGGCCCTATGACGATGATGGCTTTACCAGAGCCTATTTTTTGCAGCACCGTTTGTTCGAGTTTGCGAGGTATCATAATTCGAAGTCAAATTTATGCCCGCAAT
>JBEBHD010000356.1:0-3614 GCA_040080915.1 Saprospiraceae bacterium
CACCCGCTCACCCGCTCACCCGCTCACCCGCTCACTCTCTCACCCGCTCACCCGCTCACCCGCTCACCCGCTCACTCTCTCACCCGCTCACCCGCTCACACCTCTCATCGTGCAACGCATCGCTTCTTTTCTCCTGTGTTTTGTCTTTTTGGTGTCGCTGACGCTGAAAAGCGGGCATGCGTTGTTGCTGAACCACATCCACCATGCTGTGCCCACTTGTGAGACCGGGCACGATGCTGCCGGTGCCCACCTACACGACGGGCGCTACAACCCCGACGACTGCTCCATTTGCGCCTTTTTGTTCGCTGTACCCGAACTGGTCAGCATTTCGGTTGTCATAAAAAAGCCCCAGCCAGTGACCGGCGACAGCCCGGTCGCCCCAGCATTTCCGCATTTCGATTGCGCCCACCACTTGGTCCACCTTCGCGGCCCACCCACCGCCCGCTGTGAAGATTGTTGATCCATGCCCGTTTCGACCGGCTGCCGCCGGAGAGCGTTTTTTTTGAAAAAAAACGCTCTTGAGACGTGCGATTTTTCATGCCTAATTGTACACAAAAATGACTGCTGGCAAAGCACGCCTAACGGGCTTTTGCTGGCTCGCCTGCACGATATTTTCCGCCTTGCCCGCGCAAGACTGCCATTTGGCGTTGCGCGGCAAGATCGTGGATGCCGATACGCGCGAGCCATTAGCATATACTACCCTGACCGTGGTGGGCACCGGGCGCGGTGCGATCGCCGATGCCGAAGGGGTATTTGTCATACCCAACCTGTGCGAAGGAACAACCTATACCGTGATGGTAAACCACGTCGAGTGCGAGCACCAAACACAGATCGTCCGGCTCGTGGAAAACACGGAGCTGAATTTTTACCTGCACCATCGCGTACTCGGCGAGGTGATGGTCGTGGAAAAATCCGTGGCACCAGCCCCGACGCAAGCAGCCGTTTCGACCACCGGCAGCGAACTGGCCGCCGCGCAAGGCATAAACCTCGGCGAAGCGATCAAACGGCTTCCAGGGGTGACCGTCCTGAATACCGGGGCCACCATTGCCAAACCCGTGGTGCAGGGGCTGCACTCCAACCGAATCGCCATTGTGGCCAACAACGTAGCGCTCGAGGGGCAGCAGTGGGGAGCCGAGCATGCGCCGGAAATTGATCCGTTCACCGCTCAACGGATCACTGTGGTGAAGGGTGCTGCCGGGGTGCGCTATGGCGTTGGGGCCATGGCCGGGGCCATTGTGCTGGAGGCAGCGCCCTTGCGCGAGCAGAACGGCGCAGGCGGCTGGCTCAGTCTCGGCGGATTTTCCAACGGGCGGGCTGGCGTGGCAGCGGGGGCTGTGGACTGGAAAAAAACGGGCGGCTCGTTGGCTGCCCGGCTTCAAGTCACGGTCAAACGCAGCGGCAACCTGTCGGCACCCGACTACTATCTCGGCAACACAGGCGCGGCAGAGCTCAATTTTTCAGCCCTCGCCAACTGGAAAAAGGGCCGTTGGTCGCACGAAATGGCTGCGAGCCGTTTCGGCCAAAGGGTCGGTATTTTGCGTGCGGCGCACGTGGGCAACCTGACCGACCTGCAGCGGGCCATCGAAAGCCCGGTGCCGCTGAACAACGAGGACGTTTTTTCCTACGACATTGAACGCCCCTACCAGCAGGTGGAGCACTACACGGGCCGCTATCGGGGCGTGTTGCGGCTGTCCGAAAAATGGAAACTGTCCGGCCAGTACGCCCTGCAGTTCAACGACCGCGAGGAGTACGACGTAGTGCGAAAAACCGGCACGGCGGCCGACAAGCCGCAGTTGTCGTTCCGGTTGTGGACCAATACGCTCGACCTGGCGCTGGAGCATTTTCCGATAGGGCACTGGGAGGGCGGCATTGGTGTGCAGGGCATCCAGCAAACTAACCTCGTGGGCCGTGGCGGCCTTATCCCCGACTACACGACCCTCGGCGGTTCGGTTTGGGCCTTGGAGCGTTGGAGGCGGTTTCCGCACCCGGTTGAGTTTGAACTGGGCCTGCGTTACGACTACCGCCAGACCCAAGCCACCACCTCCGGCGGCCTGAATGACGTGGACACGCTGGTGCATTTCGGCAGCTTGTCGGGCACGGCGGGCATCGTGTACCATGCCCACAAAAACGTGAGCCTGACGCTGAACAGCGGCTTTGCGTGGCGGCCCCCACACGTGAACGAGCTCTTCGCACGGGGCGTACACCACGGCGCGGGCACCTACGAAGAAGGGCGGCGGGATCTACTGCCCGAGAAAGCCTGGAACAGTAACCTGACACTGCAAGTTCGGCTTGCCCAAGCCAATCTGAATGTATCAGTCTATCGAAATCAGATGAGCAATTTCATCTACCTCGATCCCCAGCGCACGTTTGTGTTGACCTCTCGCGGCGCGTTTCCGGCCTACTTTTACGCACAAGCGGACGCGGTTTTGCAAGGGTTGGATGCCAGCCTGAGCGTACCCATTGTTGCGGGTATCGCTGCCGAAGGCCGCGCTTCGATTCTGCACGGCTACCGCTTGGCCCGTGACTCCGGCGATACCGACACGCACCGGGACTGGCTGCCGCTCCTGCCCGCCGACCGGTTCCAGTACGGGCTGCGGTGGACGCTAAATAATGGGCAACATTCAGCCGATGACGGCGAAACGTATGTGCAATTGACGGCCACAACTACCCTGCGCCAACCGCGCATCCCTGAACGGGGCCTGCTGAAAGATGCTCCATCGGGTTTCACAACCGTAAGCGTACAGGCTGGGCATACTTTCCGAATAGGTAAGCTGGCCAACGGCCAAAAAATAGAAGCTGGGCTTACGATTCAAAACCTCGGAAACCTCCAGTACCGGGAGTACCTCAATTTCTTCCGCTTCTTCACCGATGAGCCAGGCATAAACGTCGGGGTTCGGGGGAGGTGGTTTTTTTGAGGTTGGAAGGTTGCGGCACCACGTTTGTCGTTTCGCAGAAATCCGTCCACGTCGCAAAGGCAGCCATGCTCGGCTTTGTCAATTTTCTAACACTAAAATCAATTTATCATGCAAACAAACACTGTAAAACATGCACTTATGGCCGCGTTCCTGCTGGCCCTTGCCTTTGCGGGCTGCAAAAAAGACGACACGACCGAATCGGAAACGATCACGACCGTGGTCGTTCACCTGATGAATGCCGATAGCACATTTGACAAAGAATTTGTGTGGGACGACCGTGACGGCGACGGTGGCAATGCGCCCGTGATTGATGAAATCGTACTGCCGTCGAATAAAATATTCACTTGCCGCGTGTTTTTCTACGACCGCAGCAAAAACCCGGAGGTGGACATAACGGAAGAGGTTGTGGAAGAAAACACCGATCACTTGCTGGTATTCGGAACAACGGGCACCAACCTGACGATCATCGCCGACGATACCGACGACAACGGCAGACCATTTCGCCTTCACACCATCTGGACAACAGGCGCGGCTTCAACAGGGGCCGTCACGATCACGCTCCGCCACGAACCGGACAAAGATGCCGTCAACCCGGACGTGACCGGCAATGTAGATGCTGAAGTGGTGTTCCCGGTGAAAATTCAGTAATTTTTCCGCTTGAGTGTACTGAATCTTTGGGCCTACGTACCTATTTAGCAC
>JBEBHD010000357.1:0-3609 GCA_040080915.1 Saprospiraceae bacterium
CGCCGTAGGCACCCGGCTACGACTGCAAATTTTGCCTTGCCTGAAACAAAATTTGCTCGCTTTCGCCTCGACACTGAAATTTAAACACGCTCTAAGAGCGTGTCAATACGCCCGCTCATCGCGATCTTCCATAAAATTCATGAAGGCCCGGTTCACGACCCGGTTGCCGCCGGGTGTGGGGTAGCGCCCGGAGAAGTACCAGTCACCCCGATTTTTGGGGCAAGCGGTGTGCAGACCATCAAGGGTTTGAAAAATAACCTGCACCTCGGATTTGACACCGGGCGGCGTGACTAATTTGGCCACGCGGGCGCTGATTTCGCCGTATTCGAAGTGGTTGTACAGCGGAACCACTTCGTTTTGCACCATCTCGGCGGGCAGGTTTTCTGATGCCTTGCAGCGTTTGTAGGCTTCGTTGAGCAGGTGTTCGCGCCCGGTTTCGCGTAGCAGGTGTACGAGCGCCTGAAAGGCCACGAAATCCTTCATTTTGCTCATGTCAATGCCGTAGCAGTCGGGGAAGCGAATTTGTGGGGCGCTGGACAGAATGATGATTTTCTTGGGGTTGAGCCGGGCAGTGATGGTCACGATGCTGTCGCGCAGGGTGGTTCCGCGCACGATGGAGTCGTCCAGCAGCACCACCGTATCGCGGTTGTTTTCGACGAGGCCGTAAGTGACATCGTACACGTAGCTCACCATGTTGTTGCGGCTTTTGGTGTCGGCTATGAAGGTTCGTTGTTTTTCGTCCTTGTGTACGAGTTTTTCCACACGGGGTCGGCGCTCAAGGATGTTTTGGAGCTTGTCCGGGGAGAGTTCTTTGTTTTCCTGAAGTTGCAAAATCTGCTCCTGTTTCCACAGGTTGAGGGCTTTGTCCAACCCTTCGGCTAATCCTTGGAAGGCCACCTCGGCGGTGTTGGGGATGAAGGAAAAAACCGTATGATCGAGGTCATAATTGACGGCCTCGAGCACGGGGCGGGCGAGGGTTTCGCCTAACTTTTTGCGCTCTTGGTAAATTTCACGGTCATTTCCCCGGCTGAAGTAGATGCGCTCGAAGGAGCAGGCGCGGTGCTCGCGGTGTTCGGCGAAGGCCTGCTCGCTCACCGCGCCGTGGCACTTGACGATGAGAGCATGGCCGGGCTTGAGTTCCCGGACGGTGTTGAAACGCACGTTGAACACCGTTTGGATGGCGGCCCGTTCGGATGCGGCTACCACTACTTCCTCGTCCTGGTACCAGTAGGCTGGCCGGATGCCATTGGGGTCACGGATAAGAAAGGCATCGCCGTGGCCGATGAGCCCGCCCAGTACATAGCCACCGTCAAATTTTTTGCAGGCTCGCCGCAGCAGGCGCTGGATATCGAGGTTTTCGAAAATGAGGTTGTTGATATCCTGATTGGAGTAGCCGTCGGGTTTGTACCAAGTATGCAGGCGCTGCACTTCATCGTCGAGGAAGTGGCCCATTTTTTCGAGCACAGTGACGGTGTCGCTTTTTTCTTTGGGGTACTGACCGAGATCCACGAGTTCCTGAAAGAGCTCGTCCACGTTGGTCATGTTGAAGTTTCCGGCGAGCAGGAGGTTCCGGTTTATCCAGTTGTTTTGGCGGTGGAAGGGGTGTACGCGTTCGATGCTGTTGTCGCCGTGGGTGCCGTAGCGCAGGTGGCCCATGAGCACCTCGCCCGCGTAGGGTGCGTTGGATTTCAGCCACGGTATATCGGAAAGGCGTTCGGGCGGTATTTCGCGGATACGGCCCCACACCATGTCGAACAGGTCAGCGAGGTAGGTATTAGGGGCGTTGCTGCGTTTGCGACTGATGTAGCGTTCGCCGGGCAAAGGGTTGAGTTTGATGGTGGCGATGCCAGCACCGTCTTGGCCGCGGTTGCGCATTTTTTGCAGGAGCAGCTGCATTTTTTGGACACCGTAAAACGCCGTGCCGTACTTGGTCAAGTAAAAATCAAGGGGCTTGAGGAGTCGCATAACTGCGATGCCACACTCGTGCTGTATCTGGTCGCTCATCGTAAGTGGAGAAGAATGGGAAGGCGGTAGCGCAAAGGTAGGATTTCGTTGGCAAGACCGATCAAGTTTAATACCCACAAGCGTTGACTGCATATAATTTGAGGATCAAACCTCGGTTCAACCCACCAATTCGTACCGCTTGCCCGGCAACGTGCGCACCACGCCCTTGAATTCCAAACCGAGGATAAGGCGGGCGAGGTCGCCGGGCGGGCACTGCGCCGCGAGGGTGAGTTCGTCAATGGGAATTTGTGGGCGGCTGCGAATGACCTCGACCAAGGCCGTTTCGGCGGGTGTCAGGTTCAGAAAAAGTTGTTGTTGTTTGCCTCGACCCTTGCCCTCCGCTTCCCAGCCAAGCGCTGCGGCAATATCGGCGGCAGACTCGGTGAGGCGGGCGCGGGTGTCCCGGATAAGCCGATTGCATCCGGCACTTTTGGCATCGCGTAAGCGGCCCGGCACGGCGAAGATGTCGCGTTGGTACTGCCCGGCCAGTTCGGCGGTGATCATGGAGCCGCCTGCGTTGGCGGTTTCCACTACGAGCAGGGCATCGCACAGCCCGGCGATGATTCGGTTTCGCATCGGGAAGTGTTCGCGGTCGGGGCCGGTCTCGTGGGTGTACTCGCTGAGCAGGCCGCCATTTTCCGTAATTTTCAGGGCCACGCTGCGGTGCTCGGTCGGGTACACCTTGCTCAGGCCATGGCCCAGCACGGCGATGTTGGGCATGGCCGACGCTGTGGCTTTGCGGTGTGCGGTCACGTCAATGCCAAATGCAAGTCCGCTCACTACCACCACATTGTACGCACGCAGGCCTTCCACGATCTCTTCACAAACGGTGCGGCCGTAGTCGGTGGGTTGGCGGGTGCCCACTACGGCCACCATGCGATGGGCACCAAGCAGGCCCGTGGAGGAGCCTTTGAAGTACAACAAGGCCGGGCAATCGGCGTTTTGCCGAAGCCGTGCGGGGTACTGTTCGTCGGTGTAAAAAATGGCCGAAACGCCGTACTGCTCCAAAAAACGCATCTCCTCCTCGGCCTTGGACAGGGTGGAGGACATGGCGATACCAGCGGCTATTCCGGGTCCGATGCCGGGTATTTTGACGAGCTCGCGCCGGGAGGCTCGAAAAACGGCTTCCGCACTGCCGCAGTAACTGACGAGGGTTTTGGCGGTTATAGCACCGACCTGCGGCAGGAGGGTGAGGGCAATTTGGTAGAGTTGCCGGTCTGTCATGGGTTATCCAAATTTGCGGTGTGTTTTTTGTTGCGTAAAAGTAGGGCGCATCCACGAAACTTGTTTTCTTTTTAAAACTTTTAGTTTAATTCGTTGCTGTATGAAATTTTCCAAAGTCGAAACGCTCATCATCGCGGTGTTTTTTTTGTGCATCGGTTTATGGGCCATTTCCAAGTGTTCGTCCAAACGTACACAAACAGCCCGCGCTGAACGGACCGACATGGAGGAGGAAGACCGTCCGCGCAAACCGGATACTGTGTTCGTGCCTGCGCCGCAAGCGGAAGCGCAGCCCCAGATCCAAAACCAACCGGAAACATACTCGGCACCTCCGGCGAATCGAGGTGGTTTACCCAAATTGGAAAACCAGCCCTCCTCCACCCC
>JBEBHD010000141.1:0-13510 GCA_040080915.1 Saprospiraceae bacterium
GTGTCTCGATGCTCATGGGTAAAGCGTTGGTTGGTTTTGCAACACAAACCTATCGCTTTACCCTTTTTTATTTCATACAAATTTCTTCACGAACCATTGGTATATGAACTATGTAAAATTGGTTGTGGCTTTATTTTTGGTTGGCCAAAAGTGCATCCTTAGTTTAGCGCAAGATATTTCTTACATGCGGCTCTCTACCTCTGATGGATTTCCAAGCGATTTAGTTTATTCAATCATTCAAGATCGTAGAGGTATGTTGTGGTTTGGAACAGATAAAGGTCTGATAAAATACGACAATAAAAGAATTAGGGTTTTTTCAACACCTGAATTAATTCCAGACCCTGAAATAATAAACATTTATGAAGATTCTGATAAACGATTGTGGATAAATTCATTTTCTAAGAATTTGGCCTATTTGCAATATGACACTGTACATAATTGTTTCGATCGTTATTTTCTGAATGACATAGTGATTGATTTTGGCATTGCTGATTTTTTTGAAGACTCTGACTCTTCTGTTTGGGTCACAAATACAACCGATGTAGTTTACAAAATAAACAAAACAACAGTTGACAAATATTTCCTGCCTAATTCAACAATTCAAATTCGTAGATTGGGAGGCGACTTACTTGCATTTGGAAGTGGGCATATTTTCAATTGCAATGATCCACTACAACCTACTTTGGTATTTGATATTGTAAAAGAGTTGGGAGGTATTCCTAAGTATGACGGCATAGCATTTGCTAACAACCGAATTTTATATTCTTTTGACGAGTGTTTGCTGCTTCTTGAGTATAATCAAGGCGTATGTAGAGTTGTTAATAAAATGGGTAAATATATTGGTCGAGTATTTACCGACAAAACTAACCACTTTTGGATATGTACTTCGTATGGTGCAATCCGTTTTGACAATATTTACCAAGACTTGAGCAATCCTAAGAAACATCTAATTGGCAAGAAAACGACTAGGATGATAGAGGATGACCAGGGGACGTTTTGGTTTTGCACATTAGACGGTGGTGTTTTTGGGTTGCCAAATGGCCCTGCTATCACCTATTCGAAGAATTTTGGCTTATACTCAAGTAACTTATCTTCCATATCAAGAAATGATTTAGGAGATATCCTTTTTGGTGATGATGAAGGAAATGTGTATTCTATTAACCGTTATGAAAAACTATCCATTAAAAGGTACAGGTCAATTGATGGGTATAATCGTGTACTTGAAATCTATCCAGTTTCTAAAAATGAAAACTGGGTTGTTACTGATGACGGGGTTTACTTTCAGCCTTTAAACGGGAAGCATCAGAAAATTAAAACACCTCTTGGAAGCCCTAAAGCATTGTTATTTGATGGAGATTTTATCTGGTGCGGCTCATCAGCAGGGCTTTTTTATGTCCACAAAAAACATGGCAGTGTATATAAATTTACGTCAAATCGTGTTACCGCCCTCGAAAAAGATTCTGATGATATCGTTTGGGCGGGCGGGATAAAAGGCCTTTATAACTCGGCAGACTCTTTTCGTTCCAATTGGGGAAGTAGATTTCGAGAATTGGAAAACCGCATAGTTGATATCCATATTGGAGGGGAACACAGCCTCTGGGCAGTAACACCAGACATTGGACTGCTCAAGTTAGAGGTGCGGAAAGGCAAAATAATAAAAATAGAAAAAATAAATAGCTACTTAAAGCAGCCAATAAATAACATTAATTCTATATTTATTGAAGATTCCAAACTTGTCTGGCTCGCCACCAGCCACGGCATCTACTCCATCAACCCCAGCAATTGGGAAACCCTGCGCTACAACCACCATGACGGATTGGTGAACAACGACGTAAAAGCGGTGGTAACGCACGGCGACACACTTTGGGCCGCTTCGCCGGGCGGCCTCACCCGGCTGCTGCTGGCACCATTGCGCCAAAAAGGCAAGTTCCCAACGTATATCACTACGGTACGGTACCGAGACGAAAACAACGTCCACGAGGTTTTTCTCAACGACGCGCCCTCCCAAACCCGAACCACCATACTGCCGATAGGGGCCACGCTCGTGGAAGTTGATTTCGCTGGACTGGACTACCGCAGCCGGGGCAATCTGTTTTTTGAGTGCCGGATCGCCGAGGAAATGCCCCCCTTGCAATGGCTTACCATAAATCATGTCATAAAATGGGCCAAGAACAAGTTTGGCATCCAATCGGACACCATCCGATTGGACAAACCAGTACTGGACTTCGGAGTCAATATGCCTCCGGGAAAGTACAGGCTTTCAGTGGTAGCCTATACCCAAAACGGCGTGTACGGGTCTCCCTCCGATGTCTGGCATGTGATCATGCCCGCACCTTGGTACGCCACTATTTGGTTTATTGCCACCGTTTGGTTCTTAGTGATCTTGGCCCTCATTTGGGCCTACCAAGTCCGCGATAAACTGCGGAAAATGGCCTTGGCCGTAGGCAGATTCCGGCTTTTGGCGCTTCAGGCCCAGATCAACCCTCACTTCATCGGCAACGCCGTGAACGCAACCCAACGCTTTTTCTTCCCCCCAGAACCCGGAAGGGCAAGCAAGTACATCGCCATATTCACGGACATGTTGCGCGAAACGCTTGATTTCTCAGAAACCACCTTCATCACCTTTGCGGACGAAGTGTCTTACTGCAAGCAATACATGGATATGGCAACGGTGCGCTACGGCAAATCAAAATTTCAGTACTACTTTTCCGGAGTCGAGAGCATCCCCTCGGACCTGCCCTTCCCGTCGCTGTACCTCCAGCCTATTTTTGAAAACGCCACCATTCACGGCATTGCTCCCGAAGGGCTTGCCACCGTACTGATCAACTACTCCATCCGAAACGGTACGATGTACTGCACCATCACCGACAACGGCCCCGGATTGCGGGCAGGGCTAAATGACCCAATGGGTATGACCGATTTCAAACGCCGCTCCAAAGGCATTGCTATGCTGAAGAGCAAAGCTCTGTCGCTTAACCAACTCTTTGACCTCGACCTCCAATTGGAAGTAAAAGACCGCTCGGAAATAACACCCTACGAACGAGGCACCCGCGTGACCGTGTCGTTTAGCGTAGCAAAAATCCTAAAAGCCCCGGCAAAACAGGCTAAGATCAACAAGTACTCTGTACCTTCCGGCCACCATTAAATAATCCGGCAACCACACGCATGAGACGTATCAGCGCTTTTATTGTTGACGACGAGGAAAATGCCATTTCCTCCCTGAAAGGAATGCTTGACGAACTTTGCCCCATGGTGACCGTGCTCGGAACAGCCAACACCATCGAAAAGGGCGTAACCGCCATCGAGCATTTTCAACCCCAAATTGTTTTTGTGGACGTGGAAATGCCGCCGCACGGGAGCGGGTTTGACCTGCTGCACAAAACCGAACACCTCAACTTTGGTGTCATTTTCACTACGGCCTATGAGCAGTATGCCGTACGAGCCATCAACGAATTCCAACCGTGGGCGTACTTGGTAAAACCGATCAAATCGGCTTCGCTGATTCAGGCCGTCCAGATAGCCATGGAAAAAACGGCCGTCCGAAACGAGAAACCAAGCGCGCCGCAACACCCCCGTGGGCTGATCCTCAGCGACAAACGCAAGGGAAATGTCGTCGTCCGATTCGCTGATTTGATCTGCTGCCTCACCGAGGGCTCCCTGACTTTTTTCCATTATTACAATGGCGACACCGTAGAACGCCTTCCCGTGTACCGAAGCCTCAAGGAAATCGAAGCGGAAGTCCCAATGAGCCTTTTTTGCCGTGTCCACCACGGCGCTTTGGTAAACATGACCTACGTCCGCCGCTACGAACGGGTCAACCGATCGGGCAAACTCCACCTCGACGGCAATATCACCGTTGAGGTCTCCTACCATAAAATGGAGCACTTCGCCCAAGAGTTTGACCTGTTTATCAAAGGTGCCGAACAGGCCCCCGGCCTGCTCCAGAAACCGGACTTTTGAAAAAAACGGATATTCGCCACCTGATCCCTATCACCCCCGCACCCAACCTGCGTCATCTTCGCCCTCCTGCACGCGCCGCCACTTTTGCAAAAACTACCGCAACCATGCAACTGTCCAAGCAGGCGGTGCCGAGCGTATGGGCCGCACCCGTAAAACACCGTTGTTTCCACTGCCACGAAGACTGCCCCGATGAGCAGTTTCGGCTGGATACGAAGTTTTTTTGCTGCAACGGCTGCCAAATGGTGTACGAAATCCTGAATGCGCACCAACTGTGCGCTTTTTACAAACTTGACGAAAAAGCGGGCCGACCCCTCAAAAACCAGCGCAACGCGCAGGCCTATGCCTACCTCGACGACCCGGAAGTGCGGGAAAAACTCTTGGAGTTCGACAACGGAACGCTGGCCCAAGCGGTATTTTACCTGCCGCAAATGCACTGCGTTTCCTGCATCTGGCTCTTGGAGCAGCTCGGCAAACTCGACGCAGGCATTTCGCATGCGCGGGCCAATTTTTACAAAAAAACCGTGGCCGTGCAGTTCGACCCGGCACAAACCTCGCTGCGCAAAATAGCCGCCCTGCTGGCAAGTATCGGCTACGCACCCGAGATCAACCTCGGTGATGTGTCCGGCACCAAGCCCGCGGGCATCCCAAAAAGACTGGCACAACAGATCGCCGTTGCCGGTTTTGCGTTCGGCAACATCATGCTGTTCAGTTTCCCCGAATACGTGGGCATGGACCCGGCAACCTTCCGGTGGTTCGCCGACGTGTTTGGCTACCTGAGCCTTTTGCTGGCCGTGCCCGTACTGCTGTACAGCGCCGGCGATTATTTCGCTTCTGCGTGGCAGGGCCTGAAAAACCGGCGGCTCAACATTGACATACCGCTTTGCCTGGCGCTGGCATCCCTGTTCGGGCGCAGCGTTTGGGAAATTCTCACCCAGAGCGGTGCCGGGTACTTGGACTCGTTCGCGGGCCTGACTTTTTTGCTGCTCATCGGCAAATGGTTTCAGCAGCGCAGCTGGAACCGGCTGTCGTTCGAACGCGACTACAAGTCCTATTTCCCCGTAGCGGCAGCCCTGAAAACCGGCGATTCGGAGGCTCATGTACCGGTGAACCGCCTGGTGCCGGGCGATATCATCGTGGTACGAAGCCAGGAGATCATTCCTGCCGACGGCATTTTATTAAAGGGCGAGGCACTGGTGGACTACAGTTTTGTCACCGGTGAAGCCGATCCCGCGCCGGTGCGCAACGGCGAGCGCATTTTTGCCGGCGGCAAACAAATGGGCACCGCCATCGAACTGTCGTTGACGCGCAGGGTGTCGCAAAGCCGCTTGACGCAACTTTGGAACAATGAAGCGTTTGCGAGCGGAAAAACGAACGCAGGCGGGGTCAGCGGCCTGGCAGACCAAGCCGGCCGCTTTTTTTCGTGGTTGATCTTGGCGGTCGGCGGCGGCGCATTTGTGTGGTGGTGGCTGGTTCGGGGCGATTTCCCGATCGCTATAAACGCTTTTACCGCCGTCATGATCGTGGCCTGCCCCTGCACGGTGGCGCTGTCCATTCCGTTTACCCTCGGTAACATCGTGCGGATATTGGGTCGCCAGCGCTTTTATCTGAAAAACAACCGGGTTGTGGAATCGCTCGCCGCGTTCGATGCCGCCGTGTTTGACAAAACCGGCACGATTACCCATGCAACGCAACAAGCAATCGAATTCCACGGCGGCGGCTTGGACAATCGGACTAAATCGGGGATCAAATCCCTGAGCAACCACTCGTCACACCCGCTGAGCCGACGGATTTGTGCGGCCATGGCCGAAATACCGCTCGTTCCGGTAGACAACTTCGGCGAACAGGTAGGGTTGGGCATTTCCGGTACGGTGGCGGGCCAGCACATACGGATCGGCTCTGCTACTTTTGTGGGCACGGAAACGGATCGGGCGGGCAGCGTATTTGTCTCCGTTGAGGGCAAGGTCTTGGGATATTTTGAAGTAAAAAGCCGGTTCAGGGCTGGCTTGGCGGCTACTTTGGCCTTTTTGCGCAAAGGCGGGGCACCCGTTTTTTTGCTATCCGGCGACCAAGACCGCGAAGGCTCAGCCCTGTCGCCGTTTTTCCCGAACCCGGACACCTTATTTTTCAATCAAGGCCCGCAGGACAAACTGGATTTTATAAAAAAACTGCAACAGCGCGGGCAGCGGGTGCTGATGATCGGCGACGGCCTGAACGATGCGGGTGCGTTGCGCCAGAGCGATACGGGCATCGTGGTTTCGGAAAACGCCAATAATTTCACGCCGGCCTGCGATGCCATCCTGCATTCGGAGGCTTTTGAGCGATTGCCCCAGTTTATCCGTTTGGCACGCGCCGGCGTGGGCATTGTGCGAAAATCATACGCAGTTGCCCTCATTTACAATGTGATAGGCTTGAGCTATGCCGTTACGGGAGCGCTTTCGCCGTTGGTGGCCGCCGTGCTGATGCCGTTGAGTTCGGTTTCGATTGTGTTGTTCGGGGTGGGCATGGGAAACTTCGCCGCACGCCGGCTATAAACAGACAAGCCCTTCGGAGGCTTACCCATATGAAGTCGCTAAGGGCCATCAGCTTATCCGAAAACAGACGACACCTCGTTCGGAATTAGCACATTGACTAATTAGCACATTGTACGACCCTATCCTACCTTTGCATGGTGCCAACCATTACGAACAACAACGCCGACCGCCCACGCCTGATCTGGATATTGGTGGCCGCCATTTTTGCCGCCGATTTGCTCCTGCCGTGGCGGTTCGATATTGTTTTTGCCTACTTGGTTGCCCACTTTCTGGCCATTTTTTTCCGAAACAAAAACGACGTGGTGCTGCTCGCGGTGGTCACTACGACGTTGACCGTGATGGGCGCAGCCCTAAAACCTCTCGAAATCCCGCTGCAGCAAGCCCTGTTGGAGCGCCTGTTGCCGGTACTGAGTTTTTGGGCGGCCGCTTTTTTCGTCATTCGGTTTATCAGTCTGCGCGAGGAGGAGGAGGTCCAAAAAGACCGATTCGAGGCCCTGTTCCGGTATGCTACCAACGGCATTTTGCTCACCAACGGGCAGGGGCACATTGTCATGGCCAACCCCGCGCTGGAGGCCCTTTTCGGTTATGAATCGGGTGCCTTGAACGGGAAGCAGGTAGAGATACTTATTCCGACCCATCTGAAAGCAGGCCATTCGGGCCACCGTGAGCACTTCCAGCAAAACCCGCACGCCCGCAGCATGGGCATCGGCCTGAATTTGAAAGGGATGAAAAAAGACGGCTCCGAGTTTCCGGTGGAAGTCAGCCTCAGCCCTTTCCGCACCCGGGAAGGCATGTTCACCGTGGCTTTTGTGGTGGACAACACCTACCGAAGGAACTACGAGAACTCCATTTTGGCCCAAAAGCAGGAACTCGCCGCCCTGAGCGAGGCCCTTCAGGATGCGAACGACGACCTCGAGAACAAAGTGGCCGCGCGCACTACAGAACTGGAGCAGGCCAAAAACGAACTGGAGGCCGCCCTGGCCAAAGAGCGCGATCTCGGCGAGCTCAAAAGCCGGTTTGTCAGCATGGCCTCCCACGAGTTTCGCACACCGCTCACCACGGTTCTGTCGTCGGCCTCGTTGGCGGAGCAGTACGCCGAGCGCCGTGATTTTGACCAGGTAAAAAAACACGCCGACCGCATCAAAAACGCCGTAACGGGCCTGAACACCATCCTGACGGAATTTTTGTCGCTGGGCCGTTTGGAGGAAGGCCGCGTAACCACAAACTTGGAGGACGTGGAATTGAAAGCCTGTGTGCTTGAGGTGTATGAGGGATTCAAAGATATGTTCAAGCCCGGCCAGACCTTTGAGCACTGGCATGAGGGTGCGTTGCAAGCCCGCTTGGACAGCGGTTTGGTAAAAAACGTGCTCATCAACCTGATCTCCAACGCCATCAAATACTCGCCCGAAGGCACCGCCATCCGGGTGACAAGCGCCGTTTCGGATCAGCATGTGCGCATCAGCGTGCGCGACAACGGCATCGGCATCCCGCAGGCCGAGCAGAGGCACCTTTTCGACCGGTTTTTCCGGGCGAGCAATGCCGCCAACACCACACAGGGCACCGGCCTTGGGCTGTACATCGTGCAGCGCTACGTGGAAATGATGGGCGGGAAAATCGGCTTCACCAGCGCTGAGGGAGAAGGCAGCGAGTTCTGGTTTGAGGTTTCCGCCTCCCACCACGCCTAACGAAGGTCATTTTTAGGCCTGACTTGCGTCACCTTTCGTCGTAAAGGCGGGTGTGACTTTTGCACCGGGTTTGTCAAACAGACCTGCGGTCGCTTATGAAAATCATGCTTTTTCTGATCCTCACCAGCCTCTTACTCGCGCTCGGCTTTCTGCTCGTGTTCTTTTGGGCTTCCGGGGACGGCCAGTTTGATGACGATTACACGCCTTCGGTACGAATCCTATTTGAAGAAGGCGACAACGCGGCGCAGGAGGACGGGTAGCCAACCGGGCCACACTTCCCGCTCCGTCCACTATCTCGGCTCCGCATTTTTTACCCGCTACCTTTTTCTTTTTTTATGGAAAATTTCCGTTACGACAACAGAATCACTCGCGCCTTCGGCATGGCCGCCTTCATTTGGGGTCTTGTCGGTATGTTGGTTGGTTTGATCCTCGCATTTCAGCTCGTTTACCCCACCTTGAACCTCGGCCCTTGGCTGACTTTCGGACGGCTGCGCCCGCTGCACACCAACGCCGTCATTTTTGCTTTTGTGGGCAACGGTCTGTTCATGGGCATTTATTATTCCCTGCAACGCCTGCTCAAAACGAGGCTGTGGAGCGACAAACTGTCGTGGATCCACTTCTGGGGCTGGCAGATCGTCATTTTGTGCGCCGCGTACACCCTGCCGATGGGCTTGACCACCAGTTCGGAGTACGCCGAGCTCATTTGGCCGGTGGACGTGCTCATCACCTTGGTTTGGGTCGTTTTCGGTATCAACCTGTTTGGCACCATCCTGACCCGCCGCGAAAACCACCTGTACGTTGCCATTTGGTTTTACATCGCCACTTGGGTGACGGTGGCGGTATTGCACATCGTGCGCAGTTTGGAGATTCCGGTGTCGCTGACGCAGAGCTACCCCATCTTTTCCGGGGTGCAGGATGCGCTGGTGCAGTGGTGGTACGGCCACAACGCGGTGGCGTTTTTTCTTACCACGCCCTACCTTGGCATGATGTACTACTTTTTGCCGAAGGCGGCCAACCGCCCCGTTTATTCCTACAAGCTCTCGATTATTCACTTCTGGGCCTTGATTTTCATTTACATCTGGGCCGGTCCGCACCACCTCTTGTACTCGTCCATGCCCGACTGGGTGCAGTCGCTGGGCACGGTTTTTTCCATCATGCTGATAGCGCCGTCGTGGGGTGGTATGCTCAACGGCCTGCTCACGCTGCGCGGCGCATGGGATCGTGTGCGACAAGACCCCGTGTTGAAATTCATGGTAGTGGCCGTCACCGCCTACGGTATGGCCACGTTTGAGGGGCCGATGATGTCCATCAAATCGGTGAACGCGATCAGCCACTTTACCGACTGGACCATCGCACACGTACACGTGGGTGCGCTGGGCTGGAACGGTTTTCTCACGTTTGGTGTCCTGTACTGGCTGTGGCCCCGCATGTACCGCACGCAATTGTACTCTGTCAAACTGGCCAACACACACTTTTGGATCGGCACATTGGGAATAGCCGTATACGCCATTCCATTGTACTGGGCCGGCTGGACACAAGCCTTGATGTGGAAGGAATTCACGCCAGAAGGCACACTTGTCTGGGGCAACTTCTTGGACACCGTCACGCAAATAATGCCCATGTACGCCATGCGGGCCGTGGGTGGCACCCTGTATTTCGTCGGCGTTGTGCTCGGTGTGTACAACCTGTTTAAAACAGCCAGCCAGGGGTCGTTTGTCGCGGACGAGGATGCCGAGGCACCCGCCCGCGAGCGCCGCCCGGCGAAGGCCGCCACGGGTGAATACTGGCACCGCTGGGTGGAACGCCGCCCCATGCAAATGTTGCTGTGGAGCACCGTTCTGATCGCCATCGGCGGCATCGTGCAGATCATTCCGATGGTGTTCATCGAAGATCAGGTTCCTCGGATTTCGAGCGTAAAACCGTACACCCCGCTCGAATTAGCTGGCCGCGACCTGTACATCAGGGAGGGCTGTGTGGGGTGCCATTCGCAACAGATCAGGCCCTTCCGAAGCGAGACGGAGCGCTACGGCGAGTACTCCAAATCGGGCGAATATGTGTACGACCGACCGTTTTTGTGGGGCAGCAAACGCACCGGCCCCGACCTGTGGCGCGTCGGCGGGAAATACCCCGACAGCTGGCATTTCAACCACATGATTGACCCGACGAGCATGTCGCCCTCTTCCATCATGCCCGCCTACCCGCACTTGGTCGAGCAGCAGCTTTATGTAGATGACCTGCCCGCAAAAATCACTGCGTTGCGCAAGGTCGGAACGCCATACCCGCTTGGTTTTGAAGACGAAGCAATTGAAGATGCTCGGCAACAAGCAAAAAAGGTGGCAAAAAAACTGGCTGAAGAGGGTGTGCGAGAAACCGGCCTGGAAGACAAAGAGATCGTGGCCATCATTGCCTACATGCAGCGTTTGGGCACCGATATCAAAGTGGGCGCTGCGGCCAAACAACGGTAGGCGCGTCATTCAAATTCAAACCTATCGCAACTCATATTCATCATGTACAAATACCTACTTCAATCTGTGGACGGCATCCAGTGGTTTGGCATTGTCACTCTGGTGTTGTTTTTCCTCGTTTTCTGCATGGCAGCCCTCCGGGCGTTTTTTTTCGAAACAGCAGAAATGCAGCGCATTGCAGGGCTGCCCTTAGAAGATTGACTCACACCCTGAACAAGAATAATTAGCCATGAGGTATAAAAAACGTTCATCCGCTATTCTGCTTTTAGCAATAACGGCAACCTGCCTGAGCGCACAAACGGCACAGGCCGCTGCCGCACCGCCCGACAAATTGGGCAATATCATGTTCTGGATACTGGGCATCGCGTGTGCGGCCCTGTTTTTGGTGGCTATGGTCTACATTATCCATGTCAATCATTTTTTGTACAAAAAAGTGCTTGACCTGGAGGCCGCCAAAAGCGGCGTAACGCTGCCGCAAACCGGCCCGGCTGATGGGATGCCTGCTGAAGACGGCTTTTGGACTCGCCTGCGCAAAAAATATTGGGAGGATGCCGTGCCCATCGAACGCGAGGCCGAGATCATGTCTGACCACGCCTACGACGGCATCCGGGAACTTGATAACCGCCTCCCGCCTTGGTGGGTCAACCTGTTTTTGATCACCATCGTTTGGGCAGTCGGCTATATGTGGTACTACCATTGGGGTGGCGGCGGGCCGTTGTCCGGCGAAGAATACCAGATGGAGGTGGAAACTGCCAAAAAGGAAATCGCTGTTGCCCTGGCTGGCCAATCCGCTGCCATTGACGAGTCGAACGTGACTCGGCTTACCGATGCGGAGGCGGTTGGCGAAGGTGCCCTGATCTTCAAAAACGTGTGCGCAGCCTGCCACGGCCAAAACGGCGAGGGCACGGTGGGACCCAACTTCACCGACGAGTACTGGATACACGGCGGCGGCATCCAGGACCTGTTCAAAGTCATCAAATACGGCGTGCCCGAAAAAGGCATGATCTCTTGGCAAGCACAGCTCAAACCCGCCGATATGCAAAAGGTTGCCAGCTATATCCTCACTCTTCAGGGCACTAATCCGCCCAATCCCAAAGCGCCCCAGGGGGTTCTTTGGAAAGAACCGGCACAAGACACTACCGCCACAAAGTGATATCTCGTTGGGAATTACACCTCGCACCGCGAGGTGCGAAGCCGCTTTGGTCATACTGAGCGCTGCTAAGTACCTGGACTGAACCAAAATAGTAGGCCAAAGGCCATGCACAAAACCTCGCAGCGTGAAGTATAGCACATTGTCAAATTACCTCATTGTACTTATGCCATGACAACCAAGACCATGCAACCGGTACCCGACCTTTTTGAGGCTCCTTTTTCAGCCGATACCGATGTGGAGGACTACCGCGACCACATAGCCACGGTGGACAAGGACGGCAACCGGATTTGGCTGTACCCAAAGCGACCCAAGGGTCGGTTTTACCGGTACCGAACATGGGTGAGCATTGCGTTTCTGGCATTTTTTCTTGTCACCCCTTTTATCCGGGTAGGTGGTGAGCAGTTTTTGTTGTTCAATATTCTGGAGCGCAAGTTCGTGTTGTTCGGGCTGTTGTTTACGCCACAGGACTTTCACCTGTTTGTGCTGATCTCGTTGACCTTTCTCGTCTTCATTATTTTGTTTACCGTGGTGTTCGGGAGGCTGTTTTGCGGGTGGGTTTGCCCGCAAACCGTGTTCATGGAGATGGTTTTTCGTAAAATAGAATACTGGATAGAGGGCGATGCCAGCGAGCAACGCAAGTTGGACCAGGCACCGTGGAGCCGGGAAAAGGTCAGAAAAAAGGTGTTGAAGCATCTGGTGTTCTTCGCAATCGCGGTGGTGGTGTCCAATTATTTTTTGGCCTACATCATCGGCATGGATCAGGTGCTGGACATCGTTCGCTCGCCCGTCAGCGAAAATTGGGGCGGTTTTTCGGCCATGTTGCTTTTTTCGGGCTTGTTTTACGGCGTTTATGCCCGCCTGCGCGAACAGGTTTGCACCACTATTTGCCCGTACGGGCGCTTGCAGAGCGTTTTGTTGGTAAAAGACTCCATTGTCGTGGCCTACGATCCCGTTCGGGGTGAGCCGCGCGCTAAATTGAAAAAAGGGAAAACGGCCGAGGGCGGCGATTGCATTGACTGCCACCTCTGCGTAGCGGTGTGCCCCACGGGCATTGATATCCGCAATGGAACACAGCTGGAGTGTACCAACTGCACCGCCTGCATGGATGCCTGCGATACGGTGATGGACAAGATCGGGCGGCCCCGCAGTCTTATTCGGTACGACTCCATGACGGGCATTGAATCCGGCAAACGCGTGATTTTCACGCCGAGGGTCTATGCCTATTCAGCCGTTTTGATCGTGCTGCTGGCTTTGGACGTATTTCTGGTCGCGCGGAGAGGTATCGTGGAAAGCATTATTTTGCGCTCCCCCGGCCAACTGTACCAACAAAAAGACGATACGCACCTGACCAACCTGTACACATACGTGCTGATCAACAAAACAAACGAAGACCTGCCCGTCCGGCTGACCACAACCACGCCCGGCGCGGTGATCTCCGTGGTGGGGCAAGCCCCGGTCCGAATACCAAAGGGTGGCAAGATCGAGGGCGCTTTTTTTGTTGAAATGCCGGAGAGCCGGTTGACGGGGCGCAAGGTGCCGATCCGACTTGAAATCGTATCGAATGGGGCAACGATAGATGCAGTGGAAACGAGTTTTATGGGGCCTGGGAAGTAAGAACGTGTTTAAATTTCAGTGCCGAGGCGAAAGCGAGCAAATTTTGTTTCAGGCAAGGCAAAATTTGCAGTCGTAGCCGGGTGCCTACGGCGAAAATTTTAA